>VBCM01000137.1 GCA_005883675.1 Betaproteobacteria bacterium
CGTGCCGCTGATCTCGAGCAACCGCTCGACGCGGCACTCGAAGCACGCCGCCGCTTCGGCGATGCGCGGATGCTTGACCATCAGCGCCGGCGCCGGTGTCAGGCGGGCCTCCTCGAACTCGCTCACGTCCTCGGGGTACTCGCGGCTCGAGATGTGCATCGCGTTTGCGCTCGCCTCGTCCACCAGGTTGACCACGAATTCGCCCGTGCGGCGAAGGTTCTTCAGCGAGTGCTTGAGCTCGCCGTCGCTGCGCGGATTGATGCCGATCACGCAGAGCGGCGGATCTTCCGAGAACACGTTGAAGAACGAGAACGGCGCGCAGTTGGCGACGCCGTTCTCGCTCCAGGTGGAGATCCAAGCGATCGGCCGCGGGATGACGAGGCCGATGAGGAGCTTGTAACGCTCGTGCGCCGTGAGGCGGGCGAGCTCGAGATCCATCAGGGCGCGGCGCGCCGGTAGACGTGGCGCTCGCGCGAGACGAGGAGCGGCACCGCCTCGGCGAGGTATTTCTTGAAGTGCGGCGTCTGCTGGTGCGCTTCGAAGGCCTTTTCGTCGTTGTACACCTCGTAGAGCATCGCCTTTGTCTTCTCCTGCGGATCGACCAGCACGTCGAACTGCCGGCAGCCCGGCTCATTGCGCGCCTCGCGCGCGTTGGCGAGGACCATGGCCATGAACCGCTCGACGTTTTCCGGCTTGATGCGCAGATTGACCACCAGGACGAACATTCAGCGCTCCTCGTTGGCAGGGGTGACTTCGGCGCCGACGCGCTCGACGATGAGCCGGTAGTGCTCCGGCCGCCGGTGCGCGGCGAAGTTGAACATGGTGCGCTTGAGATCCGCGGCCATGTCGATATCGGCGTTGTAGCAGATCACCTCGTCCTGCTCGGTCTGCGACTTGGCGGCGATTTCGCCGGTCGGCGCGACGACGAGCGAGTGGCCGAACATGCGAAAGCCGTCCTCGACGCCGCACTTCGCCGTTTCGACGAGCCACGTGGCGTTCTGGAAGGCCATCGCCTGCGCCATGATGAGATGGTGGTGCACGCGCAGCGCCGGCGGCTCGGCATAGTGCAGGTTCTCCGTCGGCGTATTGAAGCCGAGCGCCACGAGCTCCGCGCCTTGCAGCGCGAGCACGCGGAACGCTTCCGGCCAGCGCCGGTCGTTGCAGATCAGCATCCCGGTGATCGTGTCCATGTAACGCCAGACGCGGAAGCCGAGGTTGCCGACCTCGAAGTACTTCTTCTCGAGGTGCTGGAACGGCGCCTGCGGCTTGTGGTCCGCGTGGCCCGGCAGGTGCACTTTGCGGTACTTGCCGACGATGCGCCCATCCGGCGCGACGAGGATGGCGCTGTTGTAGCGGTGATTGTCGGGCGTGAGCTCGGCATAGCCGACGTAGAAGCCGACGCCGAGCTTGCGCGCTTCGTCGAAGAGGGGCTTCGTCTCGGGTCCCGGCATCTCGCGCTCGAAATAGCGCCGGTCGACTTCCGCCTGATCCTCCATCCACCAGCGCGGGAAGAACGTGGTGAAGGCGAGCTCCGGGAAGACCACAAACCGGGCGCCCATGCCATGCGCTTCGCGCAGGAGCTTGACGAGGCGCTTCGTGGCGGCGGCGCGGCTGTCGGCGCGCGCTAGCGGACCGAGCTGGGCCGCGGCGATCTTGAGGTGCCGACTCATGCGCCTATTCTAGGGGCGCCGCGCCCGCGCGAAATCCGGTCTTAGGCGGGCTCCGTGACCTGCATGAGTATCTGCACCAGCAACTCGATGCTCGAACGGGTCTTGCTGCTGAGCGCCGTGAACTCGATGCCGCACAGGTAGCGCCCCTGCTTGCGGGTGCACTTCTTGACGCGGCCGTAGATATCCGAGGCGCGGTGGTTGACGAGCGGCAGCTCGACGCCGATCTTCACCTCGAGGCCGGGGGCAAGCCGCTCGTCGAGCTCGGCGAGCAGGCCGTGATAGCCCAGCACGCGCGCCACGCCGCCGTGCACCTGGGGCATGGTGACGTCGGTCTGAATGACTTGATATGAAAACCCCATCTCCACGCTGACGCGCGGGCTCTTGCGAATGTCGCGCCGGGGAACGCTCTTGCCAGCCTGCGGCAGCTCGAGCACTTCGCGCACCACGATAGGGTCCGACTTGCCCTTGACGTGCAACGGGAACGGCTCGCCAGTCTTGGCGAAGCCGTTGCAGCGGCTGAAGGTGCTTTCGCTGACCAGTATCTGCCCGCGCAGGCTGAACGCCTCGATGCGCGCGGCGAGGTTGACCTCCTCGCCGATGATCGTATGCGCCTGATAGAGATCCGAGCCGAGCGTACCCACGAGCACGGGGCCGGTATTGATGCCGATGCCGAGGTAGAGCTCCGGCAGCGCGCTATGGCGATGCTGGGCATTCAGGGCGTCCATCGCGATCTGCAGATCCACGGCGCAGGCGACGGCGCGCTCGGCGGGGTCTTTGCCCGATGGCGCCTCGCCGAAGTGCGCCATGATCGAATCGCCCATGAACTTGTCGATCGTGCCCTCGTGCGCGAACACCACCTCGATCATGTTGATGAGGCACCGGTTGAGCACCTGAAGCACCGTTCGCGGAGGGTAGCGGTCGGAGATCGCCATGAAGCCGCGCAGGTCGGCGAAGAGGATGGTGAGCTCGCGATAAGCGAAGCCGTCCTGTCGCTGCCCGTTGCCGCTTCCCGCGTTGCGCAGGAGCTGCGACAGCGCCGTCTCGGCGTCGGGTCCGAGGCGCCGGCCGGTCTCCGCCGAGACGAGGGCCTGTATCCGATCTACGGTGTGCCGCAGATCCATGCCAGCTTGCTTCCTTCTTCTTGTGGTCGCTTCTTCTTGTGAGCGCAGCGCGCGGAATTCTGGCACATTCCGCCGCCGGCTGCTTTTAGAGCTGCAGTGGCGTCTCCCACGCCTTGAGCTGCGCCATCTCCGGCACGTCGCGGCCGAGCGGGCGCAGCGCCTCAGAGGGCTCGCGCGCGAGGAACTGCCCGCGCCCTCGCGCCGCGGCGAGCTTGCCGTCCTCGACGATCATTTCACCGCGCGAGAGCACCGTGACCGGCCAACCCTGCAGCCGCCGGCCCCTATAGGGCGTGTAGCCCGTGCGGTCGTGCGTCTGCTCCACCACCACGCTCTTCTGCGGGTCCCAGATGGCGATGTCGGCGTCCGAGCCGACGGCGATGACGCCCTTGCGCGGATACAGGCCATAGGTCTGCGCATGGCGTGTGGCGGTGAGGTTCACGAACTCGGGCAGGCTGATGCGCTTCGCGCCTACACCATATGTATAGAGGAGCGGCAGCCGCAGCTCGAGGCCCGGCACGCCGTTCGCCATCTCCTTGAACGTCGTGCTTTCGCCCTTCGGTAGCTTGCCCTCGCGACCATAGGGCGCATGGTCGGAGGAGTACACGTGCAGCGTGCCGTCCTTCAGCCCTCGCCAGCAGGCCTCCTGCGCTTGCTCGTCGCGCGGCGGCGGCGAGCAGCAGAAAAACGCGCCCTGCATGCCGATATCGATGTCCTTCGCGGTAAGCAAGAGATACTGCGGGCACGTTTCGCCGAAAACCTTCAGGCCCCGCGCGCGCGCCTGGCGAATCGCTTCGATGCCATCACCAGTCGACACATGCACGATGAGGATCGGGCAATCGACGAGCTCGGCAAGCGCGACCACGCGCTGGATCGCCTCCGTCTCGGCGCCGCGCGTATGGCAGATGCCGTGATAGCGCGGCAGGGTATTTCCCTGCTTCACCATGCGCCCTGCTAGCCACGAGATCACCCCGTGGTTCTCGGCATGCACCATGACGAGCGCACCGTGCCGGCGCGCGGCGGCCATCACGTCGAGGATCTGCTCGTCGGTAAGGCGGGTGCGCTCGTACGTCATGAATATTTTGAGCGACCGGATGCCCGAGCCAATCGCTGCCGGCAGATGCTCGCGCAGCGTCGGCCCGTCCGGATTGGCGATGATGAGATGAAAGCCATAGTCGATCACCGCCTTCGTTCGTGCGCGCTCGTGGTAGTCGGCGAGCACCTTGCGCAGATCGTCGCTGCGGTGCTGCGCGCAGAACGGGATCACGGTGGTCGTGCCCCCATACGCGGCCGAGACGGTGGCGGAGTAGAAATCGTCCGCCGTCATCACGCCCATCGAAGAGAGCTGCTCGATGTGGCAATGGCTGTCGACGCCGCCCGGCAGCACCAGCTTGCCGCTCGCGTCGATGACGCGCATCGCGCTCAGCCCTTCGCCGAGCGCCGCGATACGCTCGCCTTCGATGCCGACGTCGGCGCGAAACGTTCTCTCGGCTGTGGCGAGCGTGCCGCCGCGGATCACGAGATCGAGCGCCATGCGCCGATTGTAATCAGCGGCCGCGCAGCTCGCGCGGCCGGGCGTATCGGCCGGAAAGCCGGCTACAGCGAGCGCAGGAAGTTGAGGATGTCCTGCTTCGCGGCCTCGCCCAGCAGGTGAAATCGCGTGATCACGCCGTTCGCCTCCGAGCCGGCACTTGCATGCTGGCGGATCGCCACTTTCAGGTCGGAGGTCCTGCCGTCGTGCAGGAAGAAGATCCGCTGCCCCACGCCCCAGAGCGGCGCGGTGCGGAACTCCCTCGGCCCGGCCTCGCCTTGCCTCACGCCGTCGGCAAGCCCCACGCCCATGTCGTGGACCAGGAGGTCGGAGAAGAGGTTCACCTGCTTATAGCGCAGCGCCTCCACCGTGGAGTTGCCGGTGGTGAACGACGGGGTATGGCAGAGCGCGCAGCCGATCGCGACGAACTTCTGCCTGCCCCTCGCGATGGAGTCGGCGCCGCCCGGCGTATCCGGGGAAGGCTGCGGCGCGTCGAGGAAGCGCATGAAGAACGCGAACTTCTCGATCGCGCTGATCGCCTCGATCGGCGTGTCCGCATCGACGTTGGTGACGGTGTTGGGAACCGGCGCGAACTGGCAGTTCTCGGTTTCGTCGCGCTCGGTCTGGAAGAGCTCGTTGGTGATGCCCATTTCCACGTTGTACGCCTCGCCGGAAAAAAGCAGCAGCGACTTGTTCTGCGCTTTCCAGCCGAACCGGGCGATGGTGCCGTCGTTGCCGTTGTTGTTCGTCATCCCGGTGATCGTGTTGCCGGCAAGCTGGAAATTCGGCCTGCCGAGGATTCCCAGTAGCTGCTTCAGCGAAGCGTCGCTCGCCTGGTTCGCCATGATCGCCGCGTCGGGGATCTGCTCGATCAGGCCGGCGCCGAAGGTCGGCGTGGGAATGCGGAAGATGACGTTGTAGTTCATGAGCTGCGTCGCGAAGTCGGGCTGCGCCAGGACGCAGTTGTCGGCCCCCGCGCGCCCGGCGAGGGTGAAGAGCGCGTGCACCCCGCCGTCCCGGGTTGCGTCGGGATTCAGCACGAACCTCGCCTCGCGTACCGGCCCGTCCTCGGTAATGAACGACGGCACGAAATCGCTGCCGCCATCTTTGCTGGCGAACGCCACCTGGGGATTGGGCACGTTGCCGAGCGGGGGCGTGCCGAACTGTAAGTTGGGGCTGGTGCCGCCGAGTGCGGGCTGGGTATGGCAGCCGCCGCAGCTATCGAGATTCATCCTCGGCCCGAGGCCGTCGGCAACGGTTTCCACGTCAGCGAACTCACCCGCGCCGGCGGTGAAAAAAGCGATCTGGTTGCCGGTCAAACCCGCAAGGTATTGGCCGGCGCCCGCTGCGCCAGGGCGCACGCCCGGATCGCGGGCCACGGGATCGACCGAAGATGCAGGCTCGGTGCGCAGCAGGAACAAAGCGGCGATCGCTGCCGTGAGAATCAGTGACGCGACGTGCGTGGCTTTCATTTTTTCTGCTCCTTCTGCTCGTTGCGGCGAGTCACGCTTAGGGATACACGCCAAATTCGCGCTGCTCAATCCTCAATCAGTGATATCGGCGATCGCGATGCCGTGAAAACTTCACGCTCGCTCGTCGAGCGCATCGGGCGCACCGCGTTCGCCTGCGCGCTGCGCGGGTACAATGGGCCGAGAAGACGAACGGGGGCACTGGGGATGCAACTCAACCTCAAAGACCTGCAGTGCTTCGTGGTGGTGTACGAGCTGCGCAGCTTCAGCCGTGCCGCCGAGACCCTCGATACCGCGCAATCGCTGATCTCGTCACGGATCCGCCGCCTCGAGCAGTTCATCGGCACGCCGCTTTTCGCGCGCCTGCCGCACGGCATCGCGCCCAATGCCAAGGGCGAGCTGCTCTACCATCACGCGAAACGGGTGCTGCACAACGTCGCCGAGCTCGAGACGGCGTTTCGCTAGGCCGCCTGCGCCGCAGCCCTCATCAGCCGCGAGCTATAGCAGGCCCGGCGGCAAGTGCCGAAACGGCAGCGCGCCGAGATCCGCCGCCGCCGGGCCCGGCGTGTCGACCTCGACGATCGGCTCGAACGCCGCGCCGAACGCCGCGCGGAAGTGGTTCTTCGCCTTCGCGCACACGAGATCCACTGCGCCGACGTCGATTCCATGCAGCCGGAAGTACTCCGGATCATTGGGCGCCTGGCACGACGTCGTGACGATCACGCGCAGCGCGCCGCTCCTTAGCACCGCGGTGCGGCCGAGGTTCACCTCCAGGCCGCGTTCCATCGGCCCCGCGTTGCGAAAGCGCCCGTCGGTGACGCGCTCCACTTCCATCTCCAGCGCAACCGGCGGTCCCCACGCCGCCGCGAGCCGCCCGCCGAGTTGCACGTGCATGCGCTTGCCAGGCTCGCAACCCGCGACGAGCTCCGGGTCCCAGAAAAACGCGAACACCGCGCGCAGGTTTTTCGCCTCCGCGGCCGCTCTGAAGAGCCCAGTGGTGTCGCCCACGCCGCCGGAGAGCGGATTGTCCGACGGTTCCAGCATCGCGATGGGCTTCGCTCCACGCCGCAACGCGCGCATCGCTTCGTCCGGTTTTGGGAGCCGGACGATGAACCTCTCGCGCCGCGCATGCATTTCGCGCGCGAGTTCGGCAGCCACCACTTGAGCCCTCGCGCGATCCCGATCCGCCGTCACCGCGACCGCCGCGCCGGCGCACGGCGTGTCACCGTAGGCGAAGCCGCCGAACGGCGACACATCGAGCACCCCGCCGCTGGTGCGCGCCGCCGCCAAAGCTTCGATTTCGCCCATCGGTCCCTCGACCGTGCGCATGTTGAAGCTCGGCAGGATGGCGCCCGCCTTGGCGATCGCGACCACCGGCCCGATCTCGCCGCGCAGCGCGCGCTCAAGCAGCGCCAGCGTCTTCAGGCCGGTCTCGTACATATCGATATGCGGATGCGTCTTGTAGCCGACGACGATATCGGCGATCCCGGCGATCGCCGGGTCGAGGTTCGCGTGCAGATCGAAGCTCACTGCGAGCGGCTTCGTGCCGAGCGCGGCGCGCGCGGCGCGGATCAGCTCGAGATCCGCGCGCAGCGTGCGCGTGCCGATGAGGGCGCCATGCAACGAGAGATACAGCGCATCCGGCTGTGCGCTGCGCACGCCATCGACGATTTCGCGCATCACGGCCTGCAGATCCGCTTCCTCCACTGGACCGCCGGGTCCCGCGGCGGCGCAGCGCAGGAAAATCGGGGTCAGAGCCCTATTTCCGGCGAAGAAATCGATCGCCGCGCCGATCTCGGTGTGCGTGCCTCGATAAAACCCGGCGCTCGCCTCGCCCGCGAGCCACTCGCGCTGCTGGAAATGTGCAAGGCGCGTCGCCACCGGCGTGAACGAGTTTCCCTCGTGCCACAGTCGCGCGATGGCGATGCGGAGGCTCATGAGCGGTTTGTTATAATGCGCGCCCGCAGTTAGCCGCAAATGCGCCCGTAGCTCAGTTGGATAGAGTACCTGGCTACGAACCAGGGGGTCGTGGGTTCAAATCCTGCCGGGCGCGCCAGAATTCAAACGCTTACAGAGGATCGCTCGTCGATCCTCTGTGGGCTCTGAAGTAAGAACTGAACTTTACTCGTGAGCGGTAGGTAATCCGGTCGCTGACCAGCCTTGATAGCCGGATTTGAGATTGACGGCTTTAATGTATCCGGCGCGGTTCAGCAGCTTGGTTGCGCGAGGACCGACAGTGCTGCCGTCGCCGCAATAAACCACGATGTCGGCCGTTTTCGTAGCTTGAAGCTTGTCCATTCGCGCTTCCAGTACATCCATGGGAATGAGAAGGGCGCCTGGTAGGTGCGCCCGGCCCGAGACGGCTTTGTCGCGTACATCGATAACGATTGCCCCGACTGCCATGAGAGCTTGAGCTTCCCGGGCCGTTACTTCCCTCACATCGGAGACCCTCGAATGCCACGAGGCTTGGAGAGTTGGTGCGTTCACGAATCTCCTCCTTGTCAGTCCAAGCATCCTGTACGGGTGTTCCTACATCGCTCGAAAAGGTCACGCTCTTGCTAGAATTTTTTCTACCAGGGAGGCTCATCATGAAAAAGACCGTTATTCGAGGCTTGCTCTTCGCGGCGGCCGTCACTACCGCGGTGTCGTTCACCGGCGCGGCGTTCGCCGCCGGCTACGACGATCAGGAGGCGCTCGCCGGCCTAAAGGAGGTCAAGGTGGCATTTGACCTAACGGCGGGCGATCCCAAGGCACTGCTCGGCCGGCTGAACATCATCGATGAGACGCGCCAGTCACTCATCCAGCAGGGCGTGACGCCGCATTTCGTGCTCACTTTCCGCGGCCCGGCCACGCGTCTCATCCAGACCGACCAGTCGAAGATAAAGCCGGAAGACCGCGAGGGCGCGGCGAAGATCGCTGCGAAGCTGGCCGAGATGCGCCGCGCCAAGGGGGTCGACAACCTCGAGCAGTGCGCCGTCGCGGTCCGCGAGCAGGGCACGAAGCCCGAGGACGTCGTGCCGTCGGTCAAGGTCGTCGGCAACGCCTGGATCTCGCTCATGGCGTACCAAGCGAAGGGTTACGCCTACATCGCGCCCTGACGTGCCATCATAGGTTATGCGCCGCATCGCCTATTTGGTTCTACTGCTTGGCGCGATCACCGCGCAGGCGGAGCCAGACCTCTCTGCGCCGCAGGCATTTGAACGTTCAAATCAGGGCGGTCTGCTCATCATCGACATTCGTACCCCGGAGGAATGGCGCGAGACAGGCGTGATCCCCGGGGCGCGGCGCGTCGACTTCTATCGGGGGCCGGACGTGCTGCTCAAATCCGTGCTTCAAATGGTGAACGGCGATAGGAATGCACCGATCGCTCTCGTCTGCCACAGCGGAAGTCGCACGATCCAGGCGCAAAGATTCCTTCAGGCGCAGGGCTTCACGCAGGTCTACAACGTCAGAGAAGGCATGGCCGGCAGCGCAGCCGGACCGGGCTGGCTGCACCGGCCGCTGCCTGTCGAGGCATGTCCGCGCTGCTGAGCTAGCTGCAGCGGTTGTACAACGCAGGAGGGGAAAGATGCGCCGTTACTTGATCGCCGCCGTCCTGTTCGGCGCGCTCGGCTGCGCAGCGGCGCAGTCGTATCCGGATCGGCCCGTGCACCTCGTGGTCGCCTTCGTGCCGGGCGGCGCCACGGACACGATGGCGCGCCAGATCCTCGGCGAGCTCTCCGAAGCGCTCGGCCAGCCCGTGCTGGTGGAGAACCGGCCCGGCGCGAACGGTTATCTCGGCTGGAACCACGTCGCCAGTTCCGCACCGGACGGCTACACGCTGCTACTAGCCGAGAACGCGCTGGCGATGAGCCAGGCGCTGTATCGCAAGACGAGCACCGGCTTCGATCCGCTCAAGCAGTACGATGCGATTGCCTCCGTCGCGAGCTCTCCCATGGTGCTCGTCGTCGCGAACAGCGTGAAAGCGAACAGCGTGCAGGAGCTCGTCGCGTTCTCGAAGGCTGGGCCGCAGAAGATGAATTACGCCTCCGCCGGTGTTGGCAGTGTGACGCATCTCGTGATGGAGGTGTTCCGCGACGGGGTCGGCATGGACGCCGTGCACGTGCCTTACAAAGGCGGCGGCCAGGCGGTCGCCGACGTGATCGCCGGCCACATTCCAGTCACCTTCGCCTCGACGCAGGTGGCGAAGGGCCTGGTGGAAGGCGGCAAGCTGAAAGCGCTCGCCGTCACGAGCACGGCGCGCTCGCCGGCGCTGCCGAATGTGCCGACGCTCAAGGAAGCGGGCGTGACGCATGCCGACGTCGACCTGCGCTTCTGGTACGGCGTCTTCGGACCGAAGGGCATTCCCGAAGCGGCCAAGGCGAAGCTCGGCAAGGCGATTGCCGCCGTGATGGCCGATGCGAAAGTGCGCGAGCGGCTCGCCCGGCTCGACATCACGCCGGAGTACGCCCCGGGCCCGGTGCTCCAGGCCAAGCTCACGAACGAAATCAGGAACTGGAGCGCCTTCGTCGACGCGAAGCACATCAAGCCAGAATAGATGCCTTCGCGCGGTCCGTGGATCGATCACTTCGGCGACAACTTTCTCTGGTCGAACGCCACGCTCATCATCAAGGGCATGGGGCCTTACGGCGTGGTGGCGCTCGAGGAAATCGACCGCGTCTGCGAGCGGCTGCGCCCGCGCCAGCACGAGCCGCACGCCTGGTCGGAGGAGTGGGGCGCCCTCGGCGACCTCGTCGAGCGGCGCGCCGAGGAAGCCGCGGCGAAAGGCCATAAGCACAGCGCCGGCGATTACTACCTTCGCGCCGGTCATTATCACTACAACGCCGAGCGCTTCATTGCGCCCGGGCCGGAGAAGCAGCGCTGGGCGGAGAAGGCCTATCGCTGCTGGCACGCGGGGATTCGCCTGCGGCATGCAAACGTCGAGTTCATCGAGGTGCCTTACGAACGCACGACGCTGCCGGCGCTATTCATGAAAGCACAGCGGTTGGGTCAGGCACCGACGGTAGTGATCTTCAACGGCATGGACAACGCGAAGGAGATGAGTATCTTCTTCGCCGGACTGGAATTCGCGCGGCGCGGCGTGCATACGCTCGCCGTCGATGGGCCGGGGCAGGGCGAGAGCCTGCGACTGCGCGGCATGAAGAGCCGCTACGACTACGAGGTGGCGGGCAGCGCGGCTTACGAATACGTGGCGAGCCGGCCTGAAGTCGATGCGAAACGCGTCGCCGTCATGGGCTATAGCTTTGGCGGCTATTACTCGTCGCGCATTGCCGCGTTCGAGCACCGCTACGCTGCCTGCATCGCGTTGTCAGCGCTTCACTGGGACCTCGCCGCGTGGCAGTCGCATATCAAGGAGAAGAACGCGGCCTCGCCCAAGACCGTGGCGCAATCGAACTTTCAGTTCCAGTACGTGGTGGGCGCGGCGACGCCGGACGAGGCGATCGAGATCGCCCGCCGGTTCTCGCTCAAAGACGTCGCGCGGCAGATTCGCTGCCCGTTCCTCGTCACGCATGGCGGCAACGACCGTGTCGTGCCGGTGGAAAATGCGCAGAAGCTCTACGACGCGGTGGGATCGTCGAACAAGACCATCAAGATCTTCACCACCGAGGAGGGCGGCGCAGAGCACGCGCACGTCGACAACCGGCAGATCGGCATCGACTACGCCGCCGACTGGCTCGAGGACAATCTCTAGTTCATGCGCAGGGCCGCGGTGAGCTCGCGCACATCGGCCACCCGCTCGAGATTGCCGACCAGCGCGATGATCCGTTTCACCTGGGCGGCCTCCATAGATCCCGCGGCCGCGGTGCGCAGCTTCTCCTCGATCTCCGCACGCGTGAGCGGATCGGCCGGATCGCCCTTCGGCGCGGCGCGGCGGTCGCTGTGCAACGCGCCGTCGACGGTGCGTATCTCCACGACTGCGCCGGTGCCTTCGACACGCGGATCGATTTCCACCTTCACTCGCTCGCGCGCGAAGGCGCCGACCGCCGGGTCCTGGTAGCGCTTGGGCTCGAACTGCTCGAGCCAGCAGCGGCGGTCGTGCAGCACGATCGAGGTGACGTAGGGCGTCGAGAGCAGCGCCTTGAACTTGTCGTTCCATGGCAGTGTGCCATGCATGTCGTACACCGTTTTCGACAGTCCGACGCGCACTGCCGCCACGCGGGCCGGGGTGAGATCGTGTGCGCGGAGCAAGGCGAAGAGGCTGGTGATCACCGTCTGTATGGAGCTCGCGGCAGGCCACAGGCGCAGCGCGATCTGCTCCAGTTCCCAGCGATCGCCGAGTGCGGCGCTCACCGCGTCGGGCGCGCCGCCGTCGGAGTAAGCGTTGAAGATGCCCCCATCCTCATGCGCGAGGACTTCCGCCGAGGCGCTGAAGCCCTGCGCGGCGAGCAGGCCGGCGAGGAGGCCCGAGAGCGCGCCGCGCGACTGGTGGAACTTGATGGTCGGCGTACCCCAGTGCGCGAAGGTGCCCGCCGACTGGCTGCCCGCCAGTCCGAAGGCGTTGCGCTGCCGGTCGGCATCGAGGCGCAGCAGCTTGCCGGCGGCGGCCGCGCCACCGAACGGGCCGATGACGCCGGGCGAATGCCAGCCGCGCGCGCGGAAGGCCTTGTAGTTGGTGCCGAGCCCGATGCGCACGGTGGTTTCCAGGCCTGCGGCAACCGCGGTGATGAATGCGCGGCCATCGGCGCCCGCTCGCTCGGCGATGGCGAGCGCGGGCGGCACGACCTGCGGCGTGGTGTGGCACAGCGTGGGACGGTGGACATCGCACACGGTCACGGCGGTGATCAGGTAACCATTGAGCAGCGTGGCGCCGGCGAGCGAGAGCTGCTCGCCGCCGATCACCGTCGCTTCATGCGAGGCGCCAAGCGCAGCGGCGAGCGCGCGGATCTGGGCGCTTTCGTCGCCCTGCCGGCCGGCGATCGCGCTCGCAATCGTATCGAGCACGAGGTCCTTCACGCGCTCGCGAACGCGCGGCGGCAGGTCGTCATACCGCAGGCCGGCGACGAACCGCGCGAGCTCGCTGGTAGGCGTCGCCGTCACTCGAGCTTCGCGCCGGAGTCTTTCACCGCCTTCGCCCACTTGACGAGCTCGGCCTTGATCAGCGCGCTGAACTCCTCGGGCGTGCAGATCGCGGGCTCCGCGGCGAGGTTGACGAGGCGCTCGCGCATTTCGGGCAGCGCATAGATCTTCGCCACCGTGTCGTGGATCTTCCGCACGACCGGTGCCGGAATGCCCGCGGGCGCGACGAGGCCGTTCCAGCCGACGGCGACGTAGCCCGGCAGCGCCGATTCGTTCAACGTCGGCACATTGGGCAGCGTGCTCACCCGCTCGGCGGTCGTCACGGCGATGGCACGCGCCTGCTTGTTCTTGACGAACGGGACTGCGGCCGGCGCCGTGGCGAACGTCAGCGCGACTTCGCCGGCGATGAGCGCCTGCAGTTGCGGCGCCGCGCCTTTGTACGGCACATGGAGCAGATCTATGCCGGCCATGGCCTTGAAGATCTCGGCGGTGAGATGCGGCTGCGAGCCGCTGCCCGCGGAGCTGTATGCCAGCGCTCCGGGCTGCTGTTTGGCGAGAGCGATGAGCTCCTGCGCGTCCTTCGCCGGTACCGACGGATGCACGATCAGCAGGCTCGGCAGATTCACGAGGTTCGTGATCAGGGTGAAGTCCTTGAGCGGATCGAACGGCAGGTTCGGATAGATCGCCGGGTTGATGGCGTGGGTACCGACGGTGTTGATGAGGAGCACGTGCGGATCGCCGCGCTGCTTGGCGACGTATTCGCTGGCGATGTTGCCAGCGGCGCCAGGCCGGTTCTCCGCGATCACCGGCTGCCCCCATTCGAGGGCAAGCTTTTCGGCGAGCGTACGCGCCAGGATGTCGGACGTGCCGCCGGGAGGGAACGGACTGATGATCCGCACGGTGCGCGATGGATACGCCTGCGCGCTGGCGTATGTGCAGATCAGCGTGAGCAGCAGGCCGGCGCCGATGCGGCGCACGAATGCGGTCATGGCGTGACTCCTCCGAAGGCCATGATGGCATACTCGATGTAGCAAAGGAGCGCGGTATGAACAAGCCAACGGAAAGGGCGCTGGGCGGCGTGGCGGATAAGCCCGCGCGCACGACGCGCAAGGGCGGCGAGCTGATCGCGGAATTCCTCGTGCGGGAAAAGATTCCGTACGTCTTCGGCATCTGCGGCCACGGCAACATCGGCCTGCTCGATCCGCTCTACGAGGTGCGCGACAAGGTGCGGCTCGTCTCGCCGCGCCACGAGCAGACCGCCGGCCACATGGCCGATGGCTACTTCCGCGTGAAGCATCGGCCGGTGGCAACGCTGACTTCCACCGGCCCGGGCTCGGCCAACCTCATCATGGCGCTCGCCGTGGCGCAGACCGATTCGTCGGCGCTGCTCGCGATCAGTGCGAACGTGCCGACCTCGCAGTTCAACCGCGGCCCGTTCCAAGAGCTGAACCGCCACCATCAGGCGGACTACCCCAACGTCGTACGGCCGGTCGTGAAACGCAGCTTCCAGCCCACACGCGTGGACATGCTGCCGCTTTTCCTGCGCCAGGCGCTCACCACCGCGATCAGCGGACGGCCGGGGCCGGTGAATCTCGACGTGCCGTTCAATCTTTTCCAGGAGGAGGCGGCGGTCGAGCTCGAGGCGCCGGCCGAGGGATTCGGCACCCGGCGTAGCGGCGCGTCGCCCGAAGAAGTGGCGCGCACGCTCGACCTGCTCCAGGCGGCGCGGCGGCCGGCGATCTTCATCGGCCACGGCGTCACGCTGTCGGAGGCGGGGAAAGAGCTCACCGAGTTTGCGCGCAAGTACCGCATTCCGGTGATCAGCTCGCCCAATGGCATGGGCTGTCTCGACATGCGCGATCCGTTATCGCTCGGCTTCATCGGCCGCAACGGCGCCTATCCGGCGAACCAGGCGGGGCGACACACGGACTTCGTGCTGGCCATCGGCGGGCGCTTCGACGATCGCTCGGCGTCCTCGTGGCTGCCCGGCTACTCATGGAATTTCCCGGCGGCGAAGCTCGTGCATGTCGACGTCGATCACGCCGAGATCGGGCGCAACTACGTGCCGGATCTCGGCATCCTCGCGGATGCGCGCACCTTCCTGCGGCAGCTCTTGGCCGAAGCTCCTTCCAGAAAGATTCCCGCCTTTAATGAATGGCAGGCGGAGATCACTGCCTGGCGCGCGGACTGGGAAAAGTACATCCGCCCGAACTTCGAGGCGCACGCTTCGCCGATCCGCCCGGAGCGCATCGTCGCCGACTGCCGCGCGGTGCTGCCCGACGAGGCGATCATCTCGCTCGACTCCGGCATCCATCACAACTGGTTCATGCAGTTCTGGGAGGCGCGCCGGCCGCAGACCATGCTCAACACTTGGGGCTATTCGGGCATGGGCTTCGGGCCGAGCTCGATTCTCGGCGCGAAGCTCGCCGCGCCGGAGCGCCCGTGCGTCTCGATTTGCGGCGATGGCGGCTTCACCATGGTGTCGCACGTGCTGTGCACGGCGGTCGAATACGATATCCCCGCCGTCTGGGTGGTCTGGAACAACTTCGCCTGGGCCGCGATCCGCGACCTGCAGTACGCCTATTTCGACGGGCGCGAGCACGGCACCGCCTTCTATCAGGGGCCGGAGAGGAAACCCTACAACCCCGATTTCGCCGCCTGGGCGCGGGCCGCGGGCGTCGAGGGGATAACCATTACGAAGTCGCAGGACTTCAAGGGGGCGCTCGAGCATGCGGTAAAGCTGGGCAAGCCTTGCCTCATCGACGTGCACGTCGACGCGGACATCCGGCCGCCCGGCACCGGCGCGTGGGCGCTGCCGCCGATCCCGCACAAGGAGCCGATCTTCGGCGCCAAACATGTCCGTTGAGCGCAAGCCGTCCATCCGCAACGTCGTCGAGACGCCGTGGCAGCAGTTTCCCGGACATTTCGGCGGCGCGCTGTCCAAACCGCTCGTGCGTCCGGAAACCGTGGGCTCGCGCCTGGTGGACTATCGCATCTCCACGTATCAGCAGATGGCGTACGTGGAGCCGCACGTGCATCAGGTGCAGGAGCAGATCTATCACGTGCTCGAAGGCGAGGGCGCCATGGAGATCGACGGCAAGAGGACCATCGTGCGAAAGCACGACGTGATCTTCATTCCGCCGGGCGTGAAGCACTCCATTCGCAATGAGGGCCTGACGGATCTAACCTTCATTGTCGTGACGACGCCCATCGAGGATCGCTAGCGGTGCTTCGCAACGTACTGATCGCCGCCACGCTGCTCGGCATCGCCGCGCCCGCCTGGGCCTGGTCGCAGGGCAGAAGGGTCGCGTACCACCCTCGGCACCGCGTCGTCTTCGCCGGCACGTTCATCGGCGGTCCCTACTGGTACGGCTATCCGCCGCCGCCGTACTACTACGGCCCGGCGTACCAGGCGACCAACGTGCCACCGACGGTGTATGTGGAGAAGTTCGAGGGCACACCGAGCACGGGTGCCGGCGAGATCTATTGCCCGGCGCTAGACGCGCACTACCCCGAGGTGCAGGACTGCCCGAACGGCTGGCAGCGCGTGATTCGCGCCGACGACAGCTAGATCAGGCCGCGCGCGTACGCGCGAGATCGCACACCCGGGCCGCTTCCTGCGCCGCCTCCGCGAGTCCCGGCAGGCCCGTGACCCATTCGACGATCGGCATGAACTGCTTGCGCTCGGCAGCGACGAGGCCGGGATTGAGCTCGAAGATGCCGGTGCCGCTTTCGGCGGCCTTCAGGAAGACGTCGGAATCGATGAGCCGGGTGAGGAGCTTCAAGCCCAGCGAATCCAGCACCGACTGCAACGGCGCGTAGGCAGGCATCGAGCGGCGCACCTTGTTCGCGATCACCGCCATGCGCACGTGGCCGTACTTCACCGGCCCCATGGCGGTGAGCTCGCGCAGGAAGTTGCCGGTAGCGTGCAGATCAATGATCGAGGGCACGAGCGGCACAAGCACGGTGCTCGACCGTACGAGCATCTCCTGCAGCAGCACGCCCGCCGAGCCCGCCGGCGCATCGATGATCACATGGCGCGTCTGGGGCGGCACGTACATGTCGAAGCTGCGCAGCCGCCCGTACTTTTCCGGCGCGGCGTTGGCGCCATGGATCTTCGCCGCCTGCGGCGGCCGCAGCCGCAGCCAATGCAGGCTCGACCCTTGGGGGTCATAATCCATCAGCGTTACGGGGATCTGCTCGGCGGCGAAGTAGCTCGCCAGATTGATTGCAACGGTGGTCTTTCCCGCGCCACCCTTCGGGTTGACTACCAGCGTGGTCTTCATTTCATGTGGAGGGTCACGCCCCCTTCTTGTTTACTTACGCGAGACATGATGCGGTGCGCGCAGCGGAAAAGCAAGTGCGCGTTGCGATTGCGGACCGGCGGATAAGCTAGGTAGGGCTGAATCCCTTGCTGATGATGCGCAGGGGCGCGCGGCCGGGCACCGAGAGGGACGCAGCGAACGGCACGGCCGCCGGCGCCTTCGACTCGACGATCAGCGTGCGCGTGTCGACCCATTCGGCGATCGGCGCGAACTGCTGGCGCTCGGCGGCGGTGGCGGCGAATTCCATCTCGAAGATGCCCACGCCCATCTCCGCGGCGCTGACGTACGCCTCGGAGTCGCCGAGCCGGGCAAGGAGCGGCAGATTGAGCGAGGCGAGGAAGCGCTCGAGCGGCTGGTAGACGGGCGTGTTCTTCCGCACGCGGTTGGCGACCACGGCCAGGCGGATATTGGCGGTGCGGATACGCCCGGCGAGGAGCAGGTCGCGGATGAAGTTCGCGGTGGCGTGGATGTCGATTGGAGAGGGCGCCACCGGGATCAGGATGCAGTGCGTGCGCGCGAGCAACTCCTGCAGGAGCAGCCCCGAGGCGCCCGCCGGCGCGTCGATCACGAGCTGGCGCGTGTCTTCCGGGATGCGCATGTCGAGGCTCCTCATGCGCCCGGGCTTGGGCGGCGCGGCGTTGGCGCCGTGAATGCGCGGCAGGTCGGTGGGGCGCTGGCGCAGCCAGTTCAGGCTGGACCCCTGGGGGTCGTAGTCCATCAGCGCGGTCGGGATGCGGGCGGCGGCGAAGTAGGCGACGAGGTTGGTCGCGAGGGTGGTCTTGCCCGACCCACCCTTCGGGTTGATGACCAGCGTCGTGTAGGTTCTCATGGCTGCGGGAACAGCCTAACCCGCGGCGGCCGGCTCAGGTATTAACTAGTGCTCTTTGCAGCGCCGTCGCAAGCTTCTGCACCAATTCCACAATCTGCGCCGGCTCGATGATGTACGGGGGAGCGAGCAGCACATGGTCGCCATGCAGTCCGTCAATCGTGCCTCCCATGGGGTAGCAGAGTAGGCCTTCGTTCAGCGCTGCCTGCTTTATCCCGGCGTGCAGCCGCTTGGCAGGATCGAAGGGCTGCTTCGTCTCGCGGTTGCGCACCACCTCCAGCGCCCACAGCAGGCCTCGCCCGCGGATGTCGCCGACGTGCGGGTGCTCGGCGAAGGCCCGGCGCAGCTCCCGCCCGAGCAGCTCGCCCATCGGCGCGACGCGCGCGAGCAGCCCGTCTTCGCGCAGGCGCCTTTGCACGGCCAGCGCGCCGGCGCAGCCAGCGGCATGGCCGATATAGGTGTAGCCGTGCTGGAAAGACCCGCTGCCGGTGCTGACAGCGTCGTGGATGTGCTTGCCAACCACCAAGGCGCCGATCGGCTGGTAGCCCGCGCCCAGTCCCTTGGCAATCGTCACCATGTCCGGGACGACGCCTTCGCGCTCGAAGGCCCAGTGCGTTCCGCAGCGTCCGACGCCGCACATCACCTCGTCGAGGATGAGCAGCATGCCGTGCCGATCGCACACCTCACGCACGCGGCTGAAGTAGCCCGCCACTGGCGGCACGGCGCCGAGCGTGGCGCCTGCAACGGTCTCAGCGACGAAGGCGATCACCGTGCGCGACCCCAGGCGCTCGATCTCCTGCTCGAGCTCTCTAGCCAGGCGCTCGGCATACGCCGCATCCGGCTCGCCGGCATGCTGATCCCGGTACGGATAGCACGGAGCGACATGCGTCGCCCGCATCATCAACGGCTCATACGGCCCGCGCCGCCACGCGTTGCCGCCGACCGCCAGCGCACCGAGCGTATTGCCATGGTAGGACTGGCGCCGGCCGATGAAATGCACGCGCTGCGGCTCGCCTTTTTCGACGTGGTACTGGCGTGCAAGCTTAAGGGCGGCCTCCATCGCCTCGGAGCCGCCCGAGGTGAAGTACACCTTGTCGAGCGGGCGCGGCGCGTCCGCGACGAGGCGCTCGGCGAGCGCCTCCATCGGCTCGTTGCTGAAGAAGGACGTGTGCGCGAACGGCAGCGCTTCGAGCTGGCGTGCGATCGCCTCGATGACCGCGCGGTCGGAATGGCCGAGGCAGGAAACCGCGGCGCCGCCGGAGCCGTCGAGATAGCGCTGCCCGTTCCGGTCGTACAGATAGACGCCTTCGCCCGCGACCGCGAACGGATATTCGTGCCGCAGGCTGCGGTGGAAGACGTGGCTCACCCGCCGATACTAGCGCCGGCATAGCTCGAACGGCGCACCGCGCGGCGCCAATCGCGCGCGAGCACGCTGCCTATGATCGGCCCGGATGAGACTCGCAATCATGGCTACACTCTTTGCGTTTGCTACCGCGGCAACAGCATCGGACGAGGCGCTGCACGCCGAGCTCGCCCTCCTTGCCACGAAGCGGATCTACTTCGCGCACCAATCGGTGGGCGCCAACATCCTGCAGGGCGTAGCCGAGCTCGCGCGCGGCGCTGGAGTGCCGCTACGCATCGTCGAGGCGCCGCGCGCGGCCGCCGTCGATGCGGGCACTTTCGGCCATTTCTACGTCCCGGAAAACGGCGCGCCGCTCGAGAAGCTCGCGAACTTCGAGGCGGCGCTCGGCGCGGGCTCCGGCATCGACATCGCGCTTATCAAGTTCTGCTACGTCGACATCAATGCCGGCACGGATGCAGCCGCGCTTTTCACTCGCTACCAGGCGACGATCGCCAAGCTGCGCGCGCAAAATCCCAACACCGTGTTCGTACATGCGACGCTCCCCCTCACGACGGCGCAGACCGGGCCCAAGGCGCTGGCGAAGCGCCTGCTCGGGCGCACGCCTTACGGCACGATCGAGAACGTGCGCCGCGAGCAATACAACGCGCTCATGCGCCGCGCCTACGCCGGGCGCGAGCCGCTCTTCGATCTGGCGCGGCTCGAATCGCTCGCACCCGACGGCAGCGCGGTGAGCGTCGCATGGGACGGCAGCATCGCGCCGGCCATGGCAGGCGCCTACACCGATGACGGCGGCCACCTCAACGCGCGCGGTCGCGAACTGGCGGCGCGCGAGCTCATCGGAGTTCTAGCCGCCGCAGCGCGGCCACTACAAAAAATCGACGGTTTTGCGACTCGCGTGCGCATGTCGCGTTAGCTACACTCGCCGCCGCACGACGGGGAAGCCGGTGGCGGAAGAAACGGTTTACATGCGCACAGCGCGCAAGGCACTCGAGGCGGCAGGCGGCGCCAGCGAGCTCGCCGAGCGGCTGTGCCGCACGCTCGAGGAAGTAAACGACTGGCTCGCCGGGCGCCAGGTGCCGCCGGACAAGGCCTTTCTGGAAATGCTCGAGATCGCCTCGCGCCGCCGCTAGATCGGCGCCTTAAGCTTCATCTGCTCGAGCGCCGCGCGGCCGGCGAACTGGAACGGATTGGCGAGCGTCTCCATCACCTCGAAGTGGTTGTAGCCCTCGGCAACGACGAGCTGGACGGGCTTGCCGGCTTTCTTCAACACTTCGGCGAATTCCCGGCTCTGGCGCTGGAATTCCGGCGTCTCGAGCGTTCCGTAAACCACGGTGGCCGGCGCGGCAACGCGATCGAGGTGCCGCATCGCGCTCAGCTCCTCCAGCGTTCGCTCGTCGAACCGCACATACGCGCCGCGCGCGGAAAGCGATACCGGCAAGAGGTCGT
This sequence comes from Betaproteobacteria bacterium, assembly GCA_005883675.1. Taxonomy (GTDB): domain Bacteria; phylum Pseudomonadota; class Gammaproteobacteria; order Burkholderiales; family SG8-39; genus SCGC-AG-212-J23. The sequence goes on from VBCM01000137.1 coordinate 20,766, forward strand.
ACATGCCGCTGATCAGCACATAGCCCTTCACGACATCGGTCGGCAGGCCGACCTGCTTCCAGTCCGTCGCGGCGAGCACGCCCGCCTGGTGCGCCCCCGACGAATGGCCGGACACGTAGATGCGTCCGGCGTCTCCGCCGAAGCTCGCGGCGTTGCGCGCCGAAGTCAGGTACGACGTAGTGGGCGCCCGCGTGGACGAACATCTCGGCAGGGAACGCGTAGTCCTTCGCCATGCCGGCGCGCCAGGCGCCGCCGTGGATGAACACATGGACCGGCGCGTTGGCGCGCTCGGTGCGATAGATATCGAGCTGCTCGATCGGCTGTGAGCCGTAAGCGACGCGCCGCGGCGCGCCGAGGCGCGCTCGCGCGAGCTCGCTGTTCGACGCATAGCGCCGCACGAGCTGCTGCAGGTTCGGCGCGTATTTCGACTGGTCGTACGCCGCATCGAGTGCGGCCTGGTCGTAGTCGCGGAACACCTTCGGTCCCTCGGCGAGCACCGGTGCGGCGGCGAGCGCGCCGGCCGCGCCGGCAAGAAAATTCCTGCGGTTCACAGCTCCTCCTCTAATATGCGGCCATGGCCGAGGTGATCGTATTCAAGAGCGGCGGCTACCGCTACATCAAGGCCGGCTTCCAGTTCTCGAGCGGCGTCGCGGCCGAGCCGGGATTCGCCATCGAGCGCGCGCGCCTGGCGCGGCCGCTGCCACTCAAGGCGGGCTTCGGCGCCGTGGAGGCGCATCTCGCGGCGCTCGGGCGGCCGAGCACCGCCTTTGCCGCCTGCGAGCTGCGCTCGGGCGAACCTTTCACCGAGCAGGGCTTCGAGGACTTCAATCGCGAGTACGTGAAGACGCTCGAGCGCTGGGGCATTTACCGCGACGGCGCGAACCCGGTGACGCGCACCAACGTCTGCCCGCAGTACGACAGATCGCGCGAGCCGGTGCTCTACGCTTTCTCGTACACGGTGCCGGGTGATTCCCGCCGCGGCAGCTTCATCATCGCCGGCGGCGCCGAAGTGCGCGGTGGCGTGGAAGGCTACGCGGCGCGCACGGTGCGCTACGGCGACACCTCGGCGGAGGGCTTGCGCGAAAAAGTGCGCTACGTCCTCGAGCTGATGGAGGGCCGCCTGAAGGCGCTCGGCTACGGCTGGGCCGATGCCATCGCCACGAACGCTTACACCGTGCACGACATCGGCGCGCTCATCGGGCCGGAGATCGTCGCGCGCGGTGCGGCGGCCGGCGGGCTCACCTGGCACCTCGCGCGGCCGCCCGTGCAGGGGCTGGAGTTCGAGATGGACGTGCGCGCCCCGGCGCGCGAGATCGTGCTCTAGGCGGCGCGCTCGCGGATGCGCCGCAGGAAGACGGCCATCACTTCGCGGTAGAGCGCTTCCTTCAGCACCTGGTCCTCGCAGCCCGCCTCGACGTTCGGGTTGTCGTTGATCTCGATGACGTAGCAGCGCTCGCCTACGAGCTTGAGATCCACGCCGTAGAGCCCGTCGCCGATCAGGGTCGCCGCGCGCAGCGCGGTGTCGACCACCACGCGGGGCGCCTCGCCGATCGAGAGCGCTAGCGTCCGCCCCTCGGAGTGGCCGTCGTGCTCGTACTTGTGGACCTGCCAGTGCCCGGGCGCCATGAAGTACTTGCACACGAAGAGCGCGCGCCGCTCGAGCACCGTGACGCGCCAGTCGAAATCCGTCGGCACGTATTCCTGCGCGATGACGAGCTCCGATTTTTCAAGCAGGCGCCGCAGGAGCGGCTCGAGCTCCTCGCGCCGCTCGGCCTTGTGCACGCCGACGGAGAAGCCTCCGCCCGGCTCCTTCAGCACGACGGGCACGCCGAGACTGGGCACGATCGCGCCGATGTTGTCGCGATGCACGATGAGGGTGCGCGGCACGGGGATATGCTGCCGCGTGAGCAGCTCGTTCAGGTACACCTTGTTGTTGCACTGGAGGATCGAATCGGGATCGTCGATGACGACGAGGCCGAGCGCCGCCGCACGCTGCGCAAAGCGGTAGGTGTAGTGGTCGAGGGACGTAGTGTCGCGGATGAAGAGCGCGTCGAACTCCGCCAGGCGCTCGATTGCGCCGCGGTCGATGATCTCTGCGCGCATGCCCAGTGCGGCCGCCGCGCGCAGGAAGGCCTCGAGCGCCGGGCGGTTCGAGGGCGGCAGCGGCGCGTCGGCGTTATAGAGGATCGCCATCGCGGGATGCTCCCGCCGCGGCGCGCGGCGGCCCGGCTCGCCGTCGAGATAGCGCGTCGCCGCGCGCACGAGCGTGGGCCGGTGCTCGGCCGGCACGTCGGTGAGGCTCAGCGCGCGCAGCCGCTGCAGGCGCCAGCGGCCGCGCGTGCGCCGGAAGCTCGCGCGCAGAAGCGGTGCTTTCGCGAGCGAGAAGAGCTGCAGCGCCAGCGCGTCGCACTCGCCCGCCGGATCGGCGCCGAAGTACGCGTCGAGCTCGAGTTCCTTGCCCGCAGGCGGCGACTGTGCCACGAGCTCTTCGATCTCGCGCACCGCCCCCGCATTGGCCGGGCTCCCGTGCAGCTCTTCGAGCGCCTTCGCGCTCGGCAGCGGACGCTGGCCCCGCGCCTCCGCGAGCAGCGACACGTAGAAGCCCGCGTCGTCGGTGCGCGCGCAGCGGCAGAGATTCACTACCTGGCGGTACTGGTCGCTGTTGGCGGCGGGCCCCGTGAGATAGGACTTGGCAGTGGCCACGGCCGCGCCGGGAATCTGGTGCGGCCAGTCGTTCTCCCGGTTGACGACGATCAGCGCTTTCATAGCGGCTCGAAATGCACCGGCGCTACGCTTCCCTCGGGCGCCGGCACCGGGCCGCCTCGCCAAAATAGCGAAACACCGCGTGCAGGCAGGTCGGCCCGCAGGTCGTCTCGTCGGGCTGCGGCAGGATCTCCACCGGCAGCCGGAATGCGCCCTCCAGGCGCCGCTCGGGCCGGGCGGTGGTCAGTTCCGCTTGCGCCACGCCCGGGCCCTTGCAGGATCGATGCCCGGTAAAGTAACGCCCCGCGATGCCCGAGCTCCTCTGCCACCCACATTCGCCGAGCCGGGTAGCGCGTGCGGTCAGCGCACAGGCGACGCGCACGCCCGATGGCAAGCTGTCGCTGCACTATGCGCTCCATGGCGAGGTCGCCCGGATGAACATTGCGCCGCCGGCGGCGCCCCGGATCGGCTGGAAGCTCTGGCGGCGCACCTGCTGCGAGGTGTTCGTGCGCGCCGACGGTGAGGGCGGCTACCATGAGTTCAACTTTTCGCCGTCCGGCGAATGGGCCGCCTATGCATTCACGGGCTACCGCGAGGGTACGTCGCTTCTCGATGAGACCCTCAATCCACAGGTCGCGGTGGAGTCGCGCGACGAACGGCTCGACCTTTACGCGCTGGTCGATCTCGCGCGCCTTTCACCGCCATATGCGCGCGGCCGCCTGCGCCTTGGGCTCGCCGTGATCATCGAGGAGCACAACGGCGGCATGTCCTATTGGGCGCTGAAGCACGCGCAAGGCAAGCCCGACTTCCACCATCGCGACGCGTTTGCGCTCGAGCTCGATGAAGTTCGGCATTGACCGGCTGCTCGCAGAGCGCGCGCTGCGCGCGCCGCTTGCCGGCAAGCGCGTCGCGCTGCTGGCGCATCCCGCATCCGTCACCCCCGAGCTGACTCACAGCCTCGACGCGCTCGCGGCGCTGCCCGATGTGAAGCTCAGCGCGGCGCTCGGGCCGCAGCACGGCCTGCGCGGCGACAAGCAGGACAACATGGTCGAGTCGCCCGACTTCACCGATCCCGCGCACGGCATCCCGGTGTTCAGCCTCTACGGCGCCGTGCGCCGCCCGACGGCGGCGATGATGGCGAGCTTCGACGTGCTGCTCGTCGATCTCCAGGACCTCGGCTGCCGCGTGTACACGTTCATCACCACCTTGCGCTACGTGCTGGAGGCGGCCGCCGCGCATCGCAAGGCGGTCTGGGTCCTCGACCGTCCGAACCCGATCGGCCGCGGCATAGAGGGCGCGCGGCTGCGTACCGGATGGGAAAGCTTTGTCGGCGCCGGGCCGCTGCCCATGCGCCACGGCTTGACGATGGGCGAGCTCGCGCGCTGGTTCGTGCAGACGCTGGATCTGGACGTCGAGCTGCAAGTCGTCGCCATGGAGGGCTGGTCCGGCGAGGGCTGGCCGCTCGGCCGCCGCGTGTGGATCAACCCGAGCCCGAATGCGCCGAACGTCGCCATGGCGCGCTGCTATCCGGGCACGGTGATGCTGGAAGGCACCACGCTCTCCGAGGGGCGCGGAACGACGCGCCCGCTCGAGCTCTTCGGCGCGCCCGACATCGACGCTCGCGCGCTCGCGCGCGCGATGGCCGAGCTCGCGCCGCAATGGCTACGCGGCTGCGCGCTTCGCGAGTGCTGGTTCGAGCCGACCTTCCACAAGCACGCGGGCAAGCTCTGCGCCGGCCTGCAGATCCACGCCGAAGAGCCGCTCTACGAGGCGGCGGCGTTTCGTCCCTGGCGCCTCGTGGCACTCGCGCTCAAGGCGCTGCGCAAGCTCAAGCCCGACTATGCGCTGTGGCGCGACTTCGCCTACGAATACGAGCGCGGCCGCCTGGCGATCGATCTCATCAACGGCGGCGACTGCCTTCGCCGCTGGGTCGACGACGCGCAGGCGGCGCCTGCCGATCTCGACGCGCAGGCCGCGCCCGACGAGCAGTCCTGGCGCGCCGAGCGCGAGCCGTTCCTCATCTATCGGTGATACAGTCGCGCGCATGAATCCGGTAGTGCAGGGCGCGCTGATCGGTCTTGGCGTCGGCGTCGCCCTGGTTGTCCTCGAGTATCTGCTGATCAATCAGGCCGTGAACGAGCGCGCCAAGAAGCTCAACCGCAAGGCGACGTTCGACGTCACCGAGCGCCGGCGCATGGCGAGCATCATGCGCTTTGCGCTCGTGCTGCCGATCGGGTTCGCGGCCGCGTTCTGGTTCATCTGGGGCTGACATGGCAAAGCAACCGCCCGGGCGGCGCGCCGACGACATGAGCGCCGAGGAAGTGAAGCAGTTCTGGCACGGCTTCTGCGAGCGCAAGAAGATCGACCCGGCGATCCGCGCGCGCGGCGACGCCAAGATCGACGAGAACCCGGATTACTGGGCCGACCAGACGATGATGAAGCTGCTGGAAGCGGTTTCCACCTGAGCCTATTGGGAGGCGCAATGAAACGTTTGCTGTTGGCAGCAGCGCTGCTCGCATCGCTCGCGCTCTATGCGCAGCAGCCGGGCTTCAGCCGCAAGATGCTGCAGGATGAGAACCTGAGCGTGAGCGATCGGCACGCCGTGCAGGTCGTCGCCGAGTTCACGCCCGGGGCGTCGGCCGGCAAGCACACGCATCCGGGCGAGGAGCTCGGCTACGTGCTCGAGGGCACGCTCGAGCTGCAGGTCGCCGGGCAGCCGCCGCGCACGCTAAAAGCGGGCGAAGCGTTCTTCATTCCGGCGGGCGTAGTGCACGACGGCAAGAACGTCGGCAGCGGCGCCGCCAAGGTCCTCGCCACCTACGTCGTGGAGAAAGGCAAGCCCGTCGCCTCGCCGGCGGCGCAGTAGTAATCGTCTCCCCAACGACGATTCGCCGTTTTCATTTCCAGTCGTCGTCGTCCGGCGGGAGCGGCGGCACCTTGGGCATCTGGTCTTTGCGGCGCAACCAGCCGTAGAGGAACATGCCGCCGATCCCCGCCACCACGAGGGCGAGGAAGAGCGCGAGCCAGAAGACGCTATTTGCCAAGCCCCATGCGCTTTCCCGCCTCCGTGTACACGCGGCTCTTCTCGCGCATGAAGGCGTCCATCTTGTCCGTGCCGACGTCGATCAGCTCGAAGCCGCTCTTCGCGGCGAGCTCCTTCATCTCGGGGTCGGCGTTGAGCGCGGCCCAGAGCTCGGAGAGCCGCCTGCGCGCTTCCGGCGGCGTCGACTTCGGCACGCCGATGCCGCGGTAGGCGCCGTCCACCCAGTCGGTGCCGAGCTCGCGGAAGGTCGGCACGTCGGGCAGCAGCGGATGGCGCTTCTCCATCGCCACGGCGAGCGCGCGCACCTTGCCCTTGTTGTTGACCGCGAACGCCGTATAGGACATCGCGCCCTGCACATGTCCGCCGATCACCGCAGTGGTCATGTCGCCGGTGCCCTTGAAGGGCACGTACGTGGTCTTCATGCCGAAGACCGCGTTCAGGCGCTCGTGCGCCATGTGGTTCGCCGAGTTGAGCCCCGAGCCGCCGAGGCTGAGCTTCCCCGGGTCGGCCTTCGCCGCGCGCACGAAGTCCTGGAAGGACTTGATCGGGCTCGACTCCGCGACGACGAGTGCATCGGGCGTGTAATGGAACCAGTACACCGGCGTCACATCATCGGTCTTGTACTGCACGGTGCCTTCCATGGGCTGCAGCACGATGTGCGGCAGATTGATGCCGGCGATGTTGTAGCCGTCGCCGGGCAGCTGGTTGAGCTGCATCCACAGCAGCCCGCCGCCCGCGCCGGGCTTGTACTGGATGATGGTCTCGATCGCCGGGCACTTCCTTTTCAGCACGAGCTGCTGGTGGCGCGCCGAGAGGTCCGATTCGCCGCCGGCGGGGAACGCCTGCCAGTAAAGGATGTTCTTCTCCGGACAGGGCTGGGCCGCTGCCGGTGATGCCATCACGAGTCCTGCAAGGAGGAGATAGATCCTGCCGCGCATGTTCAGTCCACCTTCATGCCGGTGTCTTTGACGAGCTTCGCCCACTTGGCGATGTCCTCACGGAGGAATTTGCCGAACTCTTCCGGCGTCATGCCCATGGGCACGGCGCCCTGCTTGCTCCAGTTCTCCTTCACGTCCGGAGCGTTGATCACCTTCCGCACTTCCGCGCTCAGGCGCTCGAGAGTCGGCTTCGGCGTCGCGGCGGGCGCCATCAGCCCGAGCCAGATCGTCGCCTCGTAGCCTGGCACGCCCGCTTCCGCGATGGTCGGGATGTCGGGCGTCACGGAGGAGCGCGTCTTGCCCGTCGTGCCAAGCGCCTTCAGCTTCCCGGCGCGCACGTGCGATACGATCGTGCTGATCGCGTCGAACATCATGTCGACCTGGCCGGCGAGCACGGCGGTGCGCGCCTGGTCCGAGCCCTTGTGCGGCACATGCACGACATCGACGCCCGCCATGTGCTTGAAGAGCTCGCCCGCCATGTGATACGGCGTGCCGGGGCCGGAGGAGGCGTAATTCAGCTTGCCGGGCTGCGATTTCGCAGCCGCGATGAACTCGCGCAGGTTGTTCGCCTTGATCGACGCGGGCGCGACGAGCATCAGATCCTGCGAGTTGATGCCGCTGATCGGCGCAAGATCCCGCATCAGGTCGTAGGGCTTCTTCGGGATCAGCGTCTCGTTCACCGTGTGCGTATTGGACATCACGAGGATGGTGTAGCCGTCGGGCGCGGACTTCGCCACCGCGTCGGTGCCGATGAGCGCACCGCCGCCCGGACGGTTCTCGATCACGAAAGGCTCGCCCATCGTCTCGGAGAGCTTGGCGGCGAGAACGCGGCCGTAGATGTCGGCCGAGCCGCCCACGGCGTAGGGCACGAGCAACTTCACCGGGTGCGTCGGATAGTTCTGCGCCCAGGCGCAGACGGCACCGAAAGCAAGAGCGAGCGCAGCCGCGGCTCGTGGCATCCGTATCCTCCTTTTAGAATTGGCTTTCGGCCATGAGAATACTCGTCACCGGCGCGGCGGGCTACATCGGTTGCGCGCTGGTGCGCGCGCTCGGCGAGGCGGACGTCCTTGCCACCGATCAGACGAGCGTGCCGTTCCGACATTCCCTCGTCGGCAACATCGCCTATCCGCAATTCGCGCGCTCGCTCATCACCGCGGAGGTCGACGTCGTATTCCATCTCGCCGCGCTCGTCTCCGGCGGCGCCGAGCAGAACTTCGAGCTCGGCATGAAGGTGAATCTCGATGCGACGCGCGACCTGCTCGAGGCCTGCCGGCGGGCGGGACATTGCCCCAGGTTCGTGTTTGCTTCCTCCATCGCCGTCTACGGCGGCGCGCTGCCCGATCCGGTGACCGACGACACGGCGCCGGCGCCGCGCATTTCGTATGGCGCGCAGAAGCTCATCTGCGAGGTGCTGATCGACGACTATTCGCGCCGCGGCTACGTCGATGGTCGCGCGCTACGCCTGCCCACCGTGATGGTGCGGCCCGGAAGCGCCAACACCGCCGTGTCCGGCTGGGCGAGCGCGATCATCCGCGAGCCGCTCGCCGGCCGCGATTACGTCTGCCCGGTGCGGCCGGATACGCGCATGGCCTGCATCTCGGTCGCCCGTGTCGTGCAGTGCTTGCGCCGCATGGCCGAGGTGCCGGCGAGCGCGCTCGGCGAGCGGCGCACGGTGCTCCTCACCGGCATTGCGGTCAGCGCCCAGCGGATGTACGACGCAGTCAAGGCGCGCGCGAAGGGTAAAGTGCGCTTTGAGCCTGATCCTGCATTGCAGGCGATCATGGACGCGGCGCCGAAGGCCACGTTCTCGGCGCGCGCCGCCACGCTCGGCCTGCCGCACAGCACTTCGATCGACGAGATCGTGCGTGAATACGAAGAAGCTGCCCTCGCGCATCACGGTTGAGGGGCTCGATCGCGCGCCGCACCGCGCGTTCCTGCGCGGCCTTGGCCTTTCGGACGCGGACATCGCCAAGCCGTTCGTCGGCATCGCGTCGACCGATGGGCGAGTCACGCCGTGTAACGCGCTCCTTGGCGAATTTGCCCGCGAAGCGGCCGCGGGCGTACGCGAGGCGGGCGGCGCGCCGTTCGACTTCGCGTCAATATCGGTCGCCGATTCGATGTCGATGAACCACGGCGGCATGCGCTACTCACTCGTGTCGCGCGAAATCATCGCCGACGGCGTCGAGGCGGTGGTGCGCGGCCACGCCTACGACGCGCTGGTGGGCTTTGCCGGCTGCGACAAGACGCTGCCTGGGATGATGATGGCCATGGTGCGGCTGAATGTCCCGTCGGTGTTCGTCTATGGCGGCGCCGCGCTGCCCGGCAACTGGCGCGGCCGCGAGGTGACCGTACTCGATACGTACGAGGCGGTAGGCGCGGTGCTCGCCGGCGACATGGGGGAGCGCGAGCTCGCCGAGCTCGAGCGCGTATGCCTGCCGACCCTCGGCTCGTGCCCTGGCCAGTTCACCGCCAATACGATGGCGATGGTTTCGGAGACGCTCGGGCTCGCGCTTCCCGGCTCGGCGACGCTGCCGGCAGTGAATGACGCGCGCAAGGCCCTGGCGCGAGCCGCGGGCGCTACGGTGATGCGCTTGCTCGAGCGCGGCGGGCCATTGCCGCGCGAACTGGTGACCAAGAAAAGCCTGCAGAACGCCGCCGCCGCCGTCGCCGCTACGGGCGGCTCGACCAACGCGGCGCTGCACATCGCCGCGATTGCGCACGAGGCGGACATTCGTTTCACGCTGGACGATTTTGCGCGCGTGGCTAAGAGGACGCCGCTCATCGCGGACCTGAAGCCCGGCGGGCGCTTCCTCGCCAAGGATCTGCACGCGACGGGCGGCGTGTACGCCGTGCTGAAGGCGCTGCTCGAGCGCGGCGCCTTGCACGGCGAATGCCTTACGCTCGCCGGCGACACCTTGGAGGCGACCCTGCGCAAGCATGCCGGCGCCGACGGCGAGGTGATCAAGCACGAGCCGATCATGGCGAGCGGCGGCATCGTCGTGCTGAAGGGCAACCTCGCGCCCGACGGCGCGCTCATCAAGGTGGCCGGGCTGAAATCGCTCGCCTTCGAAGGCCGAGCGCGGGTCTTCGACTCCGAGGAGGCCTGCGCCGAAGTGGTGAAGCGGCGCGCCTACAAGGCGGGCGATGTCCTCGTCATCCGCTACGAAGGGCCGAAAGGCGGTCCGGGCATGCGCGAGATGCTCGGCGTCACCGCGCTCATCTACGGCCAGGGCATGGGCGAAAAGGTGGCGCTCCTCACCGACGGGCGTTTCTCCGGCGCGACGCGGGGGATGATGGTGGGCTACGTGTCGCCCGAGGCTGCGGCGGGCGGTCGCATTGCGCTCGTGAGGAACGGCGATCGCATCCGCATCGATGCGCGGCGCGCGACGCTCGAGCTGCTGGTACCCGCTGCCGAGCTGCGACGCCGCAAGGCAAAGCCGCCGAAGCGCAAGCTCGGCGGCGTGCTGGAGAAGTACGCGGCGCTCGTCGGCTCAGCGCACGCGGGTGCCGTTACGCACGGGAAGGCGCGATGAGCCTGGACCTCGTCGACGCGGGGCGCGAGGTTCCCGAGAACTTCAACGTCGTGATCGAGATTCCGATGAACGCCGAGCCGGTGAAGTACGAGGTCGACAAGGAGACCGGCGCGATCTTCGTCGATCGCGTCCTCACCACGCCGATGCGCTATCCGTGCAATTACGGCTATGTGCCGCGCACGCTCTCGGGCGACGGCGATCCGGTCGATGTACTCGTGGTGATGCCGCTACCCCTGGTCCCCGGCTGCGTGATCCGCTGCCGGCCGGTGGGCATGCTCGCGATGCGCGATGAGGCAGGCGAGGACACAAAGGTGGTGGCGGTGCCGCGGGATGACGTCTTCGCCGGCTATCGCGACGTGCGCGAGGCAGCCGATCTGCCGCAACTCACGCGCGATCGCATCGTGCACTTCTTCGAGCACTACAAGGACCTGGAGCCGGGCAAGTGGGTGAAGTTGGAAGGATGGAAGGACGCGGCCGCGGCGCGGCGCGAGATCGTCGAAGGCGTGGAGCGCTACCGGGCGCTGTCGCCAAAAGAGCGGCCGCCCTTCTGACTTTCATTTCATGTAGCTCGGCAGCAGCGTCGAGATGATCGGAAACGCCGTGAGGATGGCGAGGCGCACGCAGTCGATGACGACGAACGGCATCACGCCACGAAAGATGGTGCGGGTCGGCACCTGCGGCAGCAGCGTGTTCAGCACGAAGAGGTTCATGCCCACCGGCGGGCTGATGAGGCCGATCTCGACCACCACCACGATGAGAATGCCGAACCACACGGGATCGAGGCCCATGTGCACGATCAGCGGGAAAAAGAGCGGGACCGTGAGAAGGATCATGGAGAGTTCCTCCATCGCCGTGCCGAGCACCACGTAGATCACCATGATCGCCGCGACCACCATCAGCGGATGCACCTCGAAGCGCGAGACGAAGGCCTTGAGGTCCGCGGGCATCGTGGTGATGTTGACGAACTCGGCGAACATCAGCGCGCCGATCAGGATGAGGAACAGCATCGAGGTGGTGCGCGCGCTTTCCAGCAGCGCCTCGTAGAGCTCGCGCCAGCCGAGCGCGCGGCGCGCGAGCGCGAACACCATGGCGCCGAAGGCGCCGACGCCGGCGCCTTCGACCGCGGTGAAGACGCCGCCGTAGATGCCGCCCATGACGAGCACGAAAAGCGCGATGACGCTCGAGACGCCCTTGTAGATGAGCGACATGATGAAGACCACGAAGGCGCCGATCACCGCGGCGTCGTCGCTCGCCACCCAGCCCGAGTGCACCGCGAGCCAGATCGCCACGCCGACCGCGGCGAACCATTGCAGCCCCGCCACCGTCGCCCAGCGGCTGCGCCAGCTCGTGCGCTCGCCGCGCGGGCCGGCGCGCGGATCGCGCCAGGTGACGTACTGGACCATGAGGCAGAGGAGCACGGTGGCGAGGATGCCGGGCAGCACGCCGGCGGCGAAGAGTTTTCCGATATTGGTCTCGGTCATGATGCCGTAGATCACCATGATGGTGGAGGGCGGAATCAGGATGCCGAGCGTGCCGCCGGCGGCGATCGCGCCGGTGGAGAGGTAATCGGCGTAGCCGAACTTCTTCATCGACGGATAGGCCACCTTGGCGAAGGTCGCCGCGGTGGCGATGGACGAGCCGCAGATCGCGCCGAAGCCCGCGCAGCCGATGATGGTCGCCATGGCGAGGCCGCCGCGCCGATGGCCAATGAACGAATACGCGGCGCGGAAGAGCTCCTGCGACATGCCGGCGCGCGTCACGAAGTTGCCCATCAGGATGAAGAGCGGCACGACCGAGAGCGTGTAGTTGCGCCCCGTCTCGAAGACCTTGGTCTGCGCCATGGCGAGCGCGCCCCCCCAGCTCCAGTCGCGCATATAGGCATAGCCGATGACGCCGACCACGGCCATGGCGAGGGCGATCGGGATGCGCAGGAACGCGAGCAGCATCATCGCGGCGAGGCCGATGAGCGCTTCGCTCATCGGCTCAGGTGGTGGCGTGCGAGGCGCGCCGCGTGCCGGGCACGAACACCTTGAAGACGTGCACCGCCGCGGTGAGGGCGATCATTGCCGCCATGAAATAGACGAACGGGCCGACCGCGACCCGCAGCACGTCGGTGGTGTCGCCGTAGGCGGCGATGCGGCCGGCCTTGATCAGCATCTGCCAGGTAAGGAAGAAGAACATCGCCGCGACGAGCGCGTGGACGATGCGCACGAGCGCGTCGAGCGCGCGCGGTGGCAGCATGCGGTCGATGAAGTCCATCGTGACGTGCTCGTCGCCGTGCGATACCAGCGGCAGCCCGGCGAAGATCAGCACGAGCAGCGTCAGCTCGGTGAGCTCGAAGCCGCCGCGGATCGGGCTGTTGAAGAGATAACGCGCCACCACGTCGACGAACGTGAGGCACATCATGGCGAAGAGGAGCGCGGAAGCGGCGATGCCGAGGACCGCGTCGGCCCGCCGCTCCCAGCGGCGTTCAGGCTCGGGCACGCGCGGAGTCTAGCCGAACGCTGGGAAAGGCCGGGTCCCGCTGGCGCGGGGGCGAAGTCCTATTTGCGCTCGGCGGTGATCTTCTTGATCTCGGCGCGAAACTCCTCCAGCACCTTGCGCGCGTCGAGCTTGTACTTGTCGCTCGCCTTCTTCACCCAGTCGTCAATGATCGGCTGCGAGCGCTTGTGCACCTCGGCGACGAAGGCAGGATCCGCCTGCACGATCTTCACGTTCGCCTTCTTCAGCGCCTCGATGCCTTTCTGATCGGCGGCGTCCCAGGACTGGCCGTTCGAGCGCGCCGCGTACTCATAGGAATGCTTGTCGATGATCGCCTGGTCTTTCTTGGAGAGCTTGTTCCACTTGTCCTCGTTCATGAAGAAGCCGAACGCGGAGCTGTACATGCCGCCGGGGAACACGGTCGCCTGCTGCAGCACCGTGTCGAGCTTGAAGGACACGATCGACTCGAAGGGGAAGAAAACGCCGTCGGCGACGCCCGAATTGAGCAGCTCATACGATTCGGGCGCGGGCTTGACGAAGGCGGACGCGCCGATCGCGTTCGCCACCGCCTCGGCGATGCCGCCGCCGGTGCGGATCTTCAGCCCCCGCACATCGTTGATGCCGTTCACCGGCCGCTTGGTGAACATCTGGCCCGGCCCGTGCGTCCAGACGCCGAGCAGGTGCACGCCTTTGTATTCGCCGTACTTCTGGAAGTACTTCCAATGCACGCGCGAGTAGGCGACCGAATTCACTTCGGCGGTGTCCGCGATGCCCGGCAGCTCCGCCATCAGCGGCAGCAGGTGGCGCGCCGGCGTGTAGCTCGCCGTCACATACGAAAGATCGACGAGATCGTCGCGTACGGCGTCGAACGTTCCCGGCGGCGCGGCCGGCGCCTTGGGCAGGCCCTGGAACTTGACGCGCCCTTCGGTCGCTTTCTCGACTTGCGCGGCCCAGTTCGCCTGCCAGACCGTGAGGTGATGCGTCGGCGGCACCCAGCTCGAGTAGGTGAGCGTGATTTGCGCGTGCGCCGGCGCGGCGAGCGCAGCCGTCACGGCGCCGAGCGCCGCAAATGTGCGCAATACAAGCATGGTGATTCCTCCTCGGCGCGTAATCATAAATGCTTTGGGCGCCGCGCGTGCGCGAGTTCCATTGTCTTTCCATTTTGGTTTGGATACGATGACTCAAGCCGAAAGCAAAGCAAGCGGAGAGGAGGCGATGGGACACGTCGTCACGAAGTCTGATCTCGTGCAGGTCGCAGCGAAGGCGGGGAACCTGAGCAGGGCGGCGGCGGGCGAAGCGGTGAACGCCGTGTTCGATGCGATCGTCGAGAACGTCGCCAAAGGCAAGCGCGTCACCGTGGTCGGCTTCGGCACGTTCCTGCCGCGCAAGCGCAAGGCGCGCTCGGGCAGGAGTCCCGTCAACGGCAAGGAGATCAGGATCAGCGCGAAGACGCTCCCCGCTTTCGCCGCCGGCCAGGGCTTCAAGCAAGCGGTCGACAAGACGTAACGGTTCGCTTTCCAGCTCGTTGTTTTAGCGGGGATTGCAAAGCCGGGCAGTGCTTGGCAGAATCGCAAAGCACGATTCTTGCCAATGGATAGCCCGCTCATACTGTCACTGGACGCGCACGGCGTCCCGCATCGCTGGATCAGCTGGCAGCAGGCGTGCTTCTACTACGCGAAGAACCTGATCGCGTGGACGCTCGGCGACAGCACCTTCACTTACTACGGCGGCATCTGCCGCGCCACCGGCGAGCGCTCGAGCATCACCGCGCATTCGATCATCGCCATCAAGGGCAAGGCGCTGGCGGCGAAAGGCTTCAACCAGGTGCCGCCGCTCAATAACCGCGAGCTCTTCCGCCGCGACCGCCACATGTGCGCCTACTGCGGCGGCGAGTTCAGCTACTTCCGCCTGACGCGCGATCACATCACGCCGCTCTCGCGCGGCGGGCGCGACATGTGGATGAACGTGG
>VBCM01000073.1 GCA_005883675.1 Betaproteobacteria bacterium
TCACCGAGCGCTACGCGCGGCTCTTCAACGACTGCATCGCCGCCAAGCCTGCCGAGATGAAGGTCGCGATCCATCTCTGCCGGGGAAACCTGAAAGGCGCGTGGATGGCCGAGGGCGGCTACGAGCCGGTGGCGGACGCGCTTTTCAACCGGCTGAACGCCGACATCTATTGCCTCGAGTACGACACGCCGCGCGCCGGCGATTTCTCGCCGCTGCGCTACGTGCCCAAAGGCAAGACCGTCATCCTCGGTCTCGTGTCGACGAAGACGCCACAGCTGGAAAACAAGGATGCGCTCAAGCGGCGCATCGACGAGGCGGCGAGGTACGTGGCGCTCGAGCGTCTCGGGGTGTCGCCGCAGTGCGGGTTCTCGAGCGGCGGTGGCGCAGGCCAGAGCGTCACGGCGGACGATACCCGGCGCAAATTAGAGCTCTTGCTCGAGCTCGCGCGCGACGTGTGGAGCACGCCCGGCTAGCTCCGTTTCAAATCCGGCGGCAACCCAGGCGTCGATGCCGCCTTTCAGAGCGCGAGCATCGAGATGCCCGCGGCCTTGCAGCACGAGCGCGCCCATGGCCGCGGACGCCTCCTCGGGGCAGGCGCAGTAAAGAACGACGGGCCGGCCCGCGAGCTCTTCGAGGGGCATTCCACGGAGCCGCTTCAAGCTGTGAAGCCACGCACCCGGGATGCGAGGTCCATCGAGGAGCTTGGCATCGTCGGCGCGCACATCGATCACGGTCGGTGGGGCCTGCGAGGCAAGCTCAGACTTGAGCGCCTGCACCTCGACACGCGGCACGCCCTTCATGCGCATCGCCTGCTGTCTGCGCATGTAGCGCCAGCCGATATACACGGCGAGCACCGCTAGAACGATCAGTGTCGCCTGCATGCCTGCCTGCTGCAGCACCTCGAGGAGCGACGCCAATAGCTCCTTGAGGACGTAGCCGAGAATAACCATTGGCACCGCCCAGAGCGCGGCACCGAGCGCGCTCAGCCACAGAAAGCGCGACCACTTCATGCCGAGCGCGCCGGCGATCGGCGGCGCGACGAGCGACACGCCCGGAATGAAACGCCCGAAGATCAACAGCGAACCTCCCCAGCGACCGAACGCGGCGCCGGTCTTCGTGACGCAACTTTGCGGCGAGAGCGACAGCTTGCAGAGCCTCGTCAACACGCGGCTGCCGTACTTGCGCCCAAGCGCGAACCAGATCGCATTGCCGATCACCGAGCCGGCGATGATGGCGGCGGTGAGCTGGATGGTTTGACGCACGACGTCCGTCATCGCCGCCGCCGCGACGAGCACCGTGGGCGTGAGCGGCGCCGGCAGCCCGATCTCATGGATGAGCGTGTTCACAAAGACGATCGCCGCGCCGAACTGCTCGAGGACACCTTGCAGCGTCATGGCTGCGATCCGCCTGGTCCCGCCGCGGGTGCGGCGATCTCGCCGAGCTTGCGGCGCAACTCGAGCGGTCCGCTGATGCCGCGCAGCGGCTCAAGCGATGATCCGGTGCCAACCACCGTCACGTCGCCGTAGTTCAGCATGCGGCCGAGCAGCCCCTGGTTCACGTGCAGGCTTTCCACCTTGCCAAGGTTCATCTCCACCGTGTCGCGGCGGATGAAGCCGCGCTTCGCGATGACGCGCCGGTCGGTGAGCACGAGCTCGGTGGTGGCGCGGCGCACGAGCGCCACCACGGTGGTCAGCAGGCCGATGAGCGCAGTGACGATTGCAATCGCCGTACGGCGCTCGCTTTGCAAAAACAGCGCGCCGACCGCGGCTGCAAAGAAAAGCGCGGCGAGCAGGTAGGAGAGTGCGAAGTTCCAGTGCGACACCGCGGCGCGATGCACGATGCGCTCGCCGGGCGCGAGGACCGATTCGACGTACGAAGACATGGCTAGGCCGGTGGCCGCAAGAGTCCCAGATGACGAAAGAGCGCCACGTAGCGCCCGACGAGCTCGCGCTGGTACGCGGCGAGATCTCGCCCGCGCCAATCGTACAGCCCCTGGCCCTCGCGCGCACCGCGCTTGCCCGCGTCCATCAGCTCGCGTATCAGCCGCGGCGGCTCGTAGCGCGGCGCGTCGAGCGCGCGTGCCATCGAGCTGGAGGCGTAGTAGAGGATGTCGAGCCCGCCATAATCGATGAACTCGCAAAGCCCCATCGCGGTGTAGCGCGGCCCGAAGCCCGCGCGTACGGCGCGATCGATGTCCTCGGGCGTCGCGACGCCTTCTTCCACCAGCCTCGCCGCCTCGTTCATCGCCGCGGCCTGCAGGCGCGGCACGATGAAGCCTGGCGAGGCGGCGCAGCGCACGACCACCTTCCCGGCCGACTCGAGCAGCTGCCTGATCGCCGCAAACGTCGATTCGGCGGTTGCCTTTGCCGGGCTCACCTCCACCAGGGGAATGAGGTAGGCCGGGTTCAGGAAGTGCGCGTTCAGGAACCGCTCTGGGCGCGTGACCATCGCCGCGAGCTTGTCGGCAAGCATGGAGGAAGTGGTCGAGGCGATGATCGCGTCCGGCCGCAGGTGCCGGCAGGCACGCGCGAAGGCGTCGCGTTTCGCTACGTCGGTCTCCGTGACACCTTCGAACAGCACATCTGCCGCCGCCAGCGCGGCCGGCGCGTCGTCATGCGACACGATGCGCACGCGGCGCAGGATGCGGTCGCTATCGGCGAGCTCGCCAAGCTCGCGCAGCAGATCGAGGTTCGCGGCGATTTCGGCTCGCGCGGCTTGCGCGAGGCGCTCGTGCTCTGCCGGCGGGCGCGCCTTGAAGTCGATGATGTCGACGGTGTAGCCGGCATAGGCGAAAACGTGGCCGATGCCGCGGCCCATGCGGCCAGCGCCAAGGGCGGCGATCCTCAGACGAGCCGCTCCTTCAACTGCGCCGGCGTGAGCGACGCGAGGCCGAGGCTCTCGAGCGTGCGGCCCGCCATCCGCAGGTCGCGGCCGAACACCGCCGAGCCGAGCGCGAGCAGGCCGCGTGCGACCGGGCACGGAACGCCTGCCCATTCGCATACCGAGACGAGAAAGGCGAGGCCATGCTCGACGTCCTCGCGCATGTAGCGATGCTCGGTGAGCGAGATGTGCTCGCGCCAGTCCTGCGAATCGGTGAGCTTCTTGTGCACGCGGCGGCCGTACATCCATTCGTCGCCGTCGGTGCGATAGTGATCGGCGAGCGGAAAGTGCGGCGCCCGATAGCCGAGCTTCTGCCGGGCGGTGACACGCTCGGCGTCGAGCGCGTCGGTGACGCGCCGGATCGCCGGCTGCGTGCCCTCCTTGTGGATATCCCAGCGCTCGAAATGCTCGAGCGGCCCGGCGTTCATCAGGATGAGCGGCGGGTGAAGGATCGGCCCGGCGTTCATCAGCGCCGCGGAGAGCGCGTCCTCCACCGGCTCGATGCCGGCGAAGGCACGGCGAATCACGCCGAGCGCTCGGTCGGCATGCCGCGCGGGGTAGACGCCGGTCGGCAGACGCGTTGCGCGCGCGGTGATCGCCGCGGTGGTCGGGCCGTGCTTGCGCGTGAGCCACGGCAGCGTGCCGGTCTCCGCATACGCGACATCGGCACGGTTGCCGCTATCGCGAACCGCCTGGGCGACGATGTAGGAGCCGAATGTGCCGGGTGCGAAGAACACCACCTGCCCATCGGCGAGATTCGGCGCGACGCGCCGCGCATTGTCGAGCTGGGTGAAGGCCGGGTCGGGCATGCAGACGCGACGCTCGCCGTCGGCGTCCTTGAGCGACAGCGTCTTCGACGCGGCGAGCGCCTGCGCGTCGCGGCGCCAGAGCCGCACCTCGTGGCCGCGCTCGGTGAGATCGGCGGCGGCGGCATAGGCGCCGTTGCCGCCGCCGATGACGGCGATCCTCATTTGATGCCGACCCAGCCCTTGTGCGAGATGTCGAAGACCACGCCGTTCGGGTCGCGGAACTTGCGCTCGAAATCCACGCCGCCGCCGCCCTTGAGCTCGCGGTGAAAGCGCCCGCCGTTCTGCTTGACGTGCGCGGTGTATTTCTCGAGGTCGTCGACGATGAAGCCGATGTGGTGCAGGCCGTGGAAATCCTTGCCGCGCTCATCGCCCGCGGCGTCATCGGTATGGAACTTGAGGAGCGTCAGGTTGATGACGCCGTCGGAGAGTGAGAGCCCGTCGCCGTACGGCGTCTCGACGTAGTTCACCTCTTCGAGCCCGAAGGTCTTCTTGTAGAACTCGGCCGCCGGGCGCAGCTCCGGCACGGAGATGGCGATGTGGCGCAGCTTGGCAGTCATCGGTGCTCCAACAATGCGAACAGGTTGGCCTTGGCCTCGTAGCCGACGCCGGGCAGATCCGGGATTTTCACGCAGCCATCTTGCACGCGCACCCCGTCCCAGTAGCCGCCGTAGGGAAGGGTCGCCTCCGGTGCGGCTTCGGCCATGCCGAGCCCGAGCCCCGCTACACAGTGCGCGGCGAAGAGATGGCCGGCGTGCGGCAGGAACTGGCGCCGCGCCCAGCCGGCACAGAGCTCGAGGATGCGCACGTATTCGGCCACGCCATAGGAGAGCAGCGGATCGAACTGCAGCAAGTCGCGCTCGCGACGCAGGCCGCCGTAGCGCAAGAGGTTGCGCGCGTCATCGTATGAAAAGAGGTTCTCGCCGGTGGCCAGCGGCGCCGGGGTCAGCTCGGCATAGCGCCTGGTGAGCTCGTAATCGAGGGGCGGCGCCGGCTCCTCGATCCACGCCAGCCGGAACTCGGCCATCGCCGCGAACCAGCGCTGCGCGATCTGGGGTGCCAGCGCGCCGTTTACATCGATCGCGAGCGGCCCACCGCCGGCGAGCGCCACGATGCGCTCGCGATCCTCGAGCGTGCCGGCGACCTTGATCTTCACGCAGGCGTAGCCGGCGTCGCGAGCGCGCGCGACCTCGTCGGCGAGCAGGCGATCGTCCCGGAAATGGCCGCAGGAGGCATAGACGCGTATCGTGGCGCCGGCGTCGCGCGTGCCGTAGTAATCGGCGAGCGAGCGCCACAGCGGCAGCCGCTCGATCTTCGCGCGCAGGTCCCAAGCCGCCGCTTCGATGAGGCCGACGGCGCCGGGCCGCTCGCCATGGCCGCCGGGCTTTTCGTTCGCCATCGCGGCGCGCGCGCAGGCTGGCGGGTCGATCACGCCGTGGCGGTCGAGCAGCGAGTCAGGCGGCGCGGCGAGCAGGCGCGGAAAGAAGCGCTCGCGCAGGAGCGCTCCTTTGCCATAGCGGCCGATCGAGTCGAACGCGTAGCCGGTGACGCCCTGGTCCGTGAAGAGCGCGACCGCCGAGGCGCTCATCGCATCGAAAGCGATGGCGGCGTTGCGCATCGGCGCCCCGATTGCCGCGGTGCGTTCTCGGGCGTCAACGAGCCGCAATGCCGAGCACCTGCAAGATGCGTGGAGGCATCGTACGATAATACGCGCGGACGGTTCACTCCCCGGGGGACAAGAGATGAAGAGATCGATCGCGCTCGCCACCGCCTTGCTCACGTGCGCCGGCATCGCGTGGGCGCAGGAGACGACGCTCAACGCGGTGCTGTTCGTGCCGCGCAACACGACTTTCGGCGAGATCTTCGCGCGCTTCGTCGATCACCTGAACGCGCAGGCGAAGGGCGTGGTGCAGCTCAGGCTGATCGGCGGGCCCGACGCGATCCCCACCTTCGAGCAGGGCAACGCGGTGAAGAACGGCGTCGTCGACGTCGCCTCGGTGGCGCCCACCTTCTACACGAACTTCTGTCCGGAGTGCGACGCGCAGATCCTCGCGCCGCTGCAGACGCCGCAGCTGAAGAAAACGGCCTTCTGGACAGCGCTCGAGAAATACACCAACCAGAAGGTGAACGCGCATCTCCTCACCGCGTACGCCGATGGCATCGGCTTTCACATCTGGACCACCAAGCCGCCTGCGGGCGGCGCGCTGAAGGGCATGCGTCTTCGCACCACGCCGAATTACACGCCGCTCTTCCAGGCGCTCGGCGTGTCGCTCGTGCAGACGCCGCCGGGGGAAGTGATGACGGCGCTCGAGCGCGGCGTGGTCGACGGCTACGGCTGGCCGG
>VBCM01000074.1 GCA_005883675.1 Betaproteobacteria bacterium
CACCGTGCGGCCCGCGAGCGGGTGATTCCCGTCGAGCGTCGCCTCGGTGTCGGAGAGCTCGGTGACGCGAAACACCGGCGGGCCTTCGTCGTCCTCGCCGGCATGCGTGCGCAGCTCGGAGCCGATCGCAATGCCGGGCGGCAGGCGCTCGCGCCGCTCGCGCAGCACGAGCGCCGGGTCGCGCTCGCCGAAGCCGTCCTCCGGGGCTAGCTTCACGTTCGCGCTGCCGCCCGGCTCGAGCCCGGCGAGCGCCGCCTCGAGCTTCGGAAAGAGATTGCCGTGGCCGTGCAGGTAGTCGAAGTCCTGCGCCGCCGCGCGCCAGCCGCCTTCTCGATCTTCATGCGCGGGAGCCCGGCGATTACAGCGGCTTGATGTTCGCCGCGGCCGGGCCCTTTTGTCCCTGCGTCACGTCGAAGGAGACCTTCTGGCCCTCTTTCAGCGTGCGGTGGCCCGAGCCCTGGATCGCGCTGTGGTGCGCGAAGAGATCCTTGCCGCCGCCGTCCGGGGTGATGAAGCCGAAGCCTTTTTCGTCGTTGAACCACTTCACGGTGCCTGTTGCCATGTACTGACCTCTACTCGGATTGTGCGCGGCTGTCCGAGCCGCGCTACGGACAAGATGTTCAAGAAAGGGAATCGACTGCCGGTCGGGAGGAGCGCGTCTCGCGCTGTCAGAAGGGTCGGACGTTCACTGCTTGAGATCCTGCGGGGCGAAATGTACCACGGCCCATTGCCTAGGTGACAAGGGCTTCCGCGGGCACCGGCGGCCTCGCCGCCGCGTCCTTGAGGCTCTCGCGTCCCGGTGAAAGGAAGGCGATCAGCGCTTCCTCCTCGGCGCTCGCGCGCGCGAAGCCCATCGCCCGCGGCAGGAGGTAGGTGATGCACGAGAGCGTGCTCTGGCCGTCGCCGTTGTCGCCCACCGCGTACCAGATGCGGCTCTCGCCCGAGAAGCGGCCGAGGATCGGCAGGTTGTCGCGCGTCTCGCCGAAGACGCTGTAGTGCAGCGCACCGGTGTGTCCTCGCCGCCGATGATGAGCTTCGCGTCCTGGCGCGACCAGTAGTGCGCGTGCGGGTCGAAGTAGTAGGCGTTGGGCGTGTTCTCGCCCGGGTCCTCGTACGTGGCGAGGAAAGTCCAGTACGAGCGCATGCGGCCCTGGAGATTCGGATCGTGGTCGATGATGAAGCCGTTGGTGGCGATCACCGCGTGCGCGGCGCTCAGCGAGTCGCCGCTCTCGAGCTCGGCGAGCACCACGCCCGCCTCCTCACGCAGGCGCGCGACGCGAGCATGCTCGCGGTAGCGCGTCTCGCCGAGTGAGCGCGCGATCGCCTGCACGTAGCGCGTCGAGTCGACGATCGCGTCGCCACCGACGAAGAGGCCCTTCACGTATTTGCCGTTCGCCGTGCCGAAGAGCGTCTCGATGCGCGCGGCGCTCCAGCTCTCGAAGTCCGCCTCGATGCCGAGGTCGCGCATTACGCGGTGCTCCTCGCGAAGGCGCCGCTCGTCGTCGGGCTCGCCGACGATCAGCGTGCCATACCCGCGCACGAGCCTGGGATCGAACTCGCGCGCAAGGCGGATCTGCAGCTCGACGCCGGTGCGCTTTACGCGCAGCAGGTTGAGCGCGACCTGGCGGTTGAAGCGTCGAGAGAGATAGGTGTAGCCGCGATCGTCCGGCGTGAGCACCATCTTCGTGTAATCGGGGAACACCGGACCGGGCGTGCCCGGCAGGTAGCGGTTGCCGCCGAGGCCGATTCGCTCCGCCTCGAGCACGAACACCTCGTCGATGCCCGCGCGCGTAAGGTGCAGTGCCGCGGACAGGCCCGAGAGGCCGCCGCCGATGATCAGGACCTGCACGTCGGGGCGCATACGCGATTGTCCGCCGGAGCGCCGAGCGCCTCATATCGCCGAATTCACGGCGGTTGCCAACCCCGCATTGCTGCGGACTTTTCCGCCTACGGAACCGCGCGATCAGGCCACGATTGGCCCGGTTACAGATGCAATGCGGGCATGTCACAGGCGTTACGCTCTTATCGTCTAGCGGTCAGGTATGGATGCTTCCGCGTTCGAACAGAACCGCCGCCGCCTCTGGGGCGATGGTGCAGGAGACCTGGCTGCGCTGGCACCGCACGGCCCAGGAAGAGGTGCGCACGCCGCAGGCGTGGCTGGTGACGACGATTACGCGCCTCTCCATCGACCGGCTGCGCGAGCTGCGCGCCGAGCGCGAACGCTACGTCGGCCCCTGGCTCCCCGAGCCGCTGGTCGCCGAGTCGTCGCCGGGCGCCGACGAGGCGGCCGAGCTTGCCTCCGACCTCTCGGTCGCGTTCCTCGCGGTGCTCGAGCGGCTCGCGCCGGAGGAGCGCGCGGCGTTCCTGCTGCACGAGATGTTCGACTCCGGTTACGGCGAGATCGCGCAGATCCTCGGCAAGAGCGAGGCGGCGTGCCGCCAGATCGTGAGCCGCGCCCGCAAGCGCGTGCGCGCCGACCGGCCGCGTATGCAGGTGACTCCCGCGGCCCGCGCGCGGCTCCTGGACGCGTTCGTGCAGGCGATCCGCGCGCGCGACAAGCAGGCGATGGTCAAGCTCCTCGCCGAGGATGCGACGTTGACCTCAGACGGCGGCGGCAAGACGAAAGCCGCGCTGAAAGCCGTTCATGGCGCCGAGCAGATTGCGCGCTTCCTCCTCGGGGTGCTGGACCGCGGGCTGAACGAGCTCGAGTTCCGTGCCGTCGAAGTCAACGCCGAGCCGGGGCTCGCCGTCCTGGCAGCGGATCGCGTGATCGCGATCTGGTCGATCCGCACCGACGGCGCGCGCATCCTCGACCTGTACAGCGTCTTGAACCCCGACAAGCTGCGCGCTGTCACAACGAGCCTCTCCAGGCCGTCTTCCATGGCGAACCCTCAACCAAAGGAACCATCATGAAAGCACGCCTCGACTTCACCCGCGTCTCGCCGAAAGCCGTCAGCGCCATGTACGGCCTGCAGACCTACGTCAACAACTGCGGCCTCGAGCCGCGCCTGCTCGAGCTCGTGAAGATGCGCGCATCGCAGCTGAACGGCTGCGCTTACTGCCTCGACATGCACAGCAAGGACGCGCGGGCCGCGGGCGAGACCGAGCAGCGCCTGTACCTGCTCGACGCCTGGCGCGAGGTCTCGCTCTACAGCGAGCGCGAGCGCGCGGCGCTCGAGTGGTGCGAGGCGCTGACGCGCATCGACGAAGGCCACGTGCCCGACGCGGTGTATGCAACCGCGCGCGAGCACTTCAGCGAGGAGGAGCTGGTGAGCCTCGCGCTCGCCGTCGTCGCGATCAACGGCTGGAACCGCCTTTCGATCGCGTTCCGGGCCGAGGCCGGCCAATACCGGCCGGGGATGCACGATCGCCCGAAGGCGGCAGCAGCATGACATCTGTAGCAGCCGGCGCCGCGCGCGGTTAGACTGAGCTGATGCAAGACCGCGCGCAGTCCAACACCTTTCTCGAGCGGCTGCGGCGCTGGTGGCGGCCGCTCGACCGTGAAGAGCAATACCTCGCGGCCGCAACCGATCCCGCCGACCTGGAGCGCCGCCTTCGGGTGCTCGAACGCGGCGCGAGCGGTCCGCTGTTCGTAACGTTCAACCACTGAGATCACGCTCCAGCTGACTGCGGGCCTGGCCGCAGCGCTGGCGCCGGCCCTCACGCCGCGTCGTGGAAGATGATGCCGGCGGTGTAGCGCTGTCCCGAGCGCACGCGGCTCACGCCGTGGCGCAGCTTGACGCGATACGCACCGCGGGTGCCCCGCACCGGACGCTCGTTGACCGCGAAGATCACCGCGTCGCCCTGCGCGAGCGGCACGACCTCCGCGCGCGACTGCATGCGCGGGCGCTGCTCGGTCATGACGAACTCGCCGCCGGTGAAGTCGCTGCCCGGCTGCGACAGCAGGATGGTGAGCTGCAGCGGAAAGACGTGCTCGCCGTAGAGGTCCTGGTGCAGGCAGTTGTAGTCGCCCTCCTCGTACTTGAGGATAAGCGGCGTCGGCCGGCGCTGCCCCGCGGCGTGACAGCGCTTGAGGTAGGCCTTGTGCTCCGGCGGGAAGCGCGCGTCGATTCCGAGCGCCGCGTTCCAGCGGTTCGCGATCTCCGCAAGCCGCGGATAGAGCGCCGTGCGCTGCGCGGCGAGGAGCTCGGGCAAGGGATAGTCGAAGTACTTGTACTCGCCGCGGCCAAAATTGTGACGCGCCATCACCACGCGGCTGCGGAATAGATCGTCCTTCTCGTAGAGCGCGGCAAGGGAGCGGCACTGTGCCGGCGAGATGAGGTGCGCGACGACCGCGCTGCCGCGCTCATCGAGCGCGGCGCTCACTTTTCCCCAGTCGATTTCCATGCCGCATATTCCCTCGGCAGGCAGACGGCGCACGGCCGGTATCCCGCCGCGCGCGCATGCGTCCGGTTGAGGAAGAAGACTCGGCTTTGCACATAGCCGCCGCGTGCGATCGCGCGCAACGCGCCCGGACAATCGAGGCGGCCGTAGATCCGGGTGCCGCGATGCCCGCCGAGCGTTCCCCGCCGCGCGCTCGCATACGGCTTACCGTCCGGGCCGAGCAGGGTCCATGTTCGCTGCATGGCCCGAGTCTAGGCGCGGCGCAGCGCGCACGCGCTCCGCTTCTTGCTGAACAAAAACCCCGCCGAAGCGGGGCCTGTGTCGTTGCCGAAGCGAATGAAGCGGCGCTTTTTATTCTTTCAATTCGAACCCGAATAGGCGGCTTCCAGCGAGAACGTTGACGCCGTCCCTGTTGGTAAACAAACCTCCGCTCTCCGCGCCAACTCCCCAATAGACCATGTTGCCGACGACCTGGGGTCCGGCTTCGATGGCGCCCGATCGCATCGTGGAGCCGTCTTTGAGCGTGATCTGGTTATGGAACTCGAAGAGCTTCCTGCCAGACTCAGCATCGAGCGCGACCATGGTTCCCTTGCCGTCCTGGTAGCCGATAAACACGACTCCGTTACCGACGGTGAGCGTGCCGAAAGCCTGGCCAGTGCCGATCGTGCCCTTGATGCCATCGTACGCAGGCCGCTGCCACAGGATCTCTCCCGTACCGGCATCCACGCCGGACACCATGCCGTTGATGGTCGTGAGTCTTCCATGATCGTTGAAAACGCTGACGCCATCGGCGCTCACGTCGGATGGCGGCTTCACCAGCGTCCAGAGCTCGACCGGGCCGCTGGCGGGGCCTTTCATGAAGCTCGGCGGGCCGCCGATGCCGTCGGGATCGGGAAAGACATTGGGATAGTCATTGATCCCGTAGATGATGTTCGGGCCTGGGAACGGCAGATCTATGTTCGACGGAGACGGGTACTCGGACGGCAGCGCGGCATCGCGCTTCACGAAGGGACCCGTCTTCAACCCGAGCGCCGTGAAACCGTTGATATCGAGGAAGCGTGTGACCGGCACGTAAGGCGTTTTGATGTTCCTGCCGTTGTTGCGCGAATTGGTCGTGCCGAAGAACACCTTGCCATCGTCGGTCGCAAGCCCGAACTGCAATCCGCCGTAAACGCCGCCGGGATCGACGTTCGCCTCCCAGATTTTTCTGCCCGTGGCGGGATCGAGCCCGAACAACCTGCCGTCTTTGTTGCCGCCGACTACGATGTCGCCCAGTTTGCCTCCGCGGAGGGTGACGTTCTGGACGAGCTTGGGTTGCTGGCCGAACCCCATGTCCGGCCCGATGGGCGTCTGGGTGCA
>VBCM01000138.1:0-11560 GCA_005883675.1 Betaproteobacteria bacterium
CATCGCGTGCTCGCCCGCCGCGATGCGCAGTACGCAGCTCAAATCGTTGCGCTTCGCCACCGGCGCGCTCCCCGGATGCAGGAACTCGAAGCGCACGCCGTCCCATGTCCAGGCATCGCCCGCCTGGCAGCGTCGCGCAGTGAGCGCCAGAGCATTGAGTGCATGGCTGCTGGGCAGCGAGGTGGCGAGCGCGGCGACCTCGAAAGTCTCGAGCACCGTGGTAGCGCCGCCGATGTGATCGCTGTCCTCGTGGCTGAGCACCGCGAGATCCAGTTGCGCCACGCCCTGGCCGCGCAGCGCCGGCACGACGACGCGCGAGCCGCTGTCCGATTCGGTGCCGTACGCCGGACCCGCGTCGTAGAGCACGCTATGGTTCGCCGTGCGCACGAGCACCGCGAGGCCCTGACCGACGTCGAACGTCGTGATCCACGCCTCGCCCCCGGCCGGACCTGGGGGCGTGAGGCAGAACGCCGGCGCCATCAGTGCGAAGCCGCTCGCGCGCCACGGTATGCCGCGCGGCGCGAGTACCCACCCCGCACCCGCAGCCGCGACGACGACGGCCCAGACGGGGGGCACGTGCTGCTGCCACAGCGCCCCGGGCAGCGCGGCGCACCACTCGAGGAACTCGAGCAGCCACTGCACGAGCCAGGCGCAGAGGTGCAGCAGCGCGTCCACCGGCACGACAGCGGCGATGAGCGCGAGCGGCGTGATCACCACCGAGACGAGCGGAATCGCCACGGCATTGGCGAGCGGTCCGGCGATCGAGACCTGTCCGAAAAGCAGCAGCGCCGCCGGCGCGAGGCCGACGGTGATCGCCCACTGGATGCGCGCCCATTGCGCGACCTTGGTGCCAGGCTCGTTCCAGCCGACGGCAGCGTAGAAGATGAGGAGCACGGCGCCGAAAGAAAGCCACAGTCCCGGCGCGAGCGGCGCCCACGGATCGAAGAATACGATCGCGCCGAGCGCGAGTGCCAGGACGCGCCACGGCGACGAGATGCGCCCGGACCAGAGCGCCACCGCGACCACGCTCACCATCCAGAACGTGCGCTGCGCGGGCACGCCGTAGCCTGCGAGGAGCGTGTAGCCGAGCGCGCCGCAGATCGCGCCCGCGGCCGCGGCCTTGCGCGCCGGCAGCCGCAGCACGAGCGCCGGCACGCGGCGCCAGAGTGTCGCGACGAGCCACGCGACAAGACCCGAGACGAGCGTCACGTGCAGGCCGGAGATGCTCATGAGGTGCGTTACGCCCGTGCGGTTAAAGAGCTGCCACACCTCTCGCGAGATGGCGCGCTGGTCGCCTACCGCGAGCGCGGCGAGGATGCCGGCGGCGGGCGTCGCGCCGAGCACCGCGTTGAAGCGATCGCGCACCGCTTCACGCGCGCGCTCGACGAGATCGAGGAACGAGTTGCGCTCGCCGAGGCGCCGTGGCTCGGGCCGCGCGCGAACATAGCCGGTCGCGCCGATGCCGCGCTCGAGGAGCCAGGCCTCGTAGTCGAAGCCGTGCGGATTCACGAGGCCGTGGGGTCGCCGCAGGCGCACGGTGAATGCCCAACGCTCGCCGGCATGCACCATGGCCCCGGGTGCCGCGTCTTCGTCGCCGGCGTTGCGATACCAGCTGATGAGGACCTTGCCGGGCAGGCGCTGCTCGCCCTCGGCCGATTCGACGTCGAGCTCGAAGCGCACGCCGCGCTCCATCAGCGCCGGCAGCGCCGACACCACGCCCACCACGGCGATGTCGCGCCCTTCCAGGTCGGACGCAAGCCAGTCGCTCATGCGCCACTGCGCGCAGGCCGCCGCCCAGAAGAACCCCGCCGCGCACGCAGCCGCTATCAGGGCAGCGCGATAGCGCAACCCCACGAGCAGGAGCAGCGGAACGACGAGCGCCCAGCCGAGCGCGGGCAGCGCCGCCTGGAGCTGCAAAGCCGCGGCGCCCGCCGCGAACGCCAGCGCCGCGAGGCTCATTCACTCCAGCAACGCGCGGCGGCAAAACCGGCTGACCTATACTTGCGCCGCCGCCATAAGAACGAAAAGGCCGATGGAGCACCCGTACCGCGAGCTCGCGACGCGCATCTACCTCGCGTTCCGCTATCCGCTCGCCGCCTTCGCCGTGATCATGGTCGTCGGCACGATCGGCTACGGGATCGTGGCCCACGGCAAGGCCAGCGTCCTCGACTGCGCCTACATGACGTTCATCACCATCGCCACGATCGGCTACGGCGAGGTGATCGACATGTCGGCGAGCCCCGCCGGCCGCGTCTTCACCATGGTGATCGGCTTTCTCGGGGTGGCGAACATCTTCTACATGACCTCCAAGATGACGGCGTTCATCGTGGAGAGCGATCTGAACGAAGGGCTGAGGAGGCACCGCATGCAGCGCGACATCGACGGCCTGAGCGGCCACTACATCATCTGCGGCATCGGCCGCGTGGGAACCAACGTGCTGCGCGAGCTCGTCGCCACCGGGCGCCCGAGCGTGGTGATCGAGCCCGCCGCGGCGGCGCTGGAGGCGATGCGGGAGGTGTACCCACGCCAGCACTACCTGCACGGCGACGGCGCGGACGACGAGCTGCTGCGCGCCGCGGGGGTGCAGCGCGCGGCCGGCGTGTTCGCCGTCACGGGCGATGACAACAAGAACCTGGTCGTCACGCTGTCGGCGAAGCAGCTCAATCCCGGCGCGCGCGTCATCGCACGCTGCCACGACGTGCGCTTCGTCGACAAGATCCGGCGTGTCGGCGCCGACGACATCGTGTCGCCGGACTACACCGGCGCGCTGCGCATCGCTTCCAGCATGCTGCGCCCCGCGGTGGTGAGCTTCCTCGACGAGATGCTGAGGACCGACGAGGGCCTGCGCGTCGAGGAAGTGCGGCTCGCCGATGGCGCGCGCGAGCGCCGCATCGCCGAGCTAGCGCCGGCCAATACGCACTACGTCGTGCTCGCGCTTCGGCAGGACGGGCGGCGGGAGTTCAATCCGCGCCCCGACGTCGTGGCGAAGGCCGGCAGCACGCTGGTGGTGATGGCGACGCCCGAGGGCCGCGCGAAGCTCGAGCGCCTAGCCGCGGGCTGACTGCAGCAGCCCCTCGCGCAGCTCGAGCACCCGCTCGGCGCGCGCCGCGAGGCTGGCGTCGTGGGTGACGATGACGAAGGCCGTGCCGTGCTCCTCCGATAGCCGCAGCATGGCGTCGAACACTTCCTCCGCGGTGTGCGCGTCGAGGTTGCCGGTCGGCTCGTCGGCAAGCAGGCACGCGGGCTCGGTGACCATGGCGCGCGCGAAGGCGCAGCGCTGGCGCTCGCCGCCGGAGAGCTCGCCCGGCAGGTGCGAAAGCCGCTCGCCGAGACCGATCTCGGCGAGCACGCGCTTTGCGCGGTTGAGGGCTTCCTGGCGCTCCGTGCGGCGGATGAAAAGCGGCATGGCGACGTTCTCGATCGCGGTGAACTCCGGCAGCAGGTGATGGAACTGGTAGACGAAGCCGAGCGTCGCGTTCCTCGCCTGGCCACGCTCGGCTTCGCTCATCTCGCTGTAGGCGCGCCCCTGCACGAACACCTGGCCGGAGCTCGGCGTATCGAGCGCGCCGAGGAGATGCAGCAGGGTCGACTTGCCCGAGCCCGAGCGGCCCATGATGGCCACGCGCTCGGCGCGATGGATCTCGAGGTCGATGCCGTAGAGCACCGGCACGGGCTGCGGTCCCTGGTAGGTTTTTCTCAACGCGCGGCAGGCGATGACCGCCTCGCGCTCATTCATAGCGCAATGCCTCGGCCGGATTCATGCGCGAGGCGCTCCAGCTCGGGTAGAGCGTCGCGGCGAAGGAGAGCGTGAGCGCCATCAAGCTGATGCGCACGACGTCGCTCACCTGGAGGTCGGAAGGCAGCTCCGGGATGAGATAGACGTCCTTGGCGAGGATCTTGAAGCCGAGCACCTGCTCGATCGCGGGGACGATGACGTCGATGTTGAGCGCCGTGACGACGCCGAGCACCACGCCGGCAAGCGTGCCGATCAGCCCCATCAGCATGCCCTGCGCGATGAAGATGCCCATCACCGAGCGGGGGTGCGCGCCGAGCGTACGCAGGATGGCGATGTCGCCCTGCTTGTCTTTCACCGCAACGACGAGGGTCGAGACGATGTTGATCGTGGCGACCAGCACGATGAGCGCGAGGATGATGAACATCATGTTCTTCTCGATCGCCACCGCGCGAAAGAAGTTGGCGTGCGTACGCGTCCAGTCGCTCGCGTAGGTGTCGGGCGGCAGCTTGGCGAGGAGCTCGCGCGCCACGCCGCTCGCGGCGAAGAGATCATCGAGCTTGAGGCGCACGCCCGTCACCTCGTCGCCGAGCTGGTAGAGCGTCTGCGCGTCGCGCAGGTCCACGAGCGCGAGCGCCGAGTCGGCATCGGCGATGCCCGCCTCGAAGATGCCGCTGACGGTGAACTGCTTGAGCCGCGGGATGACGCCGGCCGGCGTGATGAGGCCCTGCGGCGCGACCACCGCCACCTTGTCGCCGGGCAGCACGCCGAGCGCGCGCGCGAGGTCCGCCCCGAGCACCACGTCGAATCCGCCCGGCTTGAGCGACTCGAGCTTGCCCATCCTCATGTGGGCGCCGAGGTCGGCGACCTGCTCCTCGGCATCGGGCAGGATGCCGCGGATCAGCGCCCCGCGCACCGACTGGCCGGTGGTGAGCATCGCCTGGCCCTGCACAAAGGGCGCCGCGGCGAGCACGTGCGGCTGCTGCACGGCGAGCTTGGCGATCGACTGCCAGTCGGCGAGGCGGTTGCCTACGGAGCTGATCTGCACGTGCGAGACGACGCCGAGGATGCGCGTGCGCACTTCCTTCTGGAAGCCGTTCATCACCGAGAGCACCACGATCAGCGCCCACACGCCCACGGCGATGCCGATCATCGACACGGCGGAATTGATACTGATGAAGCGATTGCGCCGGCGCGCGCGCAAATAGCGCAGGCCGACGAGCAGCTCGTAGGGCATAGATGGGCTTCGGTTCGGCGCGAGAATACACCATGGACGCTGCAACCAGCCGCTCGCTCGCGCGGCTCGTTCGCACCGAGCGCATCGCCCACCTCGCGACGCTGCGCTCGGGCGCGCCCATGGTGTCGATGACGCTCTACAGGGCGGCCGACGATTTCGCGGCGTTCTATGTGCACGTCAGCCGGCTTGCCTGGCACACGCAGGACATGCAGCATGAGCCGCGCGTTGCGCTCTCGATCGCCGAGACCGACGACCGCCGCGCCGATCCGTTCACGCTGATGCGCGTATCGATCCGTGGCGACGCCACCCCTATAGCGAACGACGCGGCCGATTTCGCCGCGCTGAAATCGACTTGGCTCGAGCGCTTTCCCGAGCAGGCGATCAACTTCGAGCTCGCGGATTTTTCGTTCTGGGCAATCACCCCGCGCGACGCGCGCTTCGTCGCCGGCTTCGGCCGCATCCACAACCTCTCGGCCGCCGAGCTCGCGCGTTGCGCGAATTCGGGGCCAGGGTCGTAATTATTCAGCGTGGCAGCATCGGCAATGGAATCGACGCTGCGCTCGCGGCTGGCGTGTGCGCGACGTTCAGCACTATCGAGACGGTGCTGAAGTAGCCCAGCACGCCCAGCATGTCCATCACGCCTCGCTCGCCAAAGCGTGCCGTGGTGGCGCCGTAGGTGGCGTCGCTCACACCGCGGTTGCGCAGCAGCTCGTCAGCGAAGTCGTACGCCAGCGCTTCATCCGCCGCCATTGCCGCCGGACGGCATGCATCCGCCAGGCTCTCGATCGTCTCGCGCTTCACGCCCGCCTCGAGCGCGAGCGGCACGTGCACCGCCCACTCGTACTGCTGCGTCCAGTGGCGTGATACGACCAGCATCAGGAACTCGCTGATTCGCGGCTCGAGCGAGCTCTCGTAGCGCAGGTACTCGCCGACCTTCTGCAGCCGCCGCATGAGCTCCGGGCTGCGCAGGAGCGCGATGAACGGTCCCTTTACGCCACCGCGAGGTCCCGCGGCGAGCTCGGCAGCGGCGGCGCGCTGGGCGTCGGTCATCGTTCCCGCCGCGAGCGGCGGCATGCGTTCTATGTCGGACATGGCTTCTCCCGGGTGGCGAGCGCGACCGCACTCGCGACGAGCGCGATGGCAGCGACGGCGAGCGCGAGAGCGAAGCCATGCGGCCGCCCCGCGAGGACGGCGACGACGAGCGGCCCCGCCACCTGCCCGGCCGCGAATGCCGCGGTCATCGCGGCCATGAGCTGCGGCGCCTGCGCCCCGCCGACGGCGCGCGCTTCCTGCAGGCCGGCCATGGTGATCACCATGAACGTGCCGCCCACGAGAAGCGCCGCGAGCACGATGCCGGCCGCGCCCGGTACGAAGAGCGGCGCCGCAACCCCGATTGCCATGGCGAGCGCCGCGGTGCTCCAGACGCGCCGGTTACCGTGGCGCGGGACGAGCGAAGCCGCGACTACGGTAGAAGCGGCAGCGGTGGCGCCAAACACCGGCCACGCCCAGCCGAATGCGAGCGGGTCGTGCACCAGCGCCTTCGCCATCGCCGGCAAGTACGTCGCCGGGATGATGTAGCCGAAGCCGAACGCGCCGTAGCAGGCGACGAGCCGCACGGTGTCCGGCGTCCAGCGCAGTGCGGCTCGCGCATGCGTCGGCGCGGCTTCGCTACCGTCGCCAATGAGCGGCCACAGTAAGGCGACGATGGCGAGTGATAGCAGTCCGAGCGTGAGCCAGGCGTGTGCCGAGCTCACGGAGAAGGCCATGAGCGCTAGGCAAAGGAGGCCGGCGAGCGCGATACCGGCGCCGACCCCGCTGTAGAGCACGCCGCCGAGGAGCGGGCCGCCGGCGAGCCGCGGCAGCGCCCACGCAGAGACATGCACCAGCGCCCAGGCACTCGCGACGCCGGCGGCAAAGCGAAAGAGCAGCCACCCTGGCATCGCCTGCTCGACGCCCATCGCCGCGGTCGTTAGCGCAATTGCGAGCAGCGACGCGCGGATCGCCCGCACCGTGCGCGCAGCGCGTGTTGCCCACAGAGCGCCCGCCAGGTAGCCGAGGTAATTCGCCGCGGCGAGGTAGCCGCCGTCGGCGAGCGAGAGTCCCGCATCGTCCTCCATGAGCGGCAGGAGCGGCGTGAAGGCGAAGCGGCCGATTCCCATGGCGAGCGCCAGGGCGGCGAAACCGACGAGCGCGGCTCGAGCGCGAGTAACCATGCGCCCACTGTAGATTGACAGCGCCATTTTGAAAAATGAATAATTGAGAACTCATCGTTCTCATTTACAGAATCATGGATCTCGTCGAGCTGCAGATCTTCAAGACCGTGGCCGAGCAGGGCGGCATCACGCGCGCGGCGGCTGCGCTGCACCGCGTGCAGTCGAACGTCACCACGCGCGTCAAGCAACTGGAGGAGCGCCTCGGCACGAAGCTTTTTCACCGCCAGGGGCGCCGCCTGGTGCTCTCCTCCGAGGGCAAGGTGCTGCTCGATTACGCCGAGCGCATGCTGCGCCTCTCGAGCGAGGCGCAGGCGGCGCTGAAAGGCCACGCCCCGCACGGCCTCTTCAAGCTCGGCACGCTCGAGAGCACGGCCGCGACGCGGCTGCCGCCGCTCCTCGCGCGCTATCACCGCCGCTATCCGGCGGTGCGCCTCGAGCTCAGCACCGGCACGAGCGGCGCGCTCGTCGATCGCGTGCTGCGCGGCGAGATCGAAGCGGCGTTCGTCGCCGAGCCATTCAGCGCGAAGAACCTGGAGACCCGGCATGCCTTTACCGAAGAGCTCGTGCTGATTACGCCGAAGAGCCATCCGCCGGTCGGCTCGCCCGCGGACATCGATCAGCGCGTGATCCTCGCCTTCACCACCGGCTGCTCGTACCGCCGGCGCCTCGAGTCGTGGCTCGGCCGCGCGAGCATCGTCGCCGAGCGTGTCATGGAGTACGGCTCGTATCACGCCATCGCCGCGTGCGTCGCCGCGGGCAGCGGCATCGCGGTCGTGCCGAAGTCGGTGCTGCGCGCGAGCGGCGTCGAAGGCCAGGTCGCGGTGCACCCGTTGCCGCCGAAGGTCGCCAATGCGCGCACCATGCTCGTGTGGCGGCGCGGCCACGCCTCGGCGCTGCTCGCTGCGCTGCGCCAAGAGCTCGCTTGAGGATCTATGGCGTCGACTTCACCTGTGCGCCGCGACGCGGCAAACCGATCACCGCCGCCGTCGGGCTGCTAAGGAACGGCGCGCTGCGCATCGAGCGCATCGAGCAACTGACGTCCTTTGCCGAGTTCGAGCGGCTGCTCGCGCGTCCCGGGCCGTGGGTCGGCGGCTTCGACTTCCCGTTCAGCCTGCCGCGCGAACTGGTGCGCGACCTCGGCTGGCCGCGCGAGTGGCCGAAGCTCGTTGCCCATTGTGCGGCGATGTCGCGCCTTGATCTGCGCGCGGCGCTCGATGCCTATCGCGCCTCGCGGCTGGCCGGGGTGAAGTACGCGCACCGCGCGACAGACTTGCCGGCGCGCTCGTCCAGCCCGATGAAGCTGGTGAATCCGCCGGTGGCGCTGATGTTCCACGAGGGCGCCCCGCGCGTGCTCGCCGCCGGCGTGCAGGTGCCCGCGCTCGCCGAAGGCGACCCGCGGCGCGTCGCGCTCGAGGCGTATCCGGGCCTGCTCGTGCGCAAGCAGCTCGGCATCCGGGAGTCCTACAAGAGCGATACGCGGCGCGAGCACACGCGCGCCCGGCGCGCGGCTCGGCGCAGAGTCATGGAAGCCCTAAAGGCCGGTAAGCCGCTCGGCGTAACGCTGCGCCTCGGCAAAGCGCTCGAAACGCTGGTCGTCGCCGAGGGCGCGGCAGACTTGCTCGATGCGTTGATCTGCGCGGTGCAGGCGGCGTGGGCCGCGACACGGCCAGCGTACGGCATTCCGGCGAGCGCGCCGGCGGGCGAAGGCTGGATCGTCAGCGCTTAAGGCGCGCGCTGATAGCCCTTGGCGCGCATGCAGAGATCGGTAAGCCGCGCCTCGTCGAGCTGGCGGTTGCCGTAAGGATCCCAGCCCGGATCGGCGCGGCTGATGGCGCGGCGCGAATAGAACGGCCCGTAGTACGAGGGGCCGTAGAAGCCGCCCGCGCGCAAGCTCGCCTCGTTCGCGGCCTTGCGCTGGCACTCGACCGTGTCTTTATCGACCTGCTCGGCGCTCGCGTCCTGTCTCGCCCATTGCTGCTCGGCGCAGCCGCACAGGCCGAGCGCCAGCACGATGAATGCAAGCTGGCGGCTCATTTGGCCACCGGCGCGAGCTCGTAGCCTTTCGCCCGCATGCAGAAGTTCGCCAGGCGCTGTTCCTCCATGGTGCGGTCGTAGTACAGATCGTAGAACGGACCGACCGGATGGAAAAAGGGCCCGCCGCGATACAGCCAGGGGCCGAACGGCCGGTAGCCCATGTAGTAGTAATTCGCCTCGCTCCACGCCGCCTGCTCGCACTGCTGCGTATCGGCGGCAAGCTGCTCGGGCGTCGCGTCGGGCTTGATCCATTCCATCGGTGCGCACCCGGCGGCGGCAAGGACGAGCGCTGCGATCCAGAGTCTTCGCATACGGGTTAGACCGCTAACATCGATCGGCGTTGCGCTAGCATACTGGATATACATCCATGAACGAAGCAATGGACCTGCGCGCGGCGCGGCTCGCGATCGTCGATCTCGAGACGACCGGCACGCGGCCGGCCGTCGACCGCGTCACCGAGATCGGCGTGGTGGAGGTCGAGCGCTTCGAAGTGGTGTCCGAATGGTCGACGCTCGTCAATCCCGGCGTCGGGCTGCCTTCCGAGATCCAGGCGCTCACCGGCATCACGCACGAAATGCTGGCGCAGGCGCCGCGCTTCGGCGAGCTCGCGCCCGAGCTGCACGAGCGGCTCGCCGGCCGCATCTTCGTTGCTCATAACGCGCGTTTCGATTACGGGTTTCTGCGTCGGGAGTTCGATCGCGCCGGCATCCGCTTCCATGCGCGAGCGCTCTGCGGCGTGAAGCTCGCGCGGCGGCTCTATCCCCGCGAGCGCGGCCACGATCTCGACAGCCTGATCGCGCGCCACGGCATCGCCTGCGAGGCGCGGCATCGCGCGCTGCCCGATGCGCAGGCGCTGTGGCAGTTCCTGCAGCTCGCGGCCGAGGAGCACGGCGGAGAAGTGCTCGCTGTCGCTGCCCGCCAAGTCGCGAAGGAGCCCGCGATGCCGCCGCAGCTCGATCGCAGCGCAATCGACGCGGTCCCGGAGGCGCCCGGTGTCTACACCCTGTACGGCGAAAGCGGCCCGCCGCTCTACATCGGCAAGAGCCGCACGATGCGCTCGCGCGTGCTGCAGCACTTCTATTCGAGCGCGACATGGCTGCAGGCGGTGCGCCGCATCGAGTGGCAGCGCACGGTTGGCGAGCTCGGCGCGCTCCTCACGGAGGCGCGGCTGGTGAAGCAGCTCGCGCCGCTCTACAACCGGCAACTGCGCCGCCCCGAGGCGCTCTGCGGTCTTGCGTTCGACGGCAAGCGGTTGCGCCTCGCGGCCGCGGCCGAGATCGGCGCCGACAGGCTGCCCTTCCTTTACGGCGTATTCCGCACACGCGCGGCGGCGCGAGCGGCGCTGCGCACGCTGGCAGATGAGCATGCGCTCTGTCTGCAAACGCTCGGCTTCGACCTCAAGCGCCGCGGGCACTGCTTGCGCCACCAGCTTGGCCGCTGCGCCGGCGTGTGCGCGGGCAAGGAAAGCATCCACGCGCATCACGCACGGCTCGCCGCCGCCCTCGCCACGCTCAGAACGCCGCCATGGCCGTATGCGGGGCCGGTGGCGATCGTCGAGAGCGATCCGGCGCGCGACGCCACCGAAGTGCATGCGGTGGACCGCTGGTGCTATCTGGGAGCTGCGCGCTGCGAGCCCGAAGTCGCGGAGCTGCTGGAGGAGCGGCCGCGCTTCGATTACGACCACTACCGCATCCTCGCGCGCTATCTCGGCAAAGGCGCGGCGCGCGTGCTGCCGCTTGCGCGATGCACTGCGAGCTCGTAATTCCCGGCCTGTTCGGCGCGCCGAGCGCCGCGCGCCTGCCAGCGGCGGAGCTCTTGCTTGCGCGCGGCCGCTGCACGAGCGACGCGGCGCGCGGGCTCGAAGAATGGCTGCACGACGCGTTCGAGCTCGGCGACGAGCCGCTCGCGGCGGGCGCGCTCACGCTGCTCGCCGCCGGCGGCGGGCCCGCGGGTGATTCCTGGTCGCGCGCCGATCCCGTGCACCTGCGCTTGATGCGCGACCGCTTGCTCGTCGTTCCCGCGGCGGCGCTGCGCATCACGAGCGGCGAAGCGCAGGCGCTTTGCGACGCCCTCAATCGCCATTTCGCCGAGCGCCTTGCGCTTCAGGCAATCGATGCCGAGCGGTGGGTAGCGCGCATGCCCCCCGAGCTCGTGCTTGGCGCCGAGCCGCCGCTCGCGCTCGCCGGCCGCGATGTCGCGCTCGCCATGCCGGCCAACACCGCGGTGCATCAGCTTCTCAATGAAGCGCAGATGGTGCTGCACTCGCACCCGGTGAACGAGGCGCGCGAAGCGCGCGGCGAGCCGGCGATCAACAGCGTGTGGCTGTGGGGCGCCGGGCGCGCG
>VBCM01000138.1:11573-30339 GCA_005883675.1 Betaproteobacteria bacterium
TGCGGCCGGCGTGCGCCATCGCCCGCTGCCCGCAAGCGGCAGCGCCTGGCTCGCGCGCATGCCGGAGGAAGGCCGCCATCTCGTAGTGCTCGATGCGTTGCGAGCGCCGCTCGCGCTCTCTGAGACCGCCGACTACCACGAGGCGCTCGCACGGCTCGAGCGTGACTGGTTCGCGCCGGTCCTTGCGGCGCTGCGCGACGGGCGGGTGGGCATGGTGACGATCCACGTGCCCGACGGCGGCGAATGCGCGGCCTACGAAACCATCCGCACCGATCTGCGGCGCTTCTGGCGCCGGCCGAAGGCGCTCGAGCACTACGCATGAAGATCATCGAGCGCCCGTACGAGGACACCGCGCGGCGCGCGCTCGAGGAGGCGGGCGTTCATCCGCTGCTCGCCAGGATTTACGCGGCGCGGCGCATCCGCTCCGCGACCGAGCTGGCGTACAACCCGGCGGCGCTGCTCGCGCCGTCGCTCCTCATGGGCATCGAGCAGGCGGCAGTGCTCCTCGCCGAGGCGATCCAGGCGGGCAAGCGCCTGCTCATCATCGCCGACTACGACGCCGACGGCGCCACCGCCTGCGCGGTGGGCATGCGCGCGCTGCGCCTTTTCGGCGCGAATGCGGACTACCTCGTGCCGGACCGCTTCAAGCTCGGCTACGGGCTCTCGCCCGAGCTGGTCGATCTTGCCGCGCAGCGCAGGCCGGATCTCCTCATCACGGTGGATAACGGCATCGCAAGCGTCGAAGGCGTGGCGCGCGCCCGCGCGCTTGGCATCGGCACGCTGATCACCGATCACCACCTGCCGGGCGCCGAGCTGCCGCGGGCGGACTGCATCGTGAATCCCAACCAGGCGGGCTGCGGCTTTCCATCGAAGGCCCTCGCCGGCGTCGGCGTCATGTTCTACGTGATGATTGCGCTGCGCGCCGAGCTGAGGAAGCGCGGCTGCCTGAAGAACGAGGTGCACCTCGGCGCGCTCACCGATCTCGTCGCGCTCGGCACCGTCGCCGACGTGGTGCCGCTCGATGCGAACAACCGCAATCTCGTCGCGCAGGGACTGAAGCGCATCCGCGCCGGACGCGCGCAGCCGGGCATCAATGCGCTGTTTCGCGCCGCCGGCCGCAATCCCGCGGAGGCGACGAGCTTCGATCTCGGCTTCGCCGCCGGCCCGCGGCTCAACGCCGCCGGGCGGCTTGCGGACATGACCCTCGGCATCGAGTGCCTGCTCGCCGACGACGAGGCGCGCGCGGCCAACTGCGCGCAGGAGCTCGACCGGCTAAACCGCCAGCGCCGTGACATCGAGGCCGGCATGCTCGAGCAAGCGCTCGAGAAGCTCAAAAGCCTGGAAGCGCAGGCCCAATCGGTGTCCTTCGCGCCCGACTGGCACGAGGGCGTTGTCGGCATCCTCGCCTCGCGGCTCAAGGACCGCGTGCACCGCCCGGTGGTGTGCTTTGCGCGCGCGGCGGACGGCCGTTCGCTCAAGGGCTCGGGCCGCTCGGTGCCGGGGCTGCACCTGCGCGACTGCCTCGATCTCATCGCGAAGCGTATTCCGGGCCTGATCGCGCGCTTCGGTGGCCATGCGCAGGCCGCGGGCCTCACCATCGCCGAAACCGAGCTGCCGCGCTTCGCCATCGCCTTCGAGCGCGCGCTCGAGGAGATGCTGCCGGCCGCCGCGCGAGCGCGCACGGTGGAAACCGACGGCAGCCTGAGCCAGACTTACTACACGCTCGACATCGCGCGCATGCTCGAAGACGGCATCTGGGGACAGGGGTTTCCGCAGCCCCTCTTCTGCGATACTTTCGCCGTGGAAAGCCAGCGCGTCGTGGGCGAGCGCCATACGAAGCTCGTGCTCATGAAGGACGGTCGCCGCCACGAGGCAATGCGTTTCAGCACGCTCGATGCCCTGCCCGCGCGCATCCGCGCCGCTTACCGCCTGGCCGTGAACGAATACAACGGCCTCAGGTCCGTCCAGCTCAACCTGGAACACGTCGAATCATGATGCGCCTTACCGCCATGCTACTGACCGCCAGCGCCGCCCTCGCCGCCGATGTGCAACCCTTCAAGGATGCGGGGCCCTACGTTCCTTCGCCGCAAAGCGTGGTCTCCGACATGCTGCGCTACGCCGACGTCGGGCCGAACGATTTCCTCATCGACCTCGGCTCGGGCGACGGGCGCATCGTGCTCACCGCGGCGAAAGTGTTCGGCGCGCGCGGCTTCGGCGTGGAGATCAAGGAAGACCTGGTGAAGCGCGCGAACGACGCCGCGCAGAAGGAAGGGCTCGCCGACCGCGCCAAGTTCCTGAAGCAGGATCTGTTCAAGACCGACATCTCGCAGGCCACCGTCGTCACGATGTATCTCCTGCCGGACACGGTGAACCTGCTCAAGGACAAGCTACTGACGGAACTGAAGCCCGGCACGCGCATCGTGTCGCACGACTATCCGCTCACCGGCTGGATGGCCGACAACTTGTGGCAGATGGACCTGGAGGAGAAGGTGAAGATCAGCGGAGTGACCACAACGCTGATCTATCTCTACGTTGTGCCGGCCAAGGTTGCCGGCAAATGGCAGGCGCATATGCCGCCCGCCATCAGCCGGCAGCCCGCCGCGCTCACGCTCAAGCAGCAGATCAGCCGCGTCTCGGGCAGTCTCAGGCTGGACGGCCGCGATGTCCCCATTGAGGACGGCAAACTGCGCGGCGAGCATCTGAGCTTCAGGCTCGTGGGCCATAAAGGCGAGTTTTCGGGCGTGGTCAAGGGCGGCGCGATTGAGGGCATGATCGACGGCAAGATGCCCTGGACCGCCACGCTCGGCGGATGAGAGTACGCATCACGGCGGGGAAGCTCACGCTCGAAGCAGAGCTGCGCGACACGCCGACGATGCGGGCACTCGCCGAAGCGCTGCCGTTCGAGGCGAACGCGCAGACCTGGGGTGAAGAGGTGTACTTCACGACGCCGGTGAGCGCGACGCTCGAGCCGGATGCGAAGCAGGTGGTCGATCCCGGCACCGTGTGCTTCTGGACCGAAGGCGACGCGCTCGCCCTGCCCTACGGGCGAACGCCGATCTCGACCGACGAGCGGCCCAAGCTCGCCGCGCGCTGCAACGTGCTCGGCACGCTCGCGGGCGACCCGCGCGCCCTGTCGGGCATCAAGGCCGGCGCGAGAATTCGCGTGGAGAACGCCGATGCAAAGAAAGCGCGTTAACTCATCCAAGCTGCGCTCGGTGGGCTACGACGAAGCGACACGCACGCTCGAAGTGGAGATGTCGAACGGCCAGGTCTACCAGTACGTCGGCGTCTATCCGGAGGTCTACCGCCGCTTCATGGCGGCGCCGAACCCCACCAGCTTCTTCGACGACAAGATCGCCGAGGAATACACGCCCAAACCCGTAAAATAGGCCGACAAGCAGTCCAACCAGGGAGGGTTCATGCGTGGCGCGTTAAGCGCGCTCCTCGCTTGCGTTTGCATCTCGGCGGCCGCGTCGTCGGGCGCGCTGGTGGCCCCGCTCGAAAGCGTGGGCCTGCGCTCGATCGCCGGCTGGCTGAAGGTGCACGGCACGGACGGCTTCCTGGGTGCCGACGTCGCGGACGCGATCGGCATCCCGCACGAGTCCGGCGCCGAGCTGATCGCGGCGCGCCAACGCGGCTTCCGCGATGCCGAGGTGCTGCGCATCGCCCAGCTTGTCGACGGTGAATACCTGCTGTTCGTGGTGCAGGCGCCGGGCGAGGTGTACTTCTACCTCTCCACGATACGCGGCGGGCTGCGCAAGGCAGTAGTCGCAAGCCGCGAGACCGTGACGCCGCTCGAGGCGGCCGAGGCGGAATCTAATTTCGGGCGCGAAGTCCTATATTGGGAACGGAAGGTAGCGCAATAGATGGAAGCGGAACGCATCAACCAGATCGCAGCCGCCCTCTCGGACCTGCAGGCGCGCTCGACCGCGCTGCGGAGGTATCTTTGACTACGAGGCGAAGCAAAGCCGGCTCGCCGCGCTGAACCGCGATCTCGAAGACCCCAAGCTGTGGGAAAACCCGCAGCGCGCTCAGGAGCTCGGTAGGGAGAAGAAGGCGCTCGAGGCGATCGTCGGCACGCTCGGCCGCGTCGGCAGCGGCCTTGGCGATGCGCAGGAGCTCTTCCAGCTCGCGCGCGCCGAAGGCGACGATGCCACCGTGCTCGGCGTGGCGGCGGACGTCGAGAAGCTCTTGCAGGACGTGGCGGCGCTCGAGTTCCGCCGCATGTTCTCCAATCCCCTGGACGCAAACTGCGACCGCAAGGGCTATCACGCCGAGGTGCTCGAGCACACGGCGGGCGAGGTGGCCGGCATCAAGAGCGCCACGCTCAAGATCACCGGGGAATATGCCTACGGCCATTTGCGCACCGAGACCGGCGTGCACCGCCTCGTGCGCAAGAGCCCGTTCGACGCCAACGCCCGCCGCCACACCTCATTCGCCAGCGTCTTCGTCTACCCGGAGGTCGATGAATCCATCGAGGTGGACATCAACCCGGCGGATCTACGCGTCGACGTCTATCGCGCCTCCGGCGCGGGCGGCCAGCACGTCAACAAGACCGAATCCGCGGTGCGCATCACCCACCTGCCGTCGGGAATCGTCGTGCAGAGCCAGAACGACCGCTCGCAGCACCGCAACCGCGCGGAGTGCATGGCGATGCTGAAATCGCGGCTCTACGAGCTCGAGCTGCGCAAGCGCACGGCGGCGCAGGACAAGCTCGCCGCGCAGAAAACCGACATCGAGTGGGGGCACCAGATCCGCTCCTACGTGCTCGACCAGTCGCGCATCAAGGACCTGCGCACCGGGGTCGAGAAGGGCGACACGCAGCGCGTGCTCGACGGCGACCTCGACGACTTCGTCGAAGCGAGCCTCAAACAGGGAGTGTAGGCGCCGATGCGATTACTTGTTGCTCTCGCCCTGATCGCGCACGCGGCGTGGGCCGCGGCGCAGTCGAACGACGCCGTGCACGCGCAGGCGCGCGCGCACAAGCAGCCGCTGCTCGCGACGCTCAAGGAGCTCGTCTCCATCGAGTCGGGGAGCCGGGACAGCGCGGGCCTCGCGAAGCTCGCCGCGCTCATTGCCGCGCGGTTCAAGGAGCTCGGCGCCGAGGTGGAGTTCGTCGAGCCGGTGGACGTCTACCGCATGGAAGACACCCCAGCGAGCATCGGCAAGATGGTGCGCGCCACGTTCAAGGGC
This sequence comes from Betaproteobacteria bacterium, assembly GCA_005883675.1. Classification (GTDB taxonomy): domain Bacteria; phylum Pseudomonadota; class Gammaproteobacteria; order Burkholderiales; family SG8-39; genus SCGC-AG-212-J23. The sequence goes on from VBCM01000138.1 coordinate 16,767, forward strand.
CGCGGCAGCAAGAAGATTTTGCTCATCGGGCACATGGACACCGTGTATCTGACCGGCATGCTGGCAAAGCAGCCGTTTCGCCTCGACGGCGACCGGGCCTACGGCCTCGGCATTTCCGACGACAAGCAAGGCGTCGCCGTGATCCTCCACACTGCGGGCATGCTGCGCAGCCTCGGCTTCAACGAGTACGGCACGCTCACCGCGCTGATCAATGCCGACGAGGAGCTGAGCTCGCCAGGCTCGCGCGCGCTCATCACGCGCCTGGGAAAGGAGCACGATGCAACGCTCTCGTTCGAGGCCTCGCGCGCCGACGCCGACAAGCTCGCGCTCGCCACCGCCGGCATCGCCTCGGTGGTGCTGCGCGTGCACGGCAAGGCCTCGCATGCCGGAGCCGCGCCCGAGCGCGGCATCAACGCACTCTACGAGCTCTCGCACCAGATCCTGCAGATGCGCGATCTCTCGAATCCGGCGACCGGCGTCAAGATGAACTGGACCGTGTCGCACGCCGGCACGAACCGCAACGTCATCCCGGCGTACGCCGAAGCCACGGCCGACGTGCGCGTGCTGCGCATCGCCGACTACGACGGCGTGGAGCGCGCGGTGCGCGAGCGCATCAAGCGCCAGCTCGTGCCCGAAGCGAAAATCGAGATGCTGTTCGAGCGGCGGCGGCCGCCGCTGGAAGCGTCCAATGCCTCGATCCTGATGGCGCAGCGTGCGCAGTCGATCTATCGCGAGCTCGGCATGGACCTGGTGGTGGACAACATCGCCGAAGGCGGTGGCACCGACGCGGCGTTCGCCGCGCTGCAGACCAAGAACGCCGTGCTCGAGCGCTTCGGCCTGCGCGGCTACGGCGCCCACTCCAACGAAGACGAATACGTGCTCGTCTCGTCCATCGAGCCGCGGTTGTATCTCGCGACCCGACTCGTGATGGACCTCGCGCGGGACAAGGTGCGCTAGATGGAAGAAGAGAACAAGCTCGTCGAAGAGCGCCGCGAGAAGCTCAAGTCGCTGCGCGCGGCCGGCCAGGCGTATCCGAACGATTTCCGCCGCAAGGATTCGGCGCTCGAGCTGCACCAGCGCTATGGCGCGCTCAGCAAAGAGCTGCTGGAGGCGCAGAAGCCGAGCGCCGTGGTCGCGGGCCGCATGATGCTGAAGCGCGTCATGGGCAAGGCGAGCTTCGCGACGCTGCAGGATGGCAGCGGCCGCATCCAGGTCTACATCACGCAGGACACGCCCGGCTACGAGGCGTTCAAGCACTGGGATCTCGGCGACATCGTCGGCGCCGAAGGTACCGTTTTCAAGACGATGAAAGGCGAGCTCACCGTGAATGCGCGCGCCATCCGGCTGCTGGCAAAGGCCTTGCGTCCGCTGCCCGAGAAGTTCCACGGTCTTGCCGACCAGGAGCTGCGCTACCGCCAGCGCTACGTCGACCTCGTGGTGAACCCCGAGGTGCGCAACATCTTCGCCGAGCGCTCGCGCGTCATCCAGACGATCCGCGATGTCCTGCGCGCGGAAGGCTACCTCGAGGTCGAGACGCCGATGATGCAGCCGATTCCGGGCGGCGCGGCGGCGCGGCCGTTCAGGACGCACCACAACGCGCTCGACATGGATCTTTATCTGCGCATCGCGCCCGAGCTCTATCTCAAGCGCCTGGTGGTCGGCGGCATGGAGCGCGTGTTCGAGATCAACCGCAACTTCAGGAACGAGGGCATCTCCACGCGCCATAACCCCGAGTTCACGATGCTCGAGTGCTACTGCGCCTACGAGGACTGGCAGTACATGATGGATCTCACCGAGCGCCTCGTGCGCCAGGCGGCGGGGCGCTCATCCATCGTCTATCAGGGGCGCACGCTCGAGTTCGACAAGCCCTTCGCGCGCGTGGCGATCGCCGAGGCACTGCGCCGCCAGGGCGTGCAGGGCGACTTGCGCGACCGCGCGCTGCTTTCACGCCGGCTGAAGGAGCTCGCGGTCGAGCATGACAACCACCAGGGCTGGGGCGCGTTGCAGCTCATGCTCTTCGAGGCGCTCGCGGAGAAGCACCTGGTGCAGCCGACCTTCGTCACCGATTTCCCGGCGGAAGTCTCGCCGCTCTCGCGCCGGCGCGACGCGGACCCCGACATCGCCGACCGCTTCGAGCTCTTCATCGACGCTAAAGAGATCGCCAACGGCTTCTCGGAGCTGAACGACCCGGAGGACCAGGCGGCGCGCTTTCTCGAGCAGGCGAGGATGAAGGAGGCCGGCGACCCGGAGGCGATGTACTACGACGCCGATTACATCCGGGCGCTCGAGTACGGCATGCCGCCGGCGGGCGGCATGGGTCTGGGGATCGACCGCCTGGTGATGCTCCTTACGGACAGCCCGAGCATCCGCGACGTCATTCTTTTCCCGCACATGCGGCCCGAGGCTTAACAGCCGTTACATCTCGTAACGAACGCTCACTGCAGCGCGTCATCGCGCACCCTAAGCTGCGCATTGTTCGCGATACGAAAGGAGAACCAAGCGATGGAAGCGAATACCAATACCCGGAGGCTGCACCCGCTCGTAGCGGCGGCCGCCGTTTCAGTGATGGTGTTTTCGGCCGTGGGAGTGGCCGCGATCACCGGCCTCATCCCCCACTCGAAGGGCCAGATCACCGAGCAGGCGCCGATCGCGGCCACCGAAGCGCCAGCGCCGAGCACCGAATCCATGCCCGCCGCAGCGCCGGCAGCGACGCCGCCGGCGATGCCGGTGAAGAAGCACGTCGCCAAAGCGCCGAAGGCGCCCACGGCGCCGCAGGTCGCGTACGCCGATGTGCCGGCGATGACGCCACCGCCTCCGCCGGTCGCGCAGGCGCCGCAAACCTATGAAGCGCCCAAGCCCGCGGTAAAACCGGGTGTCTACGGCGTGGTCGAGTCGGTGCGTGAAGTCGAGCAGAAGGGCGACGCGAAAGGCGTCGGCGCGGTCGGCGGCGGCGTTGCCGGCGCGGTCCTCGGCCACAACATCGGCGACCACAACAAGCTCGTCACCGTGCTCGGCGCCGCGGGCGGCGCGCTCCTCGGCAACCAGATCGAGAAGCAGGCGCGCGCAACCAAGCAGTGGGAGCTCACCGTACGCTACGACAACGGCTCGACGCAGGTCTTCACCAGCCAGGAGCAGCCCTTCTGGCACCAAGGCGACCGCGTGCGCTACTACGAAGGAAAGCTCCAGCCCGTCTAAAGCTTGAGGGCGACGAGCCCGAGCATCACCGCGCCGGTGGCCGCCAGCCGCCGGCGCGTCAGTTTTTCATGCAGCACGAAGTGTGCGATGAACGCGCCGAAGATCACCGCGGTCTCGCGCAACACCGCCACTACCGCAATCGGCGCCCGCGTCATCGCCCACAGCGCGATGCCATAAGCGCCCACTGCGCAAGCGCCACCGATGAGCGCGCGCTTCCAGTGCTCGCGCCAATAGGTGCCCACGGCGGCCCCGCGGCGCGCGAGGCCGTAGGCGAGGATCACCACGCCGTTCGCCGTGAAGAACCACATCGTGTAGCTCGCCGGCGCGCCGGAGGCGCGCGCGCCCTGGCCGTCAATCAGCGTATACGCCGCGATCACTAGGGCATTTGCAAGCGCGAACGCCGTGGCGCGCCGGTCGTGGCGGCCGGATGCAAAAGCGAAGATTCCGGCGCAGATGAGCAGCACACCGAGCGTCTCATGCACGGGAAGCACTTCACCCAGCACCAGCGCGCCGACCAGCGCGACGATCATCGGCCCGCCGCCGCGCATCACGGGATACGTGTACGAGAGCTCGCCCCAGCGATACGCGCCGGCGAGGAAGATGAAATAAAGGATGTGAACGAGCGCCGAGCCCGCCACCCACGGCCACGAGGCGCGCGCCGGCGCGGGAAGGAAGAGGGCGGCGACGAGCGCGACGAGGCCCGAGCCCGCGGCGATGTTGATCGTCTCGAGCTCCTTGTCGGCGCCCGCCTTCACCAGCACGTTCCACGTGGCGTGCAGCAGCGCCGCTCCCAGCACGGCGAGCGTCACGCCGAGGCTGATCTCCACGGCTAGCGGATGACCTGCTCGATGAGCGGCATCATGCGCTCTACCGCCGCGCGGCCTTCGGCGATCGCCTCGGCGGCGCGGTGGTATTCCATCGTGCCGAAGTTGGGCAGCAGCGGCGTGATCAGCACGTCCGCGGGCTCGCCGGCGAGGCGGCTCCGCGCGACGCGCTGCTCGACGATGTCGAGCGCGGTGTTGAACACCTCGAAAATGGACGGGATCTGCGGCTCCGCTCCCAGCTTATGCACGCCGCCGAGCCAGCTGTTGGTGAGGCGTCCAATCCAGCTCGGCTCTTCAGGCGGCGCCGGCAGCTCGCGTCCCATGTTGCGATAGGGCCCGAGCTTGCCCCAGCTGAGATCGACGGCGATGACGATCTCCGCACCGAACGCGCGGCACATCGATACGGGTACAGGATTCACCAAGCCGCCGTCGACGAGCACCGTGCCGTCGTGGATCACCGGCGTGAAAAGGCCGGGCGTCGCAATCGATGCGCGCACCACGTCGAAGAGCTTCCCCTGCCGCAGCCAGATCTCGCGGCCTGAGCTCAACTCGGTGGCGATCGCGCCAAAGGGCGTCGCGAGCTCCGCGATTTCGAGGTCTTGGAACGTGGCGCGGAACAGATTGAAGAGCCGCTGGCCGCGGATCAGCCCGCCCTTCAAGGTGATGTCCATGAGGCGCCAGACTTTGCTCCACGCGAGCCCGGTCACCCAGGCTTCGAGTTGATCGAGCTGGCCGGACGCGTATACCGCGCCAACCAGCGCGCCGATCGAGGTGCCACAAATGAGATCCGGCTTGACGCCGCGCTCTTCCAGCGCGCGAATCGCGCCGATGTGCGCCCAGCCGCGCGCGCTGCCCGCGCCGAGCGCGAGTCCGATACGGGGTTTGCGTGTCAAGGTGCCGCGAGTTTACCGGGAGTCAACCGGTTCTAATGGACAACGTTAGTTTGGCCAATGGGGAGAGATAACGCTGATGAACGCTCGGTCGCGCTCGCACACATCGACAATCGCATTCTTCTCATACGCGACCGCAAGGTATTGCTCGATGCGGATTTGGCAGCCCTGTACGGCGTACAAACCCGCGTACTTAACCAAGCGGTCAAACGCAATCGCGAGCGCTTCCCGGCGGACTTTATGTTCCGCTTGTCGGCCAAGGAGTTCTCAATTTGGAGATCACAATCTGTGATATCCAATTCAGCGGCGAAGATGGCTTTACGACGCCCACCGTTCGCCTTTACAGAGCATGGGGCACTTATGGCCGCCACAGTCCTCAATTCGCCTCGCGCTATACAGGCGAGTCTGTATGTTGTGCGCGCATTCATCCGACTGCGGGACTTCCTAGCAAGTCATGCCGATATCGCCCGTACTCTGGTCGAACACGGCAAGAAGCTGGCCGGCCACGACGCCGCGATCATTGAGCTCATGGATGCGGTGCGACGCCACATGGCAGCGCCCGCAGAAGGCAAACGCCGGCCGATCGGCTTTGTTACGCCGTCAGCTGCAGGAACTGATTAGGCGGTTTACACCCTTTCGTAAATCGCCGCGATGCCCTGCCCACCGCCGATGCACATGGTGACGAGCGCGTAGCGCTTCTGCGTGCGCTGCAGCTCGTAGAGCGCCTTGACGGTGAGGATGCAGCCGGTGGCGCCGATCGGATGGCCGAGCGCTACCGCACCGCCGTTCGGGTTGACCTTCGCCGGGTCGAGCCCGAGGTCCTGGGTCACCGCCATCGCCTGTACGGCGAATGCCTCGTTCGATTCGATCACATCCATGTCCGCGGGCTTGAGCCCCGCCTTTTCGAATACGCGCTTCACCGCCGGAATCGGCCCGAGACCCATGAGCTGCGGGTCGACGCCGGCATGCGCGTAGGCCACGAGCCGCGCTATCGGCTTTTGGTTCTTCGCCGCCTTCGCGTGCATCAGCACGACCGCCGCGGCCGCGTCGTTGATGCCGGAGGCGTTCGCCGCGGTGACGGTGCCGTCCTTCTTGAACACGGCCTTCAACTTCGCCAGGTCTTCCATCTTGGCGTCCCTGCGCACGTGCTCGTCGGTGGTGAACTGCTCCACCCCTTTCTTGGTTTTCAGCTCGACCGGCACGATCTGCTCGCGGAAATAACCCTGCTCAAGTGCGCGCGTTGCGCGGCGGTGCGATTCGACGGCGAACTGGTCCTGCTGCTCGCGCGTGAAGCCGTATTTCGCGGCGATGTTCTCGGCGGTGACGCCCATGTGGCCGTGCCCGAACGGGTCGTGCAGCGCCGCGGTCATCGCGTCGATCACCGGCGCGTCGCCCATGCGCTGGCCCCAGCGGCCCGAGGGCAGCATGTACGCCGCGCGGCTCATGCTCTCCGCGCCGCCCGCCACCGCGATGTGGCAGTCGCCGAGCATGATGTGCTGCGCGGCCGAGACGATCGCCTGCAGGCCCGAGCCGCAGAGCCGATTCACCGTCAGCGCCGGCGTGCTCACCGGGATGCCGGCGTCGACCGCGGCGACGCGCGAGAGATACATGTCGCGCGCCTCGCCGTGGATCACGCTGCCCATCACTACGTGCCCCACGCTCGCCGGCTCCGCTTTTGCTCTCGCCAGCGCTTCGCGGATGGCGATCGCGCCGAGCTTGGTCGGCGGCACGTCCTTGAACGCGCCGCCATAGTCGCCGATCGCCGTGCGCGCACCTGCCACCACCATCACGTCCGTCATCGCATTCTCCCGTAGAGATCGTGCTCATCGGCACGCTCGATAAGAACATCGGCGAATTCGCCCGCTTTACCGCCCTTGAAATGCACCAGGCCATCGATCTCCGGCGCGTCGCCTTGCGTGCGGCCGACGCCCGGTTCATCGATCAGCACACGCGCCGTCTTGCCGATCTTCGCCCGCAGCTTCGCCTCGCTGATGCGCGCCTGCGCCTGCATGAAGCGCTTGCGCCGCTCCTCCTTCACCGGCTCGGGAACCGGATCGGGCAGCGCATTGGCCGCCGCGCCTTCGACCGGCGAATAGGCGAAGCAGCCGACGCGATCAAGCTCGGCCTCCTGCAGGAAGTCGAGGAGCTCCTGGAACTCCGCGTCCGTTTCGCCGGGAAAGCCGGCGATGAAGGTCGAGCGAATCGTGAGGCTGGGACAGATCTCGCGCCAGCGCCGGATGCGCTCGAGCACGCGCTCGGCCGATGCCGGGCGCTTCATCAGGCGCAGGACGCGCGCGGCTGCGTGCTGGAACGGAATATCCAGGTACGGAAGGATCTTGCCCTCGGCCATGAGTGCAATCACTTCATCGACATGCGGATAGGGATACACGTAGTGCAGCCGCACCCACACGCCGAGCTCGCCGAGCGCCTGGCAGAGATCGGTCATGCGCGTCTTCAGCGGCCGCCCGCGCCAGAAGCCGGTGCGGTACTTGACGTCGACGCCGTAGGCGCTCGTGTCCTGCGAGATCACCAGTATTTCTTTGACGCCCGCCTTGACGAGGTTCTCGGCTTCCTGCATCACCTGGGCGAGCGGCCGCGAGACGAGCTCGCCGCGCATCGACGGGATGATGCAGAAGGTGCAGCCATGGTTGCAGCCCTCGGAGATCTTCAAATACGCATAATGCCGCGGCGTGAGTTTCACGCCCTGCGGCGGCACGAGATCGACGTACGGGTCGTGCGGCTTGGGCAGATGCTCGTGAACCGCGGCCATTACGCCGTCGGTGTCCTGCGGTCCCGTGATCGCGAGCACCGAAGGATGCACCTTGGCGACGAGGCCCTCCTTCGCGCCCAGGCAGCCGGTAACGACCACTTTGCCGTTCTCGGCGAGCGCTTCGCCGATGGCCTCCAGCGATTCCTCCACCGCGGCGTCGATGAAGCCGCAGGTGTTGACGATCACGAGGTCGGCGTCGTCGTAAGAGGGCGAGGTGACGTAGCCCTCGGCGCGCAGCTGCGTGAGGATGCGCTCGGAATCGACCAGCGCTTTCGGACAGCCCAGGGAAACAAACCCGACCTTGGGGACGGCGCTACGCGCCGCAACTTCAGGACTTGTCGGGCTCGCTCTTGTCTTTGTCTTTGCTGCCAGACGGGAAACCGGGGAAGGAAAGGCCCGAGAACATGTTGCGGGCCTGGCTCTGCATCTGCTCCTGGAACTGCGAGAACACCTTCTGGCTCTGCTCGATCTCCTGGAACTGCGAGAACACCTTCTGGCTCTGCTCGATGTAGGCCTGCATCAGGCTCTGCATCGCCGGCCCCTGCAGGTTCATGAACTGCGACCAGAGCTCCTGCGAGGCGCGCGGATGGTCGCCGTAAATCTTCTGCGACTGTTCGTGCAGCGCCTTCTGGATGTCCTGGAACGCCCTGATGTTGCGCTCGAGGTACGAGCCCATCATGCCCTGCATGGCGTTGCCGTAGGAGCGGATGAGCTGCGAGAGGAGATCAGAGGAGAAGAGCGGCATGCCGGCAGACTCTTCCTCCAAAATAATTTGCAGCAGGATCTGCCGCGTCAGGTCGTCGCCGCTCTTCGCGTCGACCACCTGGAACTCCTCCTGCTTGAGCACCATCTGCTTGACGTCGGCGAGCGTGATGTAGCTCGACGTCTTGGTATCGTAGAGGCGCCGGTTGGGGTATTTCTTGATCAGCCGCAGCTGACTGTCGGTCCTGTCGGTCTTTGGTTCGGGGAGCGCCACGGTCCGAGTTTACTCCTTAATACATGTGCTGGCCGCCGTTGATCGAGATGTTCGCCCCAGTGACGAACGCCGCTTCCTCGGAGCAGAGATAGATGATCAGCCCGGCGACCTCGTCGGGCTTGCCGAGCCGGCCGATCGGAATCTGCGGCAGGATCTTCGAGTCGAGAATTTCCTTCGGTATCGCCGTGACCATCTTCGTGCCGATGTAGCCTGGCGAGATGGTGTTCACGGTCACGCCCTTGCGCGCAATTTCCAGCGCGAGCGCCTTGGTGAAGCCGTGGATGCCGGCCTTCGCCGCCGAGTAATTGGTCTGGCCGAAGGCGCCCTTCTGACCGTTCACCGAGGAGACGTTGATGACGCGGCCCCAGGCGCGGTCCACCATGCCGTCCATCACCTGCTTCGTCATGTTGAAGCAGGAGTCGAGGTTGGTGCGCATCACCGCGTCCCAGTCGGCCTTGGTCATCTTCTTGAAGGTCATGTCGCGCGTGATGCCGGCGTTGTTGACCAGGATGTCGATCGGCCCGATCTCGCCCTGGATACGTGAGCAGGCGCGCGCGCAATCGTCGTAGCTCACCACGTCGACCGGGAAAGCGGCGAACGAATAGTCGCGGCTCTTCATCTCCTCAAGCCACGACCTGTACTTGGTGTTCGACGGCGAGTAGGTGACCACTACGCGGTAGCCCGCGTCCGCCATCTTGGTGCTGATCGTCTCGCCCAGACCTCCCATGCCGCCGGTGACGACGGCGACGCGCTGCTTTGCCATGGCTCCTCCTTCGCGGTTTCCGAGCGGGGCGAAAAGTCTACATCATGTGCATTCCGCCATTCACCGAGATGTTGGCGCCGGTGATGTAGCCGGCCTCGTCGGAGGCGAGGAACGCCACCACCGCGGCGATCTCCGCGGGACGCGCGAGCCGCCCCATGGGGATCGAGGCGACGATCTGCTCGCGGATCTCGGCGCGGATCGCCATCACCATGTCGGTCTCGACGTAGCCCGGCGACACGGTGTTCACCGTCACGCCCTTCGTCACGACCTCCTGGGCGAGCGCCTTGGAGAAGCCGGCCATGCCGGCCTTGGCGGCGGAGTAGTTGGTCTGGCCGAACTGGCCCTTGATGGCGTTGACCGACGAGATGTTGATGACGCGGCCCCAGCCGCGCTCGACCATGCCGTCGATCACCTGGCGCGTCACGTTGAACACGCTGTTCAGATTGGTGTTGATGACCTCCATCCAGTCCTTCTCGGTCATGCGCTTGAAGACCGAGTCGCGCGTGATGCCGGCGTTGTTCACCAGGAGGTCGATCGGCCCGACGATCGCGCGCACGTTGTAGAACATCTCGGCGCAGGAGTCGAAGTCGGCGACGTCGCCTTCCGCCGCGTGCACGCGCAAGCCCTCGGCGCGCATGCGGGCGAGCCACTCTTCCTTCTTGTCGTATGCAGGCAGGCAGCCCGCGACCACCGTGTGGCCGGTCTGTCCCAGCCGCCGGCAGATCGCCGTGCCGATGCCCCCCATTCCCCCGGAGACGAATGCGATGCGCTTGATGACCGGCCGCGTGCGGTCGCGCCAGAGCTCCTGGTCTACCAGCGGCTGATCGATGACTTCGCCTTCTTTGCCCATGGCCATTCCTTTTTGTAAGAAGCTAGCGCTCCACTGCCAGGGCGACCCCCATGCCGCCCCCGATACAAAGCGACGCAAGCCCCCGCTTCGCGTCGCGCTTGGCCATCTCGTGAAGCAGCGTGACCAGGACGCGGCACCCCGAGGCGCCGATCGGATGGCCGAGCGCTATCGCGCCGCCGTTCACGTTGACCTTGGCTGTGTCCCAGCCCATCTGGCGATTCACCGCGATCGCCTGGGCCGCGAATGCTTCGTTGATCTCCATGAGCTCGAGATCCTTCGGCTCCCAGCCGGCGCGCGCGAGGCAGCGCTTGGACGCCGGCACCGGACCCATGCCCATGTATTTCGGATCGACGCCCGCCGAAGCGAACGCCTTGATGCGTGCGAGGGGCCTCAAGCCGAGCTCGCGCGCCTTTTTCGCCGATACCAGAACCACCGCCGCGGCGCCATCGTTGATGCCCGAAGCGTTGCCCGCGGTCACCGTGCCGTTCTTGTCGAACGCGGGCTTGAGCGCCGCGAGCGCATCGACCGTCGTGCCGTGGCGTACGTATTCATCGTCCTTGAACATGATTGGGCCCTTGCGCGAGGGCACTTCCACCGTGACGATTTCATCGTTGAACCGGCCCGCCTTCTGCGCCGCCTCGGCCTTGTTCTGGCTCGCGGCCGCGAACTTGTCCTGGTCTTCACGCGTGACGGCGTATTCCTTCGCCACGTTCTCCGCGGTGACGCCCATGTGGTACTGGTTGTACACGTCCCACAGGCCGTCGACGATCATCGTATCGACGAGCTTGGCATCGCCCATGCGAAAGCCGTCGCGCGAGCCGTTCAGCGCGTGCGGCGCCATGCTCATCGACTCCTGGCCGCCCGCGACCACCACGTCGGCATCGCCGTGCGCGATCGCCTGCGCGCCGAGCATCGCCGCCTGCAGGCCCGAGCCGCACACCTTGTTGATGGTCATGGCGGGGACCATGTAGGGCACGCCGGCCTTCATCGCCGCCTGGCGCGCGGGGTTCTGTCCGACGCCGGCGGTCAGCACCTGGCCGAGGATGACCTCCGAAACCTGCTCGGGCGCGACGCCCGCGCGCCTCAGCACATCGCGAATCACCAGCGCGCCGAGCTCCGACGCCGGCATCCTGGCGAGCGCACCGCCGAACTTGCCGACGGGAGTGCGCGCTGCGCCGACGATATAGATCTCTTCCATGCTCGCTCCTTAATGAACGATCCGATGCCGCACATAGCGGCCGGGCGCAGCCTCGATCGGCTTGTACTTCGCGTTGCCGGTGCGCGCGGGCGCTTTGCGCTTGCCGCCGCCGTGGCCGTCGAGCCATTTCGCCCAGCGCGGCCACCAGCTGCCCTTGTGCTCGGTGGCCTGCGCGAGCCACGCTTCCGGCTCTTGCGGGTACGCGGCGCCGATCCAGTGGCTGCGCCGGTTCTTCGACGCCGGATTCACCACGCCCGCGATGTGCCCGCTTGCGCCGAGCACGAAGGTCTTGTCCTCACCGCCGACGAGATGCACCGTGCGATACGCCGAGCGCCAGGGAACGATGTGGTCCTCGCGCGTCGCGAGACCGAACATCGGCAGCTTCACCTTGCCCAGGTCGACCGGCACGCCGCAGTTGGCGAGCGCATTGGGCACCCGGAGTTTGTTCTCCAGGTAGGTGTTGCGCAGGTAGTAGCAGTACATCGGCCCCGGCAGGTTCGTGCTGTCCGCGTTCCAGTACAAGAGATCGAACGCGGCCGGCCGCTCGCCGAGCAAATAGTTGTTCACCACGTACGGCCAGATGAGATCGTTCGCGCGCAAGCTGGAAAAGACGAACGAGAGATCCGTGCCCGGCAGGATGCCGCCCTTGCCGATGGTCGCCTCGCGTGCGGCGACCGACGCTTCGTCGACGAAGAGGCCGATCTGCCCGGTCTCCGAAAAGTCGAGCATCGCGGCGAGGAACGTGATGCTTGCCACCTTGGCGTCGCCCTTCGCCGCCATCACGGCGAGCGCCGCGCCGAGCAGCGTGCCGCCGACGCAGAAGCCGAGGCTGTTTACTTTGTCGCTCTTCGCGATTTCCTGCGCCACGCGCAGCGCGGTGAAGACGCCGAGCTCGAGGTAATCGTCCCAGCCGTAGTGGCTCTGCTCGGCGCCCACGTTGCGCCACGAGACCATGAACACCGTGTGCCCGCGATCGACCGCATAGCCGACGAAGGAGTTCTCCGGCTGCAGGTCGAGAATGTAGTACTTGTTGATGCAGGGCGGGATCATCACCAGCGGCCGTTTTGCCACTTCCGCGGTGCGCGCGTGGTACTGGATGAGCTGGATGAGCTCGTTCTCGAAGATCACCTCGCCGGGCGTCGTGGCGACGTTGCGGCCGAGCGCAAAGGCGTTCTCGTCGGTCTGGCTGATGCGCCCGCGATGCGCGTCGGCGACCAGGTTGGCGAGCCCGCGAGCGAGGCTCTCGCCATTGGAGTCAAGCGCCTCGCGCAGCGCGACCGGATTGGTGGCGGCGAAATTCGCCGGGCACATGGCGTCGATCCACTGCCGCGCGGCAAAGCGCGCGCGCTCCTTTGCGGAGGGCTCGAGCGGCGCGGCGTCGATCATCTGCTCGATGTAGCGCGCAGCCAGGAGATACGACTGGCGCAGGTAGTTGAAGTACGGGTTCTCGCGCCACTCGCGCGCGGCGAAGCGCCGGTCCTCGTCATCGACCAGCGATTCCTTGCCGCCGGCGAGTAGCGCGCTCCAGAGCTTCGCTTGCTGCTCGAGATATTCGGTTTGCAGGGCGCTGTTGCGCTCGAGTTGTGGCGGCGAGGAAAGCAGCCGCATCCAGCCTTGGGTCATCGCATTGCCCGACTGCGCGATCGCGGCGAGCACGCCTTCTGGGGAGCCGGGTTGCATCCTCGGCCGATTTTGCGACGCACAACCCGCGGCGTCAAATACCAAATAACCTACTGAACGGTAGTCTCTTTCACTTAGTGCGCGAGCAGCAAGCGCACTGCGGCAATATGCCGATGCCGAGGGCGATGAGGAGCGCCTGGAACGCGGTATCGCGCAGTTCCGGGCGCCGGTGCAAGCCCGGAATCAAATCGGCCACCGCGACATACACGCCGCAGGCCGTAATAGCCGAGCACGCCGCCTACCAGCGTGGCGACGAAGGAAAGCAGATTCACCGCGAGCGCCTGGCGGCGGCTGTAGCCCGAATGGAGCAGGATCAGGAAGTCGCCCCGATCAGCGCGCGACCGCGCGGCGGTCGTGCACTTCGCAGTTCTCGGTGTGGCAATGCCGCCACAGGAGCAGCTTCTCGAGCACGAAGAAGCCGAAGATT
>VBCM01000138.1:30374-41287 GCA_005883675.1 Betaproteobacteria bacterium
GCCGCGAGGATCCAGCCGAGCGTCATGGGGCTCGGGATTTTAGGTTAGCCAGATAGCTGCGGCCATGCGGCTTTGGCCGCGGTCGCGGCGGTACGAGAAAAACCGCTCGCGCTCCGTGTACGTGCAATAGCCGCCGCCGTAGATGCGCCGTACGCCCTTCGCCTCGAGCTTGGCGCGCGCCACCGCGTAGAGATCGAGCAACCAGTGCCCTGTCCGCGTCGCGCGAAAGGCGCTCACCGGCTCGCCGATCGCCGCACGCACGTCCTCGCCCACTTCGTAAACTTGCGGCCCGATCGCCGGCCCGAGCCATGCATAGAGCTCGCTGGGCGGCGCACCCATCGCATCGACGGTCGCTTCCAGTACGCCGCCCGCCAAGCCACGCCAGCCGGCGTGCGCGGCCCCGACGACGCTCGCGGCTTCATCTGCCAGCAAGACCGGCATGCAGTCGGCAATCTTCACTACGCAAACCGTGCCGGGTGTCCGCGCGACGGCGGCATCGGCCTTTTCGACGCTTGCCAGGCGATCCGCATCCACCACGCGCGCGCCGTGCACTTGATGCAGCCAGCGCGGCTCGCCCGGCAGGAGCGAGCGCAGCCGCGCGCGCGCCTCCTCGGTCGCCATGTCGCCCGTCGCGGCAGTCGTGACGAGCGCGCCGACGCGGGCAGGCCACTCGGGGCGGATCAGACCGAGCACGAGCGCAGCCCGTCGACGAGGCGCTTGAAGTCGCGCGGCAGCGGGGCGCGCCAGTTCATCGGCTCGCCGCTCGACGGATGGATCAGGCTCAGCTCTGCCGCGTGCAACGCCTGCCGGGGGAACGGGATGCCGTGGCGCGTGCCGCGGCGGTACACCGTGTCGCCGACGAGCGGATGGCGGATGTGCTGGAAGTGCACCCGAATCTGGTGCGTGCGACCGGTCTCGAGCCGGCACTCGACGAGCGCCGCGCGGCCGAAGCGCTCGAGCACGCGGTAGGTCGTGCGCGCGGGCTTGCCGCGATGCGTGACCGCCATGCGCGTGCGCGCGCGCGCATCGCGTCCGACTGGCGCATCGATCGTGCCGCTCGCCGGCGGATCGCCTTGCACGAGGGCGAGATACACGCGGCGCATGGTGCGATCGGCGAGCTGCTTTACGAGCGACGCTTGCGCCTCGACGGTCTTGGCGACGACCAGCAGGCCGCTCGTGTCCTTGTCGAGCCGATGCACGATGCCCGCGCGCGGCACGCCGGCGAGCGCGGCTGCGTGCGCGAGGAGCGCGTTCATCAGCGTGCGATCGGGCTGACCCGCGCCGGGATGCACCACGAGGCCCGCCGGCTTGTCGATCACGATGAGCGCGGCGTCCTCGTGCACGATCTTGAGCGGCATGCGCTGCGCGCGCGGCGCCTCGTCGGGCGGCCGCGGCGGCGCCACGGAAATTTTTTCACCGCCGGTGACCGGCATTCGAGGACGCGCGGAGCGCCCATCGACGGTGATGTGGCCGGCTCTCAGCCATTCCTGGAGCCGGTTGCGCGAGTACTGGTGGAAGAGGCGCGCCAGCGCCTGGTCGAGGCGCAGCCCGCCCATTTCGGCAGGCACGGTGGCCGAGAGCGGCGCGACGAACGTCGCATCCCACTCGCTATAATCGTCGCCACCCATGATGAGAAGTTTACTTGCTGCGCTCTTTGCCGCGGCTGCGCTCGTCGCTGCCGGCTGCAGCTCGCTCAAGGGCGAGGACGAGACGCTGGGCTGGTCGGCGCAGCGCCTCTACGGCGAGGCGAAGGACGCGATGGCGACGCGCGACTGGCAGAAGTCGATCAAGCTGCTCGAGAAGCTCGAGGCGCGCTATCCGTACGGCCGCTATGCCCAGCAGGCCCAGCTCGAGATCGCCTACGCCAACTGGAAGGACAACGAGCGCGCTTCGGCCATCGCCGCGGCCGATCGCTTCATCAAGCTCTACCCCAACCACCCCAACGTCGACTACGCGTGGTACCTGAAGGGGCTCATCAACTTCTACGAGCTGCAGGGCGTGCTGTCCTGGCTGACGACGCCGGACATGAGCGACCGCGATCCCAAGGCGGCGCGCGACGCGTACTTTGCCTTCAAGGAAGTCCTGACGCGCTTCCCCGAGTCGCGCTACGCGGAGGATTCGCGCGCGCGCATGCGCTTTCTCGTGAACTCGCTCGCCTCGAACGAGGTGCACGTCGCCAACTACTACATGAAGCGCGGCGCGTTCCTCGCCGCCGCCAATCGGGCGCAGTACGCGGTCGAGCATTACCCGCAAGCGCCCGCGGTAGAGGAAGCGATGGCTATCCTGGTGCGCGCCTATGACTCCCTCGGCATGACCGATCTGCGCGATGCCGCGGGACGCGTGCTGATGAAGAACTTCCCGCAGAGCGATTACCTCAAGTCCGGCGGCAAGAAGAAGCGCGTGCCGTGGTGGCGTCTCTGGGATCCGGATTGGTAGGGGATGTCGATGAAGTGCTGCTGCACGACATCGTGGAGCCGTCGGCGCCGGCGCGGGCCGCGTACAAGTGGCGCGGCTTGGCGTCAGATCTTTCGGCACTCGGCGAGGCGGAAAAGCTGCTCGCCGCCCGGCCGCAGCTCGTCTTTCACCTCGCCGCCATCGTCTCCGGCGAGGCAGAGGCGGATTTCGACAAGGGCTACCGCGTCAACCTCGACGGCACGCGGCGGCTCTTCGAGGCGATACGCGCCATCGGCGGCGGCTATAAGCCGCGCGTGGTGTTCGCCTCCTCGATCGCGGTCTTCGGCGCGCCGTTTCCCGAAGCGATCGGGGACGAATTCCTCTGCGCGCCGCTCACGAGCTACGGCACGCAGAAGGCAATTGACGAGCTCCTCCTCGCCGACTACAGCCGCCGCGGCTTCTTCGACGGCATCGGCATCCGGCTGCCGACGATCTGCGTGCGGCCGGGAAAACCGAACCGCGCGGCGTCGGGCTTCTTCTCGGGCATCATCCGCGAGCCGCTGGCTGGGCAGGAGGCCGTGCTGCCAGTAACGAAAACCGTGCGCCACTGGTTCGCTTCGCCGCGCGCAGGGGTCGGCTTCCTGTTGCTCGCGGCGCGCCTCGATACCGCGCAGCTCGGCGCGCGCCGCAATCTCACGATGCCCGGCATCTCGGCCACGGTCGGCGAGCAGATCGAGGCGCTCGCGCGCGTCGCGGGCGATGCCGCGGTGAAGCGCATCCGCGAGGAGCCCGATCCCGTCATTCAGCGCATCGTCGAGGGCTGGCCGCGCAACTTCGACGCGCGGCGCGCCACTCAGCTTGGCTTCCGCGCCGACGCGAGCTTCGACGACATCATCCGGGCGCACATCGAAGACGAGCTGCGTCCGCGCCCGAGCTAGCGAAGAACTCGCGCACCTCCTCGAGGCTGCGCGTACGCTTCATCGGCGGCAGGCTCTCGAGGATCCGTTTGCCGTAGGGCCGCGACAGCAAGCGCGGATCGCAAAGCATGAGCACGCCGCGATCGCCTTCGTCCCGAATCAGCCGCCCCGCTCCTTGCTTTAGCTGCAGCACCGCCTGCGGCAGCTGCAGCTCGTTGAAGGGATTGCGGCCGGCGCTCTTCAGCGCATCGATGCGCGCCGCGAGCACTGGATCGTCGGGCGGCGCGAAGGGCAGCTTGTCGATCACCACGAGCGAGAGCGCATCGCCGCGCACGTCCACCCCTTCCCAGAAAGACGCGCTGCCAAGCAGCACGGCGTTGCCCAGCTTGCGAAAGCGCGCCAGCAGCTCGCTGCGCGACCCGGTGCCTTGCACGAGCAGCGGATATTCGAGGGTGCCGCGACGAAGCAGCTCGTGCGCGCGGCGCAACGCGCGCAGCGTGGTGAAGAGCAGGAAAGCCCGCCCGCCGCTTGCCTGCAGCACCGGAAACGCCGCCTCGATCACCGCATCGGTGAACGCCGGATCGTTCGGATCGGGCGGCAAGCCGCTCGGCAGGTAAACGAGCGCTTGCTCGGCGAAGCGGAAGGGGCTCTCCCAGCGCCGCGTCGTCGCCTCCGGCACGCCGAGCTCGCGCGTGAAGTGCCCGAAGTCCGCGCCCACGGCGAGCGTCGCCGAGGTGAAGATCCACGCGCGCGGATGGTCGTCCATCTGGCGGCGAAAAAGCTCTCCCGAATGGAGCGGCGTCACGTGGAGTTGCACCGACTGGCCGAGCGCTTCTGCCCAGCGCACCTCTTCGCTCCCATCGCTCTCCAACAGCCGGCAGAGCACCGCATGGGCGTTGCCCGCGCGCCGGCTGCATGCGCCGAGACCCTCGGAGCGCTCGGCCTGCGCGGCGAGCGCGGCGTCGAGCATCTTCAGCGCCGCGCGGATCTTGATGAGTGCCTCCGGAAAGCCGGCGATGCGCAACGCCTGGGGCCAGGCGAGACGCAGCGGCGCTTCGCCGAGCGCAAGGCGCAGGTCGCGCGCCGCGCGTTCCAGCCGATTGCACAGTGCCTCCAGCTCGGGCGAGCCGCCACCGGCCACGCGCAGCTCGCCGCGCGCGTCGCGCGAGAGCTCCAACAGTTGCGAGGTGGAGAGGCTGTCGCCGAAGAAAAGACGCGCCGTTTCGGGCAGCTGGTGCGCCTCGTCGAAGACGAGCGTATTGCACGCGGGCAGGAGCTCGGCCACACCTTCGTCCCGCAGCACGACGTCGGCGAAGAATAGATGGTGGTTGATCACCACGACGTCCGCGGCAAGCGCATTGCGCCGCGCGCGCATCACGAAGCAATCGGCGTAGTCCGGGCAACCCTGGCCGAGGCAGTTGTCGCGCGTGGAGGTGGCCTGCGCCCAGATCGGCGCATCTTCCGGCACATCGCCGAGGTCGGCGCGATCGCCAGTCACGGAGGTTGCCGCGAAGCGCTCGATACGCCGCAGCTCGACCGCCTCCTCGCTGCTGGTGGCGCGCCCCTCGGCTACCGCGCGGCGCAAGCGGTAGAGGCAGACGTAGTTCGCACGGCCCTTGAGCAGCGCCGCGCTCGCGCCCGAGGCAAGCGCGGCGCGCACCGCCGGCAAGTCGCGGTCATAAAGCTGGTCCTGCAGCGTCTTGGTACCGGTGGAGACGATGACCTTGCCGCCGGCAAGCAACGCCGGGACTAAATAAGCGAAGGTCTTGCCGGTGCCGGTCCCGGCCTCGGCGACGAGCACTCCGGTCGATTCGATCGCCTCGCCGATCGCCTGCGCCATCTCGACCTGGTCGGCCCGGCGTCGGTAGCCGGCGATCGCGGCTGCGAGCAGCCCGCCGGGCGCGAACACCTCCTCAAGGGAGCTCATCGACCCGTATCCACACCCGTCGGGTCTCGCCACCGGCGCTCATGGCAACCGAACCGAGCTCGAACCATTCGCCGAGGCGCCCGCTCGCCGTCGTGCCGGCGCGCTGGTAAGACGCCGCGCTACTGCGCTGCTGCGCGACCTCGACCTGCACCTGGTCGCCCATCACGCGGGGAATCACTTCGAAGCCGCTCGCGAGCTCCTGGACCACGGTCACTTCCTGCGACACCACGCCCGCCGGCGTCTGGATGTACTGCCGCTGCCGCAGCGGCCGCGAGGCGCCGGTATAGATCATCGCCCGCGCGCCATCGAGTGCCTGGACGCGCTGATCGACGCGCTCCGCGGCCTGGGAGCGGGAATCCTGTGCCCGGATCTCCACCTGCGAATCGCCTGCGCCGATGCGCCCGCTCGCACCGAGGCTTCGGCTCGCGATATCGCGGGCATCGTCGAAGCGCACCGCGATCAGCAGCCGCCGCTGCGGCCGGTCGAGCGCCTCAAGCGCGAGCCGCAGGTCGTCGAGGTTCGCCGGGCTCGTGCGTACGAAGAGCTGGTTCGCTTGCCCGGTCAGCGTCGCGCCGGGCTCGAGGATCGGCCGCAGGCTGGGCAGCACCTGCTCGGCCGTGCGATGACGTAGCGTAATGATTTCCAACGCGTTCTGCGCCATCGCGGCGCTCGCGACGAGCATCAGCACGGCAAATCGGATCAAGGCGCTGCGATTCATCTTTCTTCCTCAACGCGCGAGTCTTCGCTCGGTCTACGCGCCGTTCATTATGGGACACCGGCTGCTCGCTACCTGCACGCTGCTCGCCCTCCTCGGCCCCGCTATCGCGGCCGCGGGCACGGAGACATCACGCGACTACCGGTACGCGGCAGCCCGGCAGGCGCTCTTCGCCGTCGGGACGCGCTATCAGTACGGCGGCAGCTCGCCCGAGACCGGCTTCGATTGCAGCGGCCTCGTGGCCCATGTCTATCAGCGCGCCTGGGGCGTCGAGCTGCCCCGCAGCACAGCCACGCAGCGCCATTTGGGCCGCCCGGTAAAGCGGGCCGAGCTGCAACCCGGCGACCTGGTGTTCTACAACACGCGCCACCGAGCGTTCTCGCACGTCGGCATCTATCTCGGCGACGGCGACTTCGTGCACGCGCCGCGGCGCGGCCAGCGCGTGCGCGTCGAGAGCGTCGACAACCCTTACTGGCGCGCCCGCTTCAGCGGCGCGCGCCGGCTCGATCCGCCGACGTACTGAGCGCGGCCCAGACCTTCCGGGGCGTCAGCGGCATGTCCATATCGAGCGCGCCGAGCGCGTCGAGCACGGCGTGCACGACCGCCGGCACCGCGCCGATCGTGCCGAGCTCACCGCAGCCTTTGACGCCGAGCAGGTTCGTCTTGCACGGCACGCTCTCGTCGAAGCTCGCGCGCATCGGCGGCAGGTCGCTCGCACGCGGCACGCAATAGTCCATCAGCGACCCCGTCAGGAGCTGGCCGCTCTCGGCGTCGTACACGGCCTGCTCGTACAGCGCCTGCCCGGCGCCCTGCGCCACGCCGCCGTGTACCTGCCCCTCGACGATCATATGGTTGATGATGCGGCCGACGTCGTCGCAGCTCGCGAGGCTCGCGATGCGCACCTCACCCGTCTCGCGGTCGATCTCCACTTCGCACGCCTGCACGCCATTCGGCCACGAGGGCGTCGACGGTGTCTCGGTCGCCGACACCCGGAAGAGCTTGCGCGCCTGTCGTGCCGCGAGCTCGCCGAGCGCGAGCGCGCGATCGGTCCCCGCGATGCGAAAGCGCCCGTCGCGGTACTCGATGTCGGTCGCCGCCGCTTCCAGCGCCTGCGCGGCGAGCGCTTTGCCTTCGCTGATCACGCGCCTCCCGGCGGCGACGACCGCGGAGCCGCCGACGAAGGCCGAGCGCGAGCCGACGCTGCCGACGCCGTTCGCCCGGTCGGTGTCTCCCTGTACGATCCGCACCTTGTCCGGCGATACGCCGAGCACCTCCGTCATGAGTTGCGTGTACGAGGTTTCGAGTCCCTGCCCCATCGCCTGCGTTCCCGAGAAAACGGTGATCTCCCCATTGGCGTTGACTTCGATGTCGACCGTCTCGGTGGGCAGCGCGCCGGTCCACTCCAGGTACGCCGACAGTCCGCGCCCGCGCAGCTTGCCGGCGCGCGCCGAGGCCTCGCGCCGGGCGGGAAAGCCCGCCCAGTCGGCGTACGCGAGCAGCTTGTCGAGCACCGCGCCGAAATTGCCGTCGTCGTAGGTGTCGCCCACATGCGTGCGATACGGAAACTGCTGCAGCCGAATGAAATTGCGCCGGCGCACTTCTACCGGGTCGAGCTTCATCTCGCGCGCCGCCTTCTCGATCAGCCGCTCCATCAGGAAGTTCGCCTCCGGCCGCCCCGCTCCGCGGTACGCACCGGTAGCCATCGTGTGGGTGAGCACCGCGCGCGCGCGGTAATGCACCTGCGGCACGTGATACACGGTGGTCTGCACCTTGGGCCCGAGCTGCAGGGGAATGATCGCGGAGGAGCCTACCGGCACGGCGCCGATGTTGCCGAGCGTGTCGACCTCCAGGGCGAGGATGCGGCCCTCGCGATCGAGCGCCAGGCGCGCCCTGTTCCACTGATCGCGCCCCATATGCGCCGCCAGGAAATCCTCCGCCCGCTCGGCGCGCCATCTCACCGGCCGGCCGAGCTTGCGCGCCGCGTAGCAGACGAGCGCATCCTCGGGCATAAGGCCGGTCTTCATGCCGAAGCCGCCGCCGATGTCGCCGACGATGATCCGGAACTCATCCGCCTTCGCGCGGAACACGGCACCCAGCAATTCGCGCGCGCCGGTCGGCGTCTGGTTCTGCGTGTAGAGCGTGGTGCGACGGTCCTCGATCACGGCGATGCACGCGCGCGGCTCGAGCGCCATCGCGATCACCCGCTGGTTGTGGAGCTCGATCTCGGTGACGTGCGCGGCGCTGCGCATCGCCGCCTGCACGGCCGTCCGATCGCCGTACTCGGCCTCGGCCGCGATGTTGCCCGCCGCCTGCGGCCAGACGAGCGGCGCACCGGGCGCAATCGCGCTCTTCGCGTCCACCACGCACGGCAAATCGTCGTATTCCACGGTGACAAGTTCAGCGGCATCCTGTGCCTGCGCGCGCGTCTGTGCGACGATGGCGATGACCGGCTGGCCGACGTAGTACACCTCGCGCTCGGCAAGCGGCGTACGCGGCGGCGCCGCCATCGGCGAGCCGTCGGCGCGCTTGAAAAGCGGCGGGAACGGGATATGCCCCACGCCGTCGGCGCGCAGCTCTGCCATGGACCAGGCGGCTATCATCCCCGGTGCTTTCTTTACTTCCGCAAGGTCAATGGCGCCGACGCGCGCATGCGCATGCGGCGAGCGCACCAGCACCAGCCAGCACTGGTTCGGCAGCTCCAGGTCGTCGCTGTAGCGACCCTTGCCAATCAGGAGGCGCTCATCCTCCAGCCGCTTTTGCGAGCGCGAGGCGCCGAAGCGTGCCGCCGCCGGATCGAACTGCACTTGCAGGGGGACTGAGCTCATGGGGCCGCAATTCTAGGGCTGCGGGGCGCTTGAAAAGCGCCGCGCGAGCGCCCAGATTTCAAATGCAATCCACGGAGGCAATGGGCATGCCGGAGACCACCACACGCGAGACGCTCGGCTTCCAGGCCGAGGTCAAGCAGCTGCTCGACCTGATGATCCACTCCTTGTACAGCAACAAGGAGATCTTCCTGCGCGAGCTCATCTCCAATGCCGCGGACGCGGCCGACAAGCTGCGCTTCGCGGCGCTCGCCAACAACGCGCTGTACGAATCCGAGCCCGAGCTGAAGGTTCGCATCGCGGTAGACAAGGCGGCGCGCACCATCACCGTCTCCGACAACGGCATCGGCATGTCGCGCGCC
Organism: Betaproteobacteria bacterium; assembly: GCA_005883675.1. Lineage (GTDB taxonomy): Bacteria > Pseudomonadota > Gammaproteobacteria > Burkholderiales > SG8-39 > SCGC-AG-212-J23. The sequence goes on from VBCM01000138.1 coordinate 39,512, forward strand.
GAGGTGATCCAGAACATCGGCATCATCGCCAAATCGGGCACTCGCGAGTTCTTCCAGCAGCTTACCGGCGACCAGGCGAAGGATGCCCGCCTCATCGGCAAGTTCGGCGTCAGCTTCTACTCCGCCTTTATCGTTGCCGATCGCGTCACGCTAGTCACGCGCCGCGCAGGCCTGCCGGCGATTGAGGCCGTGCGCTGGGAATGCGATATGGAGAAGGCCGCTGGCCAGTACAGCATCGAGCCCACGGAAAAGCCTGGTCGCGGCACCGACGTGATCCTGCACTTGCGCGAGGGCGAGGACGAGCTCTTGGATGAATACCGCCTGAAAGCGATCATCCGCAAATATTCCGACCACATCGCTATCCCCATCGTCATGGGCGACGAGGCCATCAACCAGGCGAGCGCGCTCTGGGCGCGGCCGAAGCAGGAGATCAATGAAGAGCAGTACATCGAGTTCTACAAGCACATCGCACACGACTTCGAGGCACCGCTCGCCTGGACCCACAACCGCGTGGAGGGTCGGCAGGAGTACATCCAGCTCCTCTACATCCCGGCGCAGGCCCCGTACGACCTCTGGGACCGGCAGCAGCGACATGGCCTCAAGCTCTACGTGCGGCGCGTGTTCATCATGGACGACGCGCAGCAGCTCCTGCCGCCGTACCTGCGCTTCGTGCGCGGGGTCGTCGACTCGAACGACCTGCCCCTCAACATCTCGCGAGAGCTCCTGCAGCAGAGCCGCGACGTCGACGCGATCCGCGCCGGCTGCACCAAGCGCGTGCTGGATCTGCTCGACGAGCTGGCGACCAACCAGCAGGAGAAGTACGCAACCTTCTGGCAGCAATTTGGGCGCGTGCTCAAGGAGGGTATCGGCGAGGACGCGGCGAATCGCGAGCGCCTGGCGAGGCTGCTGCGCTTCTCATCCACGCACGCCGACAGCGAAGAGCAGGCCGTCTCGCTCGCCGATTACGTCGGGCGCATGAAGCCCCGCCAGGACAAGATCTACTACGTCACGGCGGAGACATATCTCGCGGCGCGCAACAGCCCGCATCTCGAGATGTTCCGCAAGCGTGGCGTGGAGGTGCTGCTGCTTTTCGACCGCGTCGACGAATGGCTGGTCGCGAATCTCGCCGAGTACGAAGGCAAGCGCCTGGCGTCGGTAGCCCGTGGCGATGTCGACCCTGCTGAAGGCGCTGAAGAGCGCGCTCGGTGACAAGGTAAAGGACGTGCGCCTGTCGCGGCGCCTGACCGAATCGCCGTCGTGCCTAGTAGCCGATCAGCACGACATCGGCGGCAACCTGGCGCGCATCCTGCGCTCGGCGGGGCAGAAGGTGCCGGCGGCGGCGCCGATCCTGGAGATCAATCCGACGCACGCCATCGTCACGCGTCTCAAGCCCGACGACGCGCGCTTCGCCGACTGGGCGGCGCTGCTCTACGACCAGGCGCTGCTCGCCGAGGGCGGGCAGCTCGACGATCCGGCCGGGTACGTCAAGCGCGCGAACTCGCTCATGCTCGCGCTGGTCGCAGACTAGAGATGCAACGCGCGCTCATCATCATCGGCGCGACGCTCATCGTCATCGGCGTGGCATGGCCGTGGATCGCAAGACTGGGCCTCGGCCGCCTGCCCGGCGACATCCGCATCGAGACCGAAAGCGGCGGCTTCTACTTCCCGATCGTCACCTGCCTCATCATCTCAGTGGTGCTGTCGCTCGTGCTCTGGTTCCTGCGCCGCTAGCCTTTGCGGCGCGCGGCCATGCGCTCGCCGAGCGCGGCGCGCTCG
>VBCM01000138.1:41355-51151 GCA_005883675.1 Betaproteobacteria bacterium
CTTCATTGCTGCGGCGCGCCGTGGCTGAGGAGGCTGCGGCAAGCGCGGCGTTCGACCCGGAGCGCATCATCGGTGTTCTTGCGCGCCATGGCGTGCGGTACATCTTGATCGGAGCGCTTGCCGCGCGGTTGCAAGGCTTTCCGCGTCTCACCGCTGATGCCGACATCACCCCGGCGCGCGACGCGGACAACTTGGCGCGACTGGCCGCGGCGCTGCGCGAGCTAGATGCCCGCGTCTATACCGAAAGCGCGCCGCAAGGCCTGCCGTTCGACATTAGTCCTGCAACATTGCAACGCGCCGCGCTTTGGAACCTCGTATGCGCCGCTGGGCGGCTGGACATCGTATTCGAACCGGCGGGGACGAAGGGCTACGAAGATCTCGCGCGAAAAGCGGTCCGGTTCGAGGTCTTTGGCATCACGTTACACGCTGCCACGCTCGCCGACATCGCTCGCTCGAAGGAGGCCGCCGGCCGGCCACAGGACCGGCAGGATGCCGCCGTCATGCGCGAGATGCTGAAGGCTGCGGGCTCGCGCAAACGGAAGAGCAAAAAGAAGGCGCACTAACCGCTGCAGCACGCGCTGAAACACCGCATCCACCTTGAGCGCGGACTTGCGCCGCGCTGATCAGGATTCGCCGTCGCTTTGCCATGGTTGTGCCTCCGGCGCGCCACGCTCCACTGGCAGTGTTGCGCCTGGCATTTAACCAAGGAGGTTGCCATGAAGAAATCGATCGCATTTGCACTGATACTCGGCCTCGCCGCGTGCGGCGGTGAGAAGCCGAAGCTCGCGCCGGCCGCGGACGCCGCGGCGCCGAAGACTGCCGCTGCAGCGCCACTGCCGATCAGCGCCGAGCCGGCGAAGCCGGATCCGGACAAGGAGCTGGCGCAGCGTGTGACCCGCGCCATCGAGGGCGCGAAGCTGCGCGGCATCGATGTCGTCGCCACGGACGGCGTGGTGACGCTCTGGGGCGCCACGCCGACCGCCAAGCAACGCGAGCGCGCCGCTCAGGTCGCGGCGAAAGTGCAAGGCGTCAAGGCGGTGGACAACAAGCTCGAGGTGGTGACGGGTTCCTAGCGCCGCAGGCCGGGCGGTGATCGTAGACGCGCGAATCGTCAGCGACCCGGCGCGCCTCGGTCCTCGCATTCCGCTCGGCCGCTTCGCGCTCGATGGCGATGGCGTGCGCGTAGAGCTCGGCGGGTGATTCTATGAGTTTCATGCGTCCAATGTAGGCCCGCATGCCGACGAGCCTTTGATGCAGATCAAGCGGCCAGTGGGTCATGACCGCTATATGCTTGCCTGGATGCCGATCGTGCTTATCGCCCTGCATCGGTGAAAGCGACCGTGATCGTCCTGCTCTTCGTCGGAGCAGCGCTCGCGGTAGTCCTCATCGCTTACGAGCGGGACATGCGCGCAGCCCGTGAGCGCATCGCCGCCGGAAGCCAGATTGCGCAAACGCGCTGCGGGCCGATCGAGTATGCGGTGCTCGGCGACGGGCCGCCGGTGCTTTTCGTCCACGGCGCAGGCGGCGGCTTCGACCAAGCGCTCGAGATGGCCGCTTCGCTGGCAAAGAAGGGCTTTAGCGTCGTGCTCATGTCGCGCTTCGGCTATCTGCGGACGCCGCTCCCGGCAGATGCCTCCGCCGCTGCGCAGGCCGATGCGCACGCGTGCCTGCTCGACGCGCTGAAAATCGAGCGGGCGGCGATCGCGGGAGGCTCGGCCGGCGCGCCATCGGCCATGCAGTTCGCGCTGCGCCACGCGGAACGCTGCAGCGCGCTCGTGCTGCTCGTTCCCGCGGCCTACGTGCCGCGCGCGGGCAACGAGGCGCCGCTCAAGACACCGCCAGGTACCCGCCTGCTGTTCGAAACCGCGTTGCGCTCGGATTTTCTTTTCTGGGCGATGATCCGGCTCGCGCCTGCCACGGTGATGCGCGCGATCCTCGCCACGCCGCCCGAGGTCGTAAGAGCGGCAAGCGCGGCCGAGCAGGCACGCGTGGCCGAGATGATGGAGATCATTTTGCCGGTGAGTCGCCGGCGTCTCGGTCTACTCAACGATGCTGCGGTGATCTCGACGCTCCCTCGCTATCAGCTCGAGCGCATTTCGGTGCCCACGCTTATCCTCAGCGTTGCCGATGACCGGTTCGGCACGTTCGAAGCAGCACGCTACAGCGCTGGGCACATCCCGCACGCTCGTTTCATCGGTTACGCGACCGGCGGACATCTCTGGGTTGGTCACCATCAGGAAGTGCTGTCAGAAATCGCCGCCTTCCTGAAGCAGTGATCGCCGCGCACCAGCGCTCGCCAGGAGAGCGCCGCGACGCCGCTAGGTCAGGCGGCGGGCGTATGAATCGTGTAGCCGAAGCTGCGCAGGCACGATTGCATCGCGTTGTTGTAGGCGGCGACCCTTGCGGATGCGTTGAGGAACTGCGCCGCCGCGCGCTCCGCATAGCTGCGGCATTGCCGGATATCGCGCTCCGCCTGCGCGCTGGTCGCGCCGGGCTTGGAGATCAGCGTGCGCTCTCGCGAGCTCAACTGCGCGGCCGGCGTCGCTGCGGCCGGCGACGGGTCAGTGGCATGCAAGCGCCATCGGCCCGCCTCGCGCACGAACACGCCGCCTTCCAGCATCGATCCACCCGCGGGCGCCGGCGCGCTCGCTTGACCTAACGCTAGCGCGCCGTCCGCACCGATATTGATTGCGCCGGCGCTTCGCACCTGCACGCGTGTGGCAATGGAGTGCACGCTTTCGCTGGGTTTCAGCTCCAGGAGCGGCGCTAGATCGAGCGGCGCGTTCGGCGGCGCGGTGATGACCAGCCGCACCGCTGGATCGGCAGCATCGAAGATCGTCACGCTTTTGCCGGGCGCGAGCCACAACTCATCCGCCGCCGCCGGCGCGGCCAGGGCAACACTTGCGGCCATAGCGACGCATCCTGCGATCGCCCGGATGATGCTCAACTTGTTGTTCATTTGACTCATGTCGTGATGAAGCGACGGCAATTAAGCCACGAATCAGACCTTGGCTCGCAAATTCGCCGCGACGCGTGACCGCCGCGGCGCATATTCAGTAGGCAGCAAACCGGGAGGCACATGAAGCAAATTATTTGCAGCGTATTTGCCGTTGCTGGATTCGGGTTATTCGTCGCGAATGCTGTTTGGGCGCAGCCAAGCAACCTGGAAAAGGCCGCGCATATGCTCGACCAGCAGTCGCGCGCCGGCAAAGGCGAGTTCCTCACCTATCTCACGGGCGCGGCAGCAGCGTACCGCTGGATAGGCGTCAAGAGCGATATCGAAGGATCAGGGTCGGTCTATTGCCCGCCGCAGGAAATGAAGCTCGATGGCAGGGGCTACGCAAAGATCGCGCTGGAGGAGTACCAGCGAAGGAAAGGCGACTACGCGGGTCTGCATGAATTCCCGCTGAATGTTCTGGCGCTGGCGCTACTGCGCGGCTTGCAGGAGAGGTTTCCCTGCCGCTCGGAAGCGCAACCCCTGCCGCGAAGCTAGAGGCGATGCGCAAGCATCGCTTGTCCATTCACGCATCAACCAAACAAATGGCGAGATCCAAGAACGTTCATTTCCGTGCCAGATGCCCTCAATGTGGCCACTTGTCCACGCAAACCTGCGTGCGCACCGCGTTGATGCGTAATGTCCACGGCGGAGACCCTATAGGGCTCCACTGCGTTTTGTGCCACCAACAATGGGAAGCCGGCTGGCACGAGCTGCAAGGGATCAAGCGTTTGTTAGGGCAGGATGCTGTGGCGGACTGAACTCGCGTCAGGATGATGTGGCGGAGAGAGAGGGATTCGAACCCCCGGTACCCGATGGGTACAACAGATTTCGAGTCTGCCGCAATCGACCACTCTGCCATCTCTCCGCGGTCGGACACGAACGCGGGATTTTATCAGGGGCTGATGCGCTCCTGTCCGCCCAGGTAGCCGCGCAAGGCGGACGGTATGACGACCGAGCCGTCGCGCTGCTGATAGTTCTCGAGGATGGCGACCAGCGTGCGGCCGACGGCGAGGCCTGAGCCGTTCAGCGTATGGACGAGTTCGGGTCTTCCCTTGTCGTTGCGGAAGCGAGCCTGCATGCGCCGCGCCTGGAACGCCTCGAAGTTGGAGCACGACGAGATCTCGCGGTAGGCGTTCTGTCCGGGGAGCCAGACCTCGAGGTCGTAGGTCTTCGCCGCGGCGAAGCCCAAGTCGCCGGTGCTGAGCGTGACCACGCGATACGGCAGCTCGAGCTTGCGCAGGATGGCTTCCGCGTGGCCCGTCAGCTCATCATGCGCGGCGTAAGACTGTTCCGGGTGCACGATCTGCACGAGCTCGACCTTGTCGAACTGGTGGTTGCGGATCATGCCGCGGGTGTCCTTGCCGGCGGAGCCGGCCTCCGAACGGAAGCACGGCGAGTAACAGGCGTACTTCAGCGGCAGGCGCTCGAGCGGCACGATCTCCTCGCGCACGTAATTGGTGACTGGGTACTCGGCCGTCGGGATGAGATAGAGGTCGCGGTCCTCGATCTTGAAGAGATCGTCCTTGAACTTGGCAAAGCTCGACACGCCGTCGGCGCACGCGGCGCTCACCATGTAGGGCGCGTAGGTCTCGGTGTAGCCGTGCTCGCGCGTGTGCACGTCGAGCATGAACTGCGCGATCGCGCGATGCAGCCGCGCGACGGCGCCCCGCATCACGACGAAGCGGCTGCCGGCGAGCTTCGCCGCGGTAGCGAAGTCGAGACCGCCGAGGCGCTCGCCGACGTCGACGTGATCCAACGCTTGAAAATCGAAGCGCCGCGGCTCGCCAAAACGGCGCTCCTCGCGGTTTTGCTCCGCACCTTCGCCGACCGGCACCGACTCGTGCGGGAGGTTCGGGATGCGAGCGAGAAAATCCTGGAATCCGGCCTGCAGCCGTGCGAGCTGGTCCTCCGATTGCTCGAGTAGCGACTTCAGCTTCTCCGCCTGCGCGAGGAGCTCGCTCACGTCGTGTCCGCGCGCCTTCGCCAGGCCGATGTCCTTCGCGATGCGATTGCGCGCCGCCTGAGCCTGCTCGACCGCGGTCTGCAGGTTCTTGCGCGCGTCCTCGAAGCGGCGGAACTGCTCGGCGTCGAACGCGCCCGGCCCGCGGGTGGCAAGCCGCCGCGCGACCGCGTCCGCGTCTTTGCGCAGGAGCTGGATGTCGATCATTGCTTCTTCCGCGCCTGGGCATCGCGGCGCCGCAGCTCGGCGATGCGTTCGCGCAGCTTCGCTTCCAGCCCGCGGTCGGTCGGCCGATACCATTCGATCGGCGGCATGCCTTCGGGCAGGTAGTTCTCGCCCGCGGCGTAGGCGCCCTCCTCGTCGTGGGCGTAGCGATACTCTCTTCCGTAGCCAAGCTGCTTCATGAGCGCAGTGGGTGCGTTGCGAATGTGCAGCGGCACGGGGCGCGTGCCGTCGCGGGTTATGAAATCGCGCGCGGCATTATAGGCTTCGTAGATGGCGTTCGATTTGGGGGCGAGCGCGAGATACACCACCGCTTCGGCAAGCGCGAGCTCGCCTTCCGGGCTGCCGAGGCGCTCGTAGGTCTCGCAGGCATCCAGCGCAACGCGCAAGCCGCGAGGATCGGCGAGGCCGATGTCCTCGACCGCCATGCGCACCACGCGCCGGGCGATGTAGAGCGGATCGGCGCCGCCGTCGAGCATGCGCACCATCCAGTAGAGCGACGCGTCGGCGTCCGAGCCGCGCACCGCCTTGTGCAGCGCCGAGATCTGGTCGTAGAACTGCTCGCCGCCCTTGTCGAAGCGCCGCAGGTTCTTGGCGAGCGTCTGCTCGACGAACGCGCCGTCGACGTTCTTCCGGCCGGTGTTCTGCAGGATCTCGACGGCATTCAGCAGCCGGCGCGCGTCGCCGTCGGCGAAGCCGATGAGCCTCGCCTTCGCATCCTCATCGACGTTCAGGCCAGTGCGGGCAAGAAGCAACGCGAGGTGCTCGGGCCGCAGCGCCTCGAGCACGTACACGGTCGCGCGCGAGAGCAGCGCGCTGTTCATTTCGAATGAAGGGTTTTCGGTCGTCGCGCCGACGAAGGTGATCAGGCCCTGCTCGACGTACGGCAGGAAGGCGTCCTGTTGCGCCTTGTTGAAGCGATGCACCTCGTCGACGAAGAGGATGGTGCGCCGGCCGAACTGCTCGAGGCGTGCCTGCGCCGCGGCGACGGCCTCACGGATGTCCTTGACGCCGGAAAAGACCGCGGAGAGCGCCACGAACTCGGCGTTGAAGGCCTTCGCCATCAGGCGTGCGATGGTCGTCTTGCCCGAGCCCGGCGGCCCCCAGAGAATCATCGAATGCGGGCGGCCCGACTCGAAGGCGAGGCGCAGCGGCTTGCCGGGGCCGAGCAGGTGCTCCTGTCCCACGACCTCGTCGAGCGTTTTCGGCCGCAGCGCGTCGGCGAGCGGCGCGACAGGCTCCGCTCTGCCGAAAAGGTCGGCGGCGGTCATTACTTTTCGCCGAGGACGTCGGCGCCCTTGGGCGGCGCGAAGCGGAACTCGGCGGGATTGACCTTCGGGTTGCGCTCGAGCTTGGAGAAGCGCAGCAGCGTGGTCTGGCCGAAATTGTCGGTGAGCTGCATCGCCTGCAGGCCATGCGCATCGAAGCCCAGGCGCACGCGCTCGAAACCCGCCTCGCGCTCGCGCGGTCTCGCCTCCATCCATTCGAGGCCGTCCTTTTCGCCGGCGTCCGAAAGCGCGAAGGCCTGCTCGATGCCGCTCGCGCCGGCGAGGAGCGCCGCCGGCGTCGAGCCGAGCGCCGTGGCGAGCTTGCGCACCGTCACCTGGTTCAACTGCGGGTCGTAGATCCAGACGCGCTGGCCGTCGCCGACGATCACCTGGTCGGCGGGCTTCTCGTACACCCAGCGGAAGCGCCCGGGCCGCTGGAAGACGAAGCTGCCGTGCGATTGCTGCACGAGCTTTCCGGAACGGTCGTAAACCTTCTGCTCGAACTGGGCGCGCGCCGACTGCGTGCCGTCGAGGAACGCCTTGTAGCGCTCGATGCTCGCCGCCGCGGCGGCAAGCGCAAAAGCAAGGGCGAGGGCCCCCAGCAGGATTCTCATGTGCGCAAAGCTACTCCGCTTTGGCTGGGACCAACACCTCGCGGTTGCCGTTCGATTGCATCGCGGAGACCATGCCAGCGCGCTCCATGTCCTCGATCAGGCGCGCGGCGCGGTTGTAGCCGATGCGCAGGTGCCGCTGCACGAGCGAGATCGACGGCCGACGGGTACGCAGCACGATGTCCACCGCCTGGTCGTAGAGCGGGTCCTTCTCGCCGCTGGGGACGCCTTCGGCACCAGGAGCATCCTCGGCCGCCGCGGGCTCCAGCACATCGGCGAGGTACTCCGGCTTGGCCAGGGACTTCAGGTGCTCGACGACCTTGTGCACCTCGTGGTCGGCGACGAACGCGCCGTGCACGCGCTGCGGGATGCCGCTGCCCGGCGGCAGATACAGCATGTCGCCCGCGCCAAGCAGCGTCTCGGCGCCCGACTGGTCGAGGATGGTGCGGGAGTCCACCTTCGACGCAACCTGGAAGGCGATGCGCGCTGGGATATTGGCCTTGATGAGGCCGGTGATGACGTCGACCGACGGCCGCTGCGTGGCGAGGATCAGATGGATGCCGGCCGCGCGCGCCTTTTGCGCAATGCGCGCGACCAGCTCCTCGACTTTCTTCCCCACGACCATCATCAGGTCGGCGAGCTCGTCGATCACCACCACCACCTGCGGCAGCGGCGTGAGCGTCTGCGGCTTGCCGGCGTCGAGCGCGAACGGGTCCTCGAACTTCTGCTCGCTCACGCGGTGGTTGTAGCCCGACATGTTGCGCGCGCCGATCCAGTTCATAAGCTTGTAGCGCCGGTCCATCTCGGCGACGCACCAGGTGAGCGCGTTCACCGCCTGCTTCATGTCCGTGACCACCGGGGTCAGCAGATGCGGGATGTCCTGATAGATGGAAAGCTCCAGCATCTTAGGATCGATCATGATGAGCCGGATGTTGCGCGGCTCCGCCTTGTAGAGGAGCGCGAGGATCATCGCGTTCAGCGCCACCGACTTGCCCGAGCCGGTCGTTCCGGCGACCAGCAGGTGCGGCATCCTGCCGAGGTCGGCGACCACCGGATTGCCGGCGATGTCCTTGCCGAGCGCGATCGCGAGTGGGGAGTTCAGCGCGTGGTACGCCTCCGAGCCCAGGATCTCCGACAGGCGCACGGTCTGCCGATGCGGGTTGGGGATCTCCAGGCCCATGCACGATTTGCCCGGGATGGTCTCGACCACGCGGATCGACACGACGGAAAGCGCGCGCGCGAGGTCCTTCACCAGGTTGACGATCTGGCTGCCTTTCACGCCGACGGCAGGCTCGATCTCGTAGCGGGTGATGACCGGCCCGGGATAGGCAGCGAGCACCTTCACCACGACGCCGAAGTCGGACAGTTTCTTTTCGATCAGCCGAGAGGTGAACTCCAGCGTTTCGGCGCTGACCTGCTCGCCCTCGGATGCCGCGTCGTCGAGGAGCTTGAGCGGCGGAAGCGGCGTGTCGGGCAGCTCGTCGAAGAGCGGCGCCTGCTTTTCCTTGAGCACGCGCTCGGACTTGCGGATCTCGGCCGCCGGCGGCTCGATGCGCAGCGGCGGATGGTTCTCCTCGCGCTTTTTCTCCGCGTGCACCACCAGTTCGCGCTCCTCGCGCGCGAGCTCGCCCAGGCGCCGGTCCTGGCGCCGCTCCCAGGCGCGCAGCGCGGAGACCCAGGCCCTCTCGAGCGCGGAGCCGACGGACTCGGCCGCGGAGAGCCAGGAGATGCCGGTGAAGAGGCTCAGGCCGGCGGCGGCGAGCGCGAGGAGCAGCAGCGTCGCGCCGGTATAGCCAAGCCCGACGGCGAGCGCGCTGCCCGCCGCAACGCCGAGCACGCCGCCGGGCGCGTGCGGCAGCTCGATGGCAAGGCTATGCAGCCGCAGGCCTTCGAGCGAAGCGCTCGCGAGGAGCAGCGCGGCGAAGCCGCCGAGCGCAAACCCGATGGAGCGGGCATCGAGCCGGCGATAACCCCAGGTGACCGCCAGGGCGCCAAGGGCGACCAGCCAATAGGCGGAAAGGCCGAAGAGGTAGAGCAGCACGTCGGCGAGCCAGGCACCGACCGGGCCGCCGGCGTTGCGCGTCAGCCCCTCGCCGACGCTATGCGACCAGGCCGCATCGTCGCGCTGATAGGTGACGAGGACGAGCAGCAGGTACAGGGCGAGCGCCCCGAGGAGGAGCCATTTTGCTTCGCGTACCAGGCCCGCGAGCCGGGCGGGCAGCGGCGCGGGGCCGCCCTTTCTCACTACGGCCAGGGCTACTCCGGCAGCATGATCGTGTCGCGCAGCACGATGTTGGAGCCGCGCATCTCGATGTAGCCGCCGGTCTGCAGGTCCTTCATCACGCGGCTCACCATCTCGCGCGAGGCGCCAATCATCTTCGCGATGTCCTGCTTGGGCAGGCGCTTGGTGACGATCTTCTCGCCGTTGACGTTCTCCGCCATGTCGAGCAGGAGCCGCGCCACGCGCCCATAGACGTCGAGCAGCGCGAGGCTGCCGATCTTGCGGTCGGCCTCGCGCAGGCGCTTCACCAGCCCGCGCATCACCGCCATCGCCATCTCGAAGTTCTCGGCGAGGCAGCGCTTGAAGTCGCGCTTGGTGATGGAGAGCAGCTCGCAGGCCTCGATCGTCACCACGCTCGCCGAGCGCGGCTCGTCGTCGATCAGGCCCATCTCGCCGAAGAACTCGCCCGGCCCGAGGATCGAGAGGATCACTTCCTTGCCCTCGGAGTCGCTCATC
>VBCM01000075.1 GCA_005883675.1 Betaproteobacteria bacterium
CTCGTCTACATCCGCGGGCAGCCCGAGGACTATGACGGCTGGCGCGTCCCGGGTTGGAGCTTTGCGGACCTGCTGCCGTATTTCAAGCGCTCGGAGAACCAGGCGCGCGGCGCCGATGCCTGGCACGGCGTCGGCGGTCCGCTCGAAGTCGGCGACCTCGAGCGCCACGAGCTCTGCGACGCCTTCGTTGCTGCCGCCGCGGCGCTCGGCATACCGCCCAACCGGGACTTCAACGGTGCCTCGCAGGAAGGCACCGGCTACTACCAGGCGACGACCTGCCGCGGGCGGCGCTGCAGCACGGCGACCGGCTATCTGCGGCCGGCGGAGAAGCGGCCGAACCTGCGCGTGCTCGTCAACACGCTCGCCACCGGCATCACGTTCGCTGGCCGCCGCGCCACGGGCGTTCGCACCGCGACGCAGGCGTTCACCGCACGGCGCGAAGTGATTCTCGCCGGCGGCGCCTTCAATTCGCCGCAGCTATTGCAGCTCTCGGGCGTTGGCCCCGCCGCGCTGCTCCAGCGGCTCGGCATCCCCGTGCTCGCCGACCTGCCGGTCGGCGAAGGACTGCAGGATCACTACTACGCGCGCACCTTCTGGCGCTGCTGCAAGCCGCTCACGCTGAACGACGATATGGCGTCCTGGGTTGGCCGCGCACGCATCGGCGCGCAATATCTGCTTCGGCGTCAGGGACCGCTCACCATCGCCGCCGGCTACGCGGCGGCCTTCGTGCGTACGCGGCCCGAGCTCAAGCGGCCCGACGTGCAGATCTACTTCATCAACTTTTCCACCGCGAAGCGCGGCGGCGTGCTGCACCCGTTCTCCGGCTTCACGTGCTCCGTGTCGCAGCTCCAGGTGGAATCGCGCGGCAGCGTGAGCATCCGCTCGCGCGAGCCGGGCGAGCCGCCGGCAATCCGCTACAACTACCTGGCCACGGAGAACGATCGGCGCGTAATGGTCGACGGCGTCAAGCTCGTTCGCCGAATCGTCTATACGCCGCCGCTGCGGGAGTACGTCACTGCCGAAGAATTGCCGGGCGCCAAGGTGCGAAGCGACGCGCAGCTGCTCGACTTCGTACGCGAGTACGGCGAGACGGTGTTCCATCCGAGCTCGACCTGCAGCATGGGCAAAGTGGTCGACGAGCGATTGCGCGTGCACGGCGTCGGCAGCCTGCGCGTGATCGACGCCTCGGTGATGCCCGCGGTGCCCTCGGGGAATATCAACGCCGCGGTGATCGCGGTCGCGGAGAAGGGCGCCGACCTGCTGAAGCAGGACGCCTCCCTATAATCGGCCGGTGTGGGAAGCGCTCGCGGTGCTGCTCGTCATCGTGCTCGGCATGCTGCTCTGGGCCGATAGCCTGAAGGCGCGCGAGCGTGCGGTGCGTGCCGGCCGCTCGGCCTGCGAGCGCTATCAGCTCCAGTTCCTCGACGACACGGTGGCCTTTGCCCGCATGCGGCTCGCGCGCGATGAGGACGGGCAGATCAAGATCAAGCGCACGTATACGTTCGAATTCTCGGACACCGGAAACAATCGCCGCCATGGCGCCATCGTGATGCTGGGCGGCGAAGTAGCGGACATGCACCTGGAACCGTACAGGATGCAATGAGCGAGAAGTGGCTCACCGGCACGGTGATCGAGAACCGGCACTGGACCGAGACGCTCTTCTCGCTGCGCGTGGAAGGGGCGCCCCTGCGCTACGAGGCCGGCCAGTTCGTGCGCATCGCGCTCGACATCAACGGCCAACGCGTGGCGCGTGCCTTCTCGTTCGTCAACCCGCCGGACGATCCGATGCTCGAGTTCTACGGCGTGATCGTCCCGGAGGGCCCGCTCTCGCCGCGGCTGGCGAAATTGAAGGCAGGCGATGCGCTCTACGTGGCGGCAAACCCGGCCGGTTTTCTGGTGCTGCCGGAAGTACCGGACGCGCAGACGCTGTGGCTGGTGGCGACCGGCACGGGACTCGCGCCGTTCCTCTCGATCCTGCGCACGCAGGCGCCGTGGCGGCGGTTTAAGAACGTCGTGCTGGTACACGCTGTGCGCTATGCGCGCGAGCTCACTTATAAGGAGGTAATACAGGCAACGCCGGCGCGCTACGTGACTTTTGTCAGCCGAGAGGGCGCACCCGGCTCGCTCGCCGGTCGCATACCGGCGGCGATCGCCGATGGGCGGCTCGAAAGCGCGGCCGGACTCCCGCTCACGCCGCAGAACTCGCACGTCATGCTGTGCGGCAATCCGCAGATGCTGCGCGACGCGACTGCGGCGCTCGCCGCGCGCGGCATGCGCAAGCACCGGCGGCGCGCACCCGGCCATATCACGGTGGAAAGTTTTTGGTAAGGGCGCTTTGCGCGCTTCTCGTTGCTGCGCTGCTCTCGGGTTGCAGCGCGGTAAGGCTCGTCTACGACAATGCAGATATTTACGTGCGATGGCGCGCCGCGCATTACCTCGATCCCGACGAGGCGATGGCCGAGGAGCTCGACGAGCGCATCGCGGCGTACATGGCGTGGCATCGCACGCACTCGCTGCCGAAATATGCACAAATCGCCGACGAAGCGCGGCGCCGGCTGGAGCGGCAGCTGCAACCCGACGATCTCGTTTGGGGGTACGATTCCGTCGTCGCGCAGCTGCGAGAAGACATGCGCGCGGCAGCAGAAAGCATGGCACCGCTGCTCGATCGGCTGACGCCGCGGCAGATCGCGCATTTCGAGCGGCGCCTGGCGGAAGACAACCGCAGGTTCGCAAGGGAGAACCTGCGCGGCGGGGAGCGCGAGCGCCGCAAGCGCCGCACCGAGCGCAACGTCGAGCGACTGGAGGACTGGTTGGGGAGACTGTCCCGAGCGCAGCTTGAGCGCGTAAAGCAATACTCCGAGCGCGCGCCGCTGCTCGATGAGCTGCGCGACCGCGACCACAAGCGCCTGCAGGCGCAGCTGCTCGCGATGCTGCGCGCCAAGGAAGCGAAAAAGCGCCTGCCCGACTTCGTCGAGCACTTTGATCGCGGCCGCGAGCCGCCCTACGACGCCGCCATCGAGGCGGCGCGCAAGGAGTACGGCGCGATGATCCTCGATATCGACCGCGCGCTCACGCGCGAGCAGCGTGCGCGCGCCGCGCACGACCTCGCGCGCTACGCCCAGGAGTTCCGCGCCCTCGCCGGGAGCGCTCGATGAGCGAGCCCGCCCCGCGGCGCGAGCTGGCGGAAGCGGCCGCGGCGCTGCGGCCGGAGCCGCCGAGCGGCCCGGCGGCTCGCACGCGCCACGGGCAGCTCGAATACGAGGCGCTGCTCGCCAATGCCTCGATCGGCATCGCCTTCACGCGCGAGCGGTGCTTCTTCCTCACCAACCCGAAGTTCGCCGAGATGTTCGGCTACGGCCCCGACGAGCTCGTCGGCCAGCCGGGCGAAGTGGTGTATCCGAGCCGCGAGAGCTATGCGGCGCTCGGGGCGATCGCCGTGCCGACGCTCTCCGCCGGGCGGCAGCTCGACGTCGAATGGCAGATGCGCCGCAAGGACGGCTCGACCTTGCTTTGCCGCCTGATCGCGAAGGCGATCGACGCCGCGAACACGCAGAGCGGCACGGTGTGGATCGTCGAGGACATCACCGAGCGGCGCCGCCAGGCCGACGAGCTGGCGCGGCTCCTGCGCGAGCAGGACGCGATCCTCGGCACCGCGTCGATCGGCATCGTCTTCGTCAAGGACCGGCGCATCGTGCGCTGCAACCGGCGCTACGAGGAGATGTACGGCTATGGACCGGGCGAGATGAACGGCCAGCCGACCACCATCCTCTACCCCGGGGGTGCAGGCTACGAGCAGGGCGGCGAAGTCTACGAGTCGCTCGCGCGCGGCGAGACCTCGCGCCGCGTGGAGCTGCGCCGGCGCAAGGACGGCAGCACCTTCTGGAACCGGGCCGATGGCCGCGCCGTCGATCCGCGCGAGCCGCATAAAGGCTCCGTCTGGATCGTCGAAGACATCACCGAAGAGCGCAAGGCCGAGGAGGAGCTGCAGCGCGTGCTCGCCGAGCAGCAGGCGCTCCTCAACAACGTCGAGATGTTCGGCTACGCGCCGGGCAGCGCCGTCGGCGCGCCGACGCGCGACGTCTATTTCACCGAGGCGGAATACGAGCAGGTGACCGAGACCTACGCCGAGCTCGATCGCGGCCAGATGCATGCGCGCGAGACCTGGGTGCGCCGCCAGGACGGCTCGGGCTTCTGGTGCCGCGTCACCGGCAGGGCGGTCGCGCCGGGCGAGCCGGCGAAGGGCTACGTCTGGCTGTGCGAGGACATCACCGAAAGGAAGCGCGCCGACGAGGCTCTGCATCGGCTGCTGCGCGAGCAGGACGCGGTGCTCGAGAACGCACTCGCCGGCATCATCTTCGTGAAGGAGCGGCGCATCGTGCGCTGCAACCGGCGGTTCGAGGAAATTTTCGGCTACGCGCCGGGCGAGCTCCTCAACCAGCCGACGCGCTTCATGTTCAGGAGCGACGCCGAATACGACGCCGGCGGCGCGCCGGTGTACGAGGCGGTCTGGCGCGGCGAGACCCAGCAGCTGCGCCGCCAGCATATGCGCAAGGACGGCAGCCTCATCTGGTGCTCGATCAGCGGCCGCGCGCTGCAGGCGGGCGATCCCTCGCTGGGCTCGGTGTGGCTCTTCGAGGACATCACGCGCCAGCACGAAGCCGAGGAGCGCATCGAGCGCGCGCTCGCCGAGCAGGAGCTGATCCTCGATAACGCCACCGTGGGCATCGCCTTCGTCAGGAACCGCAGCATCCAGCGCTGCAACCGCTACCTCGAGGAGATGGTCGGCGCGGGCCCCGGCGAGCTCGTCGGCCAGAGCTCGGAGATCCTGTTCGCCGATCGCGACGACTGGCAGCGCGCCGGTGCGCTCGCTTATGTCACCACCGCGCCCGGCGGCACGCACGACGCCGAGTGGCGCTTCAAGCGCCGCGACGGCACGGCGTTCCGCTGCCGCACGCGCGGCCGGCGCATCGACGCCGGCGACGAGGCGCAGGAGTGGATCTGGAGCTTCGAGGACGTCACCGCCGAGCGCGATGCCGACCAGCGCGTGCAGCGCGCGCTCGCCGAGCAGGAGCTGATCCTCGACAACGCCACGGTAGGCATCTCGTTCGTGCGCGACCGCACCTATCAGCGCTGCAATCCGCGCTTCGAGCAGATGTTCGGCTACGGGCCGGGCGAGCTCATCGGCCAGGGCACCCGCGCGATCTACGGCTCCGCCGACGAGTACGAGCGCGACGCCGACTGGTACGAGGAGATGCGCGCCGGCCGCTCGGTGACCGCCGAGCGCGAGTACCGGCGCAAGGACGGCAGCCGCTTCTGGTGCAAGCTGGTCGGCAAGGCGATCGACCCGGCGAATCCGCGTGCCGGCTCGATCTGGATCTACGACGACGTCACCGCCGAGCACGACGCCCGCGAATCGCTGGAAGCTTCGCGCGATGCGCTCGAGCGCGCCGTCGCCGAGCGCACCACCGAATTGCAGGAGGCGAAGGCGCACGCGCAGCACCTCGCCGACCACGATGCGCTCACCGGTCTTCCCAACCGGCGGCTGCTGGAGGACCGGCTGCGCCAGGCGCTCGCCCTCAGCCAGCGCAATCGCAAGCAGACCGCGGTGATGTTCATCGACCTCGACCGCTTCAAGCCGATCAACGACTCGCTCGGGCACGCGGTCGGCGACGTGCTGCTGAAGGAAGTCTCACACCGGCTGGTGAATCAGTTGCGCGAGGGCGACACCATTTGCCGCATTGGCGGCGACGAGTTCGTCGTCGTGCTGCCCGAGGTGAGGCGCGCTTCCGACGCCGCGCAGGTGGCGCAGAAGGTAATCGAGCAGGTGTCGCTTCCGGTGCTCGTCGACGAGCGCGAGCTCGCCGTCACCTGCTCGGTCGGCATCGCCGTCTTTCCCGACGACGGACGCGACGCGGAGACGCTGATCCGCAACGCCGACGCCGCGATGTACCACGCCAAGGAGCTCGGCCGCGCGAACTACCAGTTCTTCACCGAGCAGATGAACCAGGCCGCCTCGCGGCGCCTCGCGCTCGAGACCGACCTGCGCCGCGCCCTCGGGCGCGACGAGCTGCGCGTGCACTACCAGCGCATCGTCGATGCGCACACCGGCCGGGTCACCGGCCACGAGGCGCTGGTGCGCTGGCAGCACCCGGAGCGCGGGCTCGTGCCGCCGGTGGAATTCATCCAGATCGCCGAAGAAAGCGGGCTCATCCTCAAGATCGGCGAATGGGTGCTGCGCGAAGCCTGCCGCTGGGCGACCTTCATCGGCGTCGAGCGCGGCCTGCAGATCTCCGTCAACCTCTCGCCGCGCCAGTTCAACGACCCCAAGCTCGCGCAGCACGTGGCGCAGGCGCTGAAGGAGACCGGGCTGCCGCCGCGGCTGCTCGAGCTCGAGATCACCGAGACGCTCGCCATGCAGCACACCGACATCACGCTCAGCACGCTCAAGCGCCTGAAGAAGCTCGGCGTGTCGATCGCGATCGACGACTTCGGCACCGGCTACTCGAGCCTCGCGTACCTGCGCCGCTTCCCGGTCGACAAGGTCAAGATCGACCGCATGTTCGTCGCCGACGCGCCGGAGGACCGCGAGCAGGGCGCCATCATCTCCGCGATCGTCGCGCTCGCGCATGCGCTCGACATCGAGGTGATCGGCGAAGGCGTGGAGAACGAGGCCCAGCAGGAGTTCCTGCGCCGCTGCGGCTGCGACTACATCCAGGGCTATCTCATCGGCCAGCCGGCGGACGCCGACACCGCGGCGAAGGACTACCTCTAGGTCCGCTTGCCGCGCTTTTCCTCGAGCCGCCGCTCGATGCTCTTGATGTTGAACTCGACGCCGAGCAGGTTCGGATTGACTTCCAGCGCCTTGCGGTACCAGGCGAGCGCCTCGTCGTAGCGCTCGAGCTGCGTGTAGATGAGTCCCAGGCCCGAGAGCGCGCCGAAATGGCGCGCATTGCGCTTCAGCACTTCGCCGCAGTCGGCGATCGAGCTTGCGTACTCGCCGGCGAGGTAATAGACGGTGGCGCGCTTGTTCCAGCCTTCGGCGAAGTCGGGCTTGCGGCGCACGATCTCGCTGAAGGTGGCGATCGCCGCCCGATAGTTTTCCGCGTCCATCTCCTCGACGCCGCGCGCCATCAGCCGATCCAGGGCGGCATCGCCCGTGCGGCTCCACAGCGCCCACAGG
>VBCM01000139.1 GCA_005883675.1 Betaproteobacteria bacterium
TGCGTGCCGAGAAACGCCTCGGCGCCCTGCCCCATCGCGAGCGCGGCCCACCATTCGATGAGCTCATAGCACGCGCTCACCGTCATCGCCACGCACACGCAGAGGAACGCGGTCATCCGCCGCCCGGCGACGTAGCCGCCGCGGATGAAGATCTCACGCGCGAGGAGCGCCGGCGTCACCCCCTGCATGAAGTGGCCGATGCGGTCGTACGGGTTGCGCTCGAGCGCGAGCCAGTCCTGCAGCCAGTAGCCGAGCGGCACGCGAGCGTAGGTATACGCGCCGCCGAATATCAGCACCAGCGCATGCAGCGCGATCAGCACGTAGAGCAGATTGGTGAGCGGAAAGCGCCGATAGGTGGCGATCAGCACCGGCGCAGCGATAAGGATCGGCGCCACCTCCATCACCCAGGTGGCGCGGTCGTACGGGTGGATGCCCGACACGACGAGCGCCGCGAGCACCAACAGGCCGAGTGTCGCGGGGAGCTTCATCAGCCGGCCACAAGATAGGCGATGGCGCCGACGATGAGCAGCGCGCCGGCGACCGAGCGAACGGTGAGGCGCTCTTCGTGCAGCAGGGCGGCGCCAAGCAGCACCGTGACCAGCGGATAACCCGCCACGAGCGGCGCGACGAACGAGACCGGCGCCGCGCTGAGCGCGGCGTACATGAGCAGCACGGCGAGGCCGTTCAGCAGCCCAGTCGCCATGAACCACAGCACCGCGCTGCGCTCGGGGAGTCGTTGCCGACCCCGCGCCGCGAGCGTCACGGTGACGGAGGAGACGCCGTAGCCGATAAGGCTCGCGGCGAAAGGATTCGGCCAGAGCGCGAGCCCCGCTTTCACCACCACTTGCACGAGTCCGCGCAGCGCCGCGCCCGTAACCGGCAGCCAGAGCGCGCGGCGCATGAGCGTGCCGCCGCGCCACGAAAGTAGCGCGACGCCAGCCACTACGCCGCCGGTAGCGACGAGCGCGCGCGCCGGGATGCGCTCACCGAGGATCAGCAGCGCGGCGAGAAGCGCGAAGAGCGGCGCGGTGCTCGACACGGTGGCGGTCACCGACGGGCCGAGGCGATCGTTCGCCGCGAACGTGATGAGCGTGACTAGCGCCGGAAAGAAGAGGCCAACGGCGGCAAAGATGAGCGCCGCGGTTAGCGTGAAGCCGGAGACATCGAGTGCGAAGGGCGCCGCGAGGACAAGGAGCACCGTCGCTGTCGGAATGCTGATCGCGGCGCCCGAGCGCGCGTCGAGCGCGCGCAGGCCGAACTTGGCGCTCACCAACGCGGTGCCGAAGCAGATCGCGCTCAGCGCGGCGAGCATAAGCGCGTGGGCTTCGCTCAACGTAGGTTGAGGAGCCGCGCCGCGTTCTCCTTGAGGATAAGCGGCCTCACTTCTGGCTTCATCGGCAGCTTGGCGAACTCCTCCATCCAGCGCTCGGGCGTGATCAGCGGATAGTCTGAGCCGAAGAGGATCTTCTCCTTGAGGAGCGTGTTCGCGTATTGCACGAGGATCGGCGGAAAGTACCTCGGCGACCAGCCGGAGAGGTCGATGTACACCTGAGGCTTGTGCGTGGCGACCGAGAGCGCCTCTTCCTGCCAGGGAAACGATGGGTGGGCGAGGATGAGCGGCATGTTGGGGAAATCCGCGGCGACGTCGTCGAGCAGCATCGGATTCGAGTACTTGAGCCGAATGCCACCGCCGCCGCGCATGCCGGCGCCGACGCCCGTCTGCCCGGTGTGAAAGAGCGCGGGCAGCTTCGCTTCCGCGATCACCTCGTAGAGCGGGTACGCCAGGCGATCGTTCGGGTAGAAATCCTGCACCGACGGATGAAACTTGAAGCCGCGCACGCCGTGCTCCCTGATCAGGCGCCGCGCCAGGGCCACGCCCTCGGCGCCGCGATGCGGGTTGATGCTGGCGAAGGGAATGGCGACGTCGCTATTTTCGTGCGCGAGCTTTGCCACCTCCTCGTTCGTGATCTTGCGGCTCTCGCGCGGGCTGTCGACGGCGAAGACGACGAACGCCATGTTGAGCTTGCGGTAATAGGCGGCCATCTCCGGCACGGTCGCGTGCTGCGGCTGGTAGCGAAAATAGCGCCCCATGGCCTGCTGCGATTCGGAGGGCGCCTCGTCCACGGCAAGCGCCGACTTCCAGGCGTGCGTGTGCACATCGATGGCAACGAGATTGGCGACATCCATGCCGACAACTTACAACGTTAACGATAGAGTGTGGTGGCGATGCGACTTCACCATGCCGTGCTGCTCAGCGCCGCTCTTGCCGCCAGCGCCATTGCCGATCCTGCCAAATCACCGGGGCCCGGTGCGAATGCGCTCAGCGCGTTCTTCGGATCCTGGGCGGGCAGCTGGAAGGACGGACCGAAGAACGGACCCCGTGGCACGATGACCATTGGGCAGACCGAGGAGGGCAGGGCGCTCCTCGTCTACAGCTTTGACACGCCGAAGCGGCGCACCTTATCGTCGCCGGATCGCGTGTACGGGCAAAGCCTAGCGACCTTGGCCGACGACGGATCGCTGCGGGCGACCCTGAGCAACAACGCGCGCGTCGTCTACCGTTTAGCGGAGCATGGCATGCTGGTTGGAGAGTACGTGCGCGACGACGTGCGTTACGAAGGGCGCTTCGAGCGCACCGAGAACCCTTAGCCCGCGAGCGCGGCCGCAAAGACATCGCGGTCGATATTGCCGCCGGACAGCACCGCTGCGACTTTGCGCCCGGCGAGGCGCGCGCGCTCCTTGCGCATTGCGGCCACGCCGGCGGCGCCGGCGCCTTCGGCGACGTTGTGCGTGCATTCGAAGATCAGCCCGATCGCCTGGCCCACCTCGTCGTCGCTGACTTCCACGATGCGGTCCACGTAGCGCCAGATGACTTCCAGCGCCGCCGCATCGGGCTTGCGCACCGCCATGCCGTCGGCGATGCGCGTCGTCACCGGGAGCTCGAGGGGACGGCGCTCGGCGAACGAGGCGGCATAGGCGCGCGCGTGCGCGGAGACCACGCCGACGATCTCGGCGCTCGAGCCGAGCGCATTGCGCGCCGCGATGGCGGCGCAGATGCCGGAGCCGAGGCCGATCGGCACGTAGAGCGTCTGCATATCGGGCACTGCGCCCAGCAGCTCGAGGCTCGCACTCGCCACGCCGGCCACGAGCGGCCGGTCGAACGACGGCACCATGTGCAGGCGCTCGTCCTGCGCGAGCGCTTGCGCGTGCTCGAACGCGGCCTGGAAGTCGTGCCCATGCTCGATGAGGCGTGCGCCCAGCGCACGCATGGCGGCGTTCTTTTCGGCGCTGTTGCCGTGCGGCACGACGATCGTCGCCGGCACGCCGTACTCGCGCGCGCAGTAGGCGACCGATTGCCCATGGTTGCCGCGCGTCGCGGCGATGACGCCGGACACCTTTCCCAACTTGTCGAAATAGACCAGGCCGCCGCGCAGCTTGAACGCGCCGACCGGGGTGTGGTTCTCGTGCTTGAGCCACACGTCTACGCCGAGGCGTTCGCAGAGGAGCGGCCAGCGATACTGCGGCGTCGGCGGCATGTGGCGGTAGACGACGCGCGCCGCGGCCTCGAGCTCGGTAGCCGAAGGCAGCTCCATCATGCGGCCAGCACCCGTGGCGAGCCGGCGTAGAGTTCTTCGACGAGCGCGGCGCGCCGCGCAAGCACCGCGCGCTGGTTAATGGTTCCCTTGTCGGTCATCTCGCCTGCATCCAGCGACGGCGGCTCATCGAGCACGAGCAGGCGAGCGATGCGGTTCGAGCTGCCGGTTGCGGTCGCGGCGAACGAGCGCAGGCGCCGCACCAGCTCTTCGCGCGGCGCCGGCGCGGCAAGGAAGACGAGCGCTGCGGGCTCGTTGCGCCGGTCACCGGCGATCACCACGTCGCGCACCAGCGGTGTGAAGTGCTCGATGAAGGCGGCGCGCACGCTGCCGACATGCACCCACGTGCCGGTCGCCAGCTTGAAATCCTCGGATATGCGGCCCTGGAAGAGCAGCCCCTGGGTCGGATCGCCGCCAGCGAAGGTGAAGGCGTCGCCCAGACGGTAATAGCCTTCCTCGTCGTACGCGCGACGCGTGAGCTCGGGCTCGCGCCAGTAGCCCGGCGTGATGTGCGGGCCCTTGAGCCGCGCCTCGTACTTGCCTTCGAGCGGCACGAGCTTAATGTCGACGCCGGGTGGCGGCAGGCCGACGTTCGCCGCATCGTCGGTGGGCCAGGTGCGGCCCATGGTGAAGGGCGCGGTCTCGGTCGAACCGAGCCCTGTGCCGAAGAGCACCTCCTCGCCGCAAGTCCGGTAGGCGAGCTCCCTGTATTCGTCGAAGACATGCTGCGAGACGCCGGCGCCGGCGAACCACAGCATCTTTACCCGGCTGAAGAAATTGCGCCGCAGCGCCTCGTCTTCGCGCAGGTAAGGCAGCAGCGCTTCGTAACCCTTCGGCACGGTGAAATAGAACGTGGGCGCGATTTCGCGCAGGTTACGCACCGTCTCCTCGATCGCCCCGGGGAGCGGCTTGCCCTCGTCGATATAGAGCGTGCCGCCGTTGAAGATCACGAGACCGAGGTCCTTGTTGCCGCCCGCGGTGTGATGCCAGGGCGCCCATTCGACGAGGAGCGGCGGCTCGTCCTGCACGAAGGCGAGCGCGGTACGCGCCATCATCTGATTGGCGCACCACATGCGCTGCGTGTTGATCACCGCCTTCGGCGTACCGGTGGAGCCGGAGGTGAAGAGGAACTTGGCGATGGTGTCCGGGCCGACGCGCGCATGCGCCTCCTCGAGTGCGCGCGACGGCTCGCGCTCGGTCACACGATCGATGACCTCGATGCCGCGCGGGACCGCCACTGCATCGAGCGCCTTGGCGTAGGCCGCGCGATCGCAGACGAAAACGAGCCCGGGCGTGAGCAGATCGAACACTGCGCGCAGCTTGCCAAAATCAGTGGAGAGCAGCGAGTAAGCGGGCGAGATCGGCGCGTAAGGAATGCCGGCGTACATGGCGCCGAGATGCAGCAGCGCGTGCTCGATATCGTTGCCCGAGAGCACCGCGAGCGGCCGCTCGGCCGAGAGCTCCTTCTCAATCAGGAATTGCCCGACACGCCGCGCCCTGACCAGCGCATCGCGGTAATTCAGCGTGCGCCAGCCGCCGGCCTTAGCGCGCTGCGCAAAGAGCGCGCGCTCGGGCGCGCGCTCGGCCCAATACGCGAGGGGCTCGAGGAGATGCTGCGGATAAGGCCCGAGCGCGTGCGGCGAGCGCAAATGAATGACGCCGCCCGCGCGCCGCTCGACGAGCACGTCGCGCGGGCCGAGCCGCACCGCACGCAAACGTCGGTTCATGAGCACGCAGTGTAAGGCTTCCGCGACATGCAGTCGGCGGGCGGCGACAGCGGCACCGCGGTTGCACGGCGCAGCGCAAGCACGGCTCGCACCATGACCTCAGCCACCCCCATTCGCCACGATCCCGGCTGCGAGATCGACCAGGAGGAGCGCTACCTGCGCGTCACGGTCGGTCCCGGGCTCGCCGATGAAGTCCAGCAGTGCTACCGCATCTTCGCCAATGAATGCCTCACGCGCCAGTCCAGCCGCGTGCTGCTGATTGGCATCGCGACCATCGATCCCTTCTATCATCTCGCCGGCCGGGACGCGCTACGCTCGCTCGCGCTTGCAGGCGTACCGGCGGACTTTCGCCTGGCGCTGGTCGCGAAAAGCGCGACGCTCATCGCCGTCTACGACGCCGCGGTGGTCGAGGCCGGGCGCCTCGGGCTGCAGGCGCGGCGCTTCCAGACCGAAGAAGAAGCCAAGCGCTGGCTGCTCGCCTAGCAGCGCTTAGAATACCGGCCGCCAAGGAGGGGCCGATGAAACGCCGCCAGTTCAACAAGGCGCTCGCCGTCGCCGGTGCGCTTGCCGCTGTCAATCCATTCGCGATCGTGCGCGCCCAGGCGCAGAAGCTGAAGGTCGGCGTGATCCTGCCGCGCTCGGGCTACCTCGGCTTCATCGGCCAGTCATGCCAGAAGGGCGCGGATCTGGCGCCCGGCGTGATCAAGGAGCTGCTCGGCGTCGAGCTCGAGCTGATGAACGCCGACTTCGAGTCGAACGTCGACACGGCGCGCACGCGCGCCGAGCGCCTGATCCAGGAGGGCGCGCATGTGCTCGTCGGGCCGTTCGACTCCGGGGCGGCCTCCGCCATCGCCCAGGTCGCGGAGCAGCGCGGCATCCCGTTCGTCATCAACATCGCCGCCGCGCCGCAGATCACCGAGCAGGGCTACAAGTTCGTGTTCCGAAATTTCCAGACGGCAGGCGACATCGTTCGCAACGGCCTCGATCTCATCGGCGAGCTTTTCCAGGCGACCAGTACCGTGCCGCGCACGGCGGTGTTCATGCACGTCAACGACACTTTCGGCCAGGCGATGGCGAAGGGCATCAACGCGGTGCTGCCGCGGCGCACGCAGCTGCCCTTCAAGATCGTCGACCAGATCGGCTACGACCCGGCGGCCAAGGACCTCTCGGTCGAAGTGTCGAAGGCCAAGGCGACCAACGCCGACTTCCTGCTGCTCGTCTGCCGGCTGAACGACGCCATCATCCTGCGCCGCGAGATGGTGAAGCAGCGCTGGCAGCCGATGGGCATCGTCAGCCCGGGCTCGCCGGGGATGTACGAGGAGCAGTACTTCAAGACCCTGGGCAAGCTCTCCGAGTACTCGATCTCGAACGTTCCCTGGTACAACCCGAAGTCCAACATGACCAAGCGCGTCGAGGCGGCCTTCAAGAAGGCGAACCCGAAGGACAACCTCGTGTTCCATGGCCTGAACGTCGGCTTCACGTTCGAGGCGATCCTCATCGCCGCCGACGCCTTCAAGCGCGCGAAGAGCACCGATCCCAAGGCGCTCGCGGAGGCCATCCGGCAGACCAACATCACTGAAAAGATGTCGCTCGGCGGCCCGATCAAGTTCAACGACAAGGGCCAGGTCGAAGGCATCGGCTCGGCGTGCGTGCAGAACCTGAACCTGCTGCCGACGGTCGTGCTGCCCCAGGAAGCGGCCACCGCGAAGCCGGTCTTCCCGGTCCCCGGCTACAAGAAGACGTAGTAATTCGGTTCCGGCTGATGCCGGCCGCCGATCTCGTCGCGAACGTCGTCGTCTCGGGCATCCTGACGGGCCTCGTGTACGGCCTGATGGCTCTCGGCCTCTCGGTGATTTTCGGTGTGGTGCGCGTGGTGAACTTCGCGCACGGCGAGATGATGACCATCGCCATGTACATGGCGACGGTGCTCTTCGCCGCGCTCAAGCTCGATCCGTTTCTCGCCATGCTGCCGGTCGCGGCGGCCTTCTTCGTCTTCGGCTATGCGCTGCAGGCCGGACTCATCAACCCGTTCATCACACGACCGGAGCACTCGCAGTTCATGCTGCTCGTCGCGGTGGCGATCATCCTCGTGAACGCGATGCTGATGGTGTTTGGCCCAGACGCGAGGAATGTCCAGGTCGACTACCAGCTCGAGTCGTTCGAGCTGGGACCGCTCCTCGTGGACAAGGCGCGCCTGTTCGCCGCCATCGCGGCCGTGGTCGCGGCGGCCGCGTTCTTCGCCTTCTTCCGCTATACGCTCACCGGCAAGGCGATCCGCGCCTGCGCCGACAACTATCTCGGCGCGCGCATCGTGGGCCTCAACGTCAAGCACCTCTACGCGCTCACCTTCGGCCTGGGCGCGGTGTGCGTGGCGATCGCCGGCTGCGCGATGGTGCTCCTCGTCGACGTCACGCCGCCGCTCGGGCCCTCGTACACGCTGCTTGCCTTCGTCATCGTGATCGTCGGCGGCTTGGGCTCGATGGGCGGCGCGCTGCTCGGCGGCGTGCTGATCGGCGTCTCTGAGGCGCTCGCCGGCCTCTTCATCACGCCCTCCGCGAAGAGCATGTTCAGCTTCGGCCTTTTGATTCTCGTGCTGCTGTTGCGTCCTCAGGGACTGCTCGGGAAGCGCGCATGAATCGAAATAGGGCTCTGACCCCGATTTATTTGCTGACCGGCCTGGCGGCGATCCTTGTGGCTCTTCCATTCTTCGTCGGCAACTACGCGCTGTCGGTGGCGACGCTGATCCTCTACTTCGCCTACACCGGCCAGGCGTGGAACGTGATGATGGGCTTCGCCGGGCAGCTTTCGCTCGGGCACGCGCTCTACGTCGGCGTCGGCGCCTACGCGGCGGGTGCGCTCTTCTTCTACTACGGCATCGGGCCGTGGGCCGGGCTGTGGCTCGCGATCGCGCTCTGCGTGGCGCTCGGCCTAGTGATCGGCTTTCTCGCCTTTCGCTTCGGCATCTCGGGCGTGTACTTCGCGCTCCTCACCATCGCCTTCGCGGAGTTCACGCGCATCGGCTTCGATCACTTCGGCTGGACCGGCGGCCCCGGCGGCATGTTTCTGCGCGTCGCGCAGCGCGACACCTGGGACCTCGCCAACTTCCGCGGACCGGCTCCTGCGCTCGCGCGCGGGCTATTACTGGCAGGCGATTCGCGAGGACGAGGAAGCGGCGCGCGCGCTTGGCATCAACGCGTTCCGCTGGAAGCTCCTCGCAGTCGCCATCAGCGCCGCGATGACCGCCGTGGCGGGCGTCTTCTTCGCCTTCTACTACAACAATCTCTTCCCCGAGCAGATCTTCCACATCAGCCGCTCGATCGAGATCATCCTCGGCCCGGTGATCGGCGGCGTCGGCACACTCTTCGGCCCGCTGCTCGGCGCAGCGGTGCTGACGCTCCTCTCCGACGGCATCAGCGACGCGCTCAACGCGCTCGGGCTCGACATCCCGGGCGTGAAACAGGTGTTCTACGGGCTCGTACTGCTCTGCGTGGTGATGTTCCTGCCGCACGGCATCTGGCCGCCGATCGCGAGGCGCCTTCGCCTGTGAGCCTGCTCGAAGTGCGCTCGGTATCGAAGCACTTCCGCGGCCTGCGCGCCGTGCACGACGCGTCTCTCGACGTACCGCACGGCGAGATCTACGGCCTCATCGGTCCGAACGGCGCGGGAAAGACGACGACATTCAACATGATTGCCGGCGTCTACGCGCCTGATTCGGGCGAGATCCTCTTCGGTAGCGCACCGATCCACGGCCTGCGCGCGGACCAGGTGTGCGCCGCGGGCATCGGCCGCACCTTCCAGATCGTGAAGCCCTTCGCCGGCCTCAGCGTGCTCGACAACGTCATGGTCGGCGCCTTCCTGCGCGAGCGGCAGGCGCGAGCCGCACGCGAGCTTTCCGTCCGCATACTCGAGCGCCTGGGACTTGGCGCGAAGCGCGAGCTGCCGGCGTCCTCGCTCACGCTGCCCGATCGCAAGCGCCTGGAGGTGGCACGCGCGCTCGCCACGCAGCCGAAGCTGCTCCTCCTCGACGAGGTGATGGCGGGCCTGCGGCCCACCGAGTGCGACCAGATGGTCGCGGTGTTCCGCGAGCTGAACCGCGCCGATGGCACGACCATCCTCCTCATCGAGCACGTGATGCGCGCCGTGATGGCGCTCGCGCGCCACATCTGCGTGCTCCACCACGGCGAAGTCATCGCGCGCGGTACCCCAGAACAAGTCGTGCGTAACCCGGCGGTGCTCGAGTGCTATCTCGGCGAAGAGACCGAGGTCTAATGCTGACGGTACGCGACCTCGACCTCTATTACGGCGACGCGCAGGCGCTTGACCGCGTGTCGCTCGAGGTACCGAAAGGCGCCATCGTCGCCATCGTCGGCGCGAACGGCGCCGGCAAGTCGTCGCTGATCCGCACGATCGCCGGCATCGAGGTGCCGCGCTCAGGCTCCATCACCTTCAACGGCGAGCCGATCGCGGGCTTGAGCTCGCACGTGATCTGCGACCGCGGCATCGGCCAGGTCGCCGAAGGCCGCCAAGTGTTTCCGTCGCTCACCGTGCTCGAAAACCTGGAGATGGGCGCGATGATCCCGCGCGCGCGCAAGGAGGCGAAGCGGCGCCTGGAGGAAGTGTTCGCGCTCTTTGCGCGGCTGAAAGAGCGCCGCTCGCAGCTCGCGGGCACGATGTCGGGCGGCGAGCAGCAGATGCTCGCCATCGGCCGCTGCCTGATGGGCGCGCCGGAGCTCATCATGTTCGACGAGCCGTCGCTCGGCCTCGCGCCGCTCGTCGTGCAGGAAGTGCTGCGCACCATCCACCTGCTGAACGGTCGCGGCATGACGATCCTGCTCGTCGAGCAGAACGTCGCCGTCTCGCTCAAGATCTCGAGCCGCGCCTACGTGCTCGAGAACGGCCGCATCGTCATGAGCGGCACGGGCGGCGAACTGCTGCACAATGACCGCGTGCGCCAGGCATACCTGGGGCTATGAGCAATTCGGGGTCAGGGCAATAATTCGCTGCATGCGCTCCTCTCTCGCCCTGTTGCTCGCCCCGCTAATCGCGACCGCCCAGCCGCTCGCACCGCACCAGCGTCTCGCCTACGACATATATAAGGAGCTCGTGGAGATCAACACGGTCACCACCACGGGCGACACGGCGAAGGCCGCCGAGGCGATGGGCTCGCGGCTGCGCGCGGCCGGCTTTGCCGCCGACGAGGTGCGCGTGTTCACGCCCGCGCCGCGCAAGGGAAACCTGGTCGCCCGGCTGCGCGGCACGGGCGCAAAGAAGCCGATCCTGCTGCTCGCGCACATCGACGTCGTCGAGGCAAAGCGCGAGGACTGGTCGATGGACCCGTTCAAGCTCGAGGAAAAGGACGGCTACTTCTACGGCCGCGGCACGGGCGACGACAAGTTCATGGCGGCGGCGTTCATCGCCAACCTGATCCGCTACCGGCAGGAAGGCTATCGCCCCGAGCGCGACATCATCGTCGCGCTCTCGACCGACGAGGAGATCGGCGACGCGAACGGCCTCGGCATCCGCTGGCTGATCGCGAACCAGCGCAATCTCATCGACGCGGAGTTCGCGCTGAACGAAGGCGCGGGCGTCGGCCTGAAGAACGGCAAGCCGATCCGCAACGGCGTGCAGACCTCCGAAAAGAACTACGTTGACTACAGCCTCGAAGTGAAGAACGCCGGCGGCCACAGCTCGCTGCCGCGCAAGGACAACGCCATCTACCGGCTCGCCGAGGGCCTGGCGCGCCTTGGCAAGTACGATTTCCCGATAAGGCTCGACGAGACGACGCGCGCCTGGTTCGCGCGCGCCGCGCCGTTCGAGGAGCCGCAGACCGCCGCGGACATGAAAGCGCTCGCCGCGGGCCGCGCCGACGCCGCGGCAATCGCCCGGCTCTCGGCGAAGCCGCCTTACAACGCGCAGATGCGCACCACGTGCGTCGCCACCATGCTGAGCGGCGGCCACGCGCCAAACGCGCTGCCGCAGCTCGCTCGCGCCAACGTCAACTGTCGCGTGCTGCCCGGCGAGCCGATCGCCGAGGTGACCGCGACATTGAAGCGCGTGCTTGCCGACGACGCGATCGAAGTGAAGCTCGCCGGCGACTTCGGTTCCGCGGGACCTTCGCCGCTGCGGCCCGACATCCTGCAGCCGATCGAGAAGCTCACAGCGCAGTTCTGGCCCGGCATTCCCGTGATCCCGACGATGAGCACCGGCGCCACCGACAGCCGCTTCCTGCGCGCGATCGGCATCCCGGCTTACGGCCATTCGGGCCTCGCCGGCGACATCGACGACAACCGCGCCCACGGGCGCGACGAGCGCGTGCCCGTGAAGTCGTTCTACGACGGCCTCGAATATCTGTACCAGCTGGTAAAGATGCTCTCCGGCCCGAGCGCGCCATGATCGATCGCCGGGCGCGCCGCGCGACACTCGCGTGCGTTGCGGCGCTCCTTGCCGGCTGCGTGTACGTGCCGTTCACCACTGTGATGTACGACCAGGACTGCCACATCGAGGCACGCCACATGGCGATGCAGCCGGTGCAGATCGGCGGGCTCGGTCACTGTCAGGGACAGGGCTGCGCCGAGCTCCTCGTCGCCGCGGGCGCGGTAGCGGCAGCGAGCGCGGTGGTGTCCGGCAGCATCGTCATCACCGGGAACGTCGTCTACTGGTTCGAGAAGCAGGGACGCTGCCTCGCGCAGCCGGGCGCAGGCGCGTAATGCTCGAGCGCCGCACGCTCGCCATCCTCGGCGCGCTCGTGGCAGCGTACTTCCTCCTTGCGGCTCCGGCCTATGTCGGACCGGTGGCGCTCCGTGAATACGGCGCGGTCGTGGTGATGCCTGTCATCCTTTCGCTTTACCTCTTCCATCGCCTCGGCGTTCCGGGTCTGCTGGAGAACGATGGCCTCTGCGGCTGGGGCTGGTGCGGGCCGACGGCGTTCGGGCTCGTTTTCCTCGCGCTCTTCTGGCTCGCCGTCGCCTGGCTTGCGGCCTGGGGATTCGCGCGGCTGCTGGCGCGCTGGCGACGATGATCCGCGCGGCGATCGTCGGCATCGGCGGCTGGGGCCGCAACCTCGTCGCCGCGGTGCAGGGCAGGAGCGAGCAGATCCGCTTCGTCGCCGGCGCGACGCGCACGCCGGAGAAGGCCGCGGACTTCTGCCGGCAGCACGGCATCTCGCTCGCCGCGAGCTACGACGAGCTGCTCGCCGATCGCGCCATCGACGCGGTGGTGCTCGCCACGCCGCATTCGCAGCACTGCGAGCAGATCATCGCCGCCGCGCGCGCCGGGAAGCACGTGTTCGTCGAGAAGCCGCTCGGCCTCGTCGCCGTGGGCTACAACTGGCGCTTCCAGCCCGCGCTCGTCGAGGCAAGACGCATGCTCGAGGACGCACGGCTCGGGAAGCTCCTGCACATCGAGGGCAACTTCTGCGGCCCGAGCGCCTACCGCTTCGCGCGTGAGCACTGGCGGCACGACCCGGCCGAGGTGCCCGCCGGCGGCATGACCGGCCGCGGCGTGCATGTCGTCGATGCGATGCTCTATCTCGCCGGCAGCCCCATCGGCTCGGTGTTCGCGCAAAGCGATCGCCTGGTGCACGACTTCGGCGTGGATGACACCACCTCGGTGCTCTTCCGCCTCCGCTCGGGCGCCACGGCCTATCTCGGCACGGTCATCGCCACCGCCGAGACGTGGCGGCTGCAAATATTCGGCTCCAAGGGCTGGGTGCAGGTGGGCGACGTCGAGCATCTGCACACGTGGGAGCTGCAGCGCTGCTTCATCGACCCGCAAGACGTGACGCGCAAGCAACGCCCCGAGCTCGTCACCTTCCCCAAGACGAGCACCGAGCGCGCCGAGCTTGAGCATTTTGCAAAGGCCGCGGCTGCGCGCCGGCCGCTCGCCGTTCCCGGCGGCGATGAAGTGCACAATGTCGCCGTGCTCGAAGCCATCGTGCGCTCGGCGCGCGAGGGCGCCCGCATTCACCTTTGAGAGGAGGCAGGCATGCGCGCCATACCAACGCTGGTTCTTCTAGCCGTGTTCGCGGCAACCGACGCGACCGCGCAGAGCGCTAAGCAGCTCATCGGCACTTGGCGGCTCGTGGAGATCAAGGGCGGTGACGGCAAGATGGATCCGAACCGCGGTGCGCGCCCGAGCGGACTCATCTACTACGACGCGCACGGCAACATGGCGGCGCAGATCATGCCCGACCGGCCGCGCGCGAAATACGCGGCCGCCCAGCCTACGCCGGAGGAAGCGAAGGCGGCAATCACCGGCTATACCGCCTACTTCGGCACCTACACGGTCGACGAGAAGGCGCGCACCGTCACGCATCATCGCAAAGCGAACCTCAATCCCGGCGGCATCGCTACCGTCGTGCGCCGCTACGAGTTCGTCACCCCGGACCGGATCATCCTGCGCCCGGTGGAGAACCAAAACCAGCTCACATGGGAGCGCGTCAAGTCGCAGCTCTGAGCCGTATGCACCGCTCGCTCGTCCTCCTGCTCGCGCTCGCCGCGCCGGCCCTGTATGCGCAGCCCTGGCCCGCCAAGCCGATCCACGTCGTCGTGCCCTCGCCGCCGGGCGGGCCGCCGGATCTCATCATCCGCATGCTCGCGCCCAAGATGAGCTTCGGCCAGCCGCTGGTGATCGAGAACCGCGCCGGCGCCGGCGGCATCGTCGGCACGGCCTATGTCGCGAAGACGCCGGCCGATGGCTACACCTGGCTCTTCACGACCGCTTCGCACGTCAATACGCCACCGTTCAACGACAACGTGCCGTTCGACCCGGTGCGCGATTTCACGCACGTGACGCTCGCCGCGCAGAACTACGGCCAGGCGCTGATCGTGCCGCCGGCGGCGCCCTACCAGAGCGTGCAGGAGCTCATCGCCCATGCGCGCGCGCATCCGGGCAAGCTCAACTACGGCTCGGCCGGCATCGGCACGGCGAGCCACATTCCGGCCGAGCTGATGAAATCGATGGCGGGCGTCGACCTCGTCGGTGTGCAGTACAAAGGCGTTGCGGAGGTGATGACCGACGTCCTCACCGGCCGCATCGACCTCTTCTTCGTCGGCACGCAGATCGCCGCACAGCAGGCGCACGCCGGCAAAGTGCGCGTGCTCGCGCTCACCGGCGCGAAGCGCTGGAAGGGCCTCCCCGACGTACCGACGATGCAGGAAGCGGGCTTCGAGGGCTATAACCTCATCAACTGGTTCGGCCTGTGGCTGCCGGCAGGCGCGGCGCCCGACATCGTGAAGCGCATCCACGCCGAAGTGCGCAACGCCCTCGCCGATCCGGACGTCAAGCAGCAGTTCGACGCCCAAGGGCTCGAGGGCGTCGGCATGCCGCCGGCGCAATTTACCGAGTTCGTGGAGAAGGAAGCGCGGTTCATCAACGAGCTCGCGCGCAAGATCAAGGCAGGCACCCGATGAAGAACGAACGCGATCTTCAGCCCTGGCAGTGGAAGGAAGAGCAATGGCGGCGTCTCGTCGGCCGCGTGCGCGCCGGGCGCGCGCTGCGGCCGGCGGCCTGGCAGGGCGGCGCGCGCTGCGCCGTGGCGCTCTCCTTCGACTCCGACCACGAGACGAACGAGCTGCGCGACGGCGGCCAGTCGATCGGGCGGCTCTCCCAGGGCCAGTACGGCGCTCGCCAGGGCGTGCCGCGCATCCTCGAGATCCTCGCGCGCGCGAGCGTCAAGGCGAGCTTCTTTGTCCCGGCGGTGACGGCGCTCCTCTATCCGGACGAGCAGCGCCGCGTGATCGCCGAAGGCCATGAGATCGGCATCCACGGCTGGATCCACGAGCGCAACTCGGAATTGCCCGCTGAGGCAGAGCGCGAGCTGCAGATGCGCTCGGCCGACACACTGGAAAAACTCTGCGGCGTGCGACCGGTCGGCATCCGCACGCCATCGTGGGACTTCAGCCCGCAGACGCTCGGCATCACCAAGGAGATGGGCCTCCTCTACGACTCGTCGCTCATGGCGGACGTCGATTGCTACGAGCTCGAGATGGATGGCAAGCCGAGCGGCGTGGTCGAGCTGCCGGTCGAATGGATCCGCGACGACGCGGTCTACTTCAACATGAACCGCTTCGCGGCGCTCAGGCCCTACACGCCGCCGGCGGACGTCTACGACATCTTCAAGCGCGAGTTCGACGCCGCGTACCGCGAAGGCGGCATCTTCCAGCTCACCATGCATCCGCACGTCACCGGCTATCGCTCGCGCATCTGGATCCTCGAGGAGCTGATCCGCCACATCCGCGGCCACGAGCGCGTCTGGTTCGCCACGCACGCCGACATCGTGCGCTACGCCAAGGCGAATTCGGGGACAGGTCCGTAATTCTGTTGCAAGGATCGAACTAGCCGCGCCTCGAGGATAAAGCTTTCACGAAAATTACGGACCCGTCCCCGATTTGAACGACAACTTCTCTGATACGCAGCTCGTGCGCAAGCGCGTCGTCGCGACGCGCGCCGGCGTGGTGGCGGCGCAGCACAAGCGCGCGGCGCAGGTCGGCGCCGAGATCCTGGCGGCGGGCGGCGACGCGATCGACGCCGCGGTAGCGACGTCCTTTGCGCTCGGCGTGGTCGAGCCGTGGATGAGCGGCATCGCCGCCGGCGGCGCGATGGTGATCTGGCGCGCGGCTCAGGAGAAGGCGTACGTCGTCGACTACGGCATGCGCTCGCCCGCAGCGCTGAACCCCGCTGACTATCCGGTGGTCGGCGGCCGCGATCCCGAGCTCTTCTCCTGGCCACGCGTGCAGGACGACCGCAATGTGCAGGGCGCCACCGCCGTCGCCGTGCCCGGCGTCGTCGCCGGCATGGAGCTCGCGCACCAGCGCTATGGCCGCCTGCCCTGGCGACGGGTGGTCGCGCCGGCCGTGCGCCTTGCGCGCGAAGGGATGCTCCTCGACTGGTACGCGGGCCTGCTCATCGCCTCCACCGCGCGGCCGCTCTCGCTGGATCCGGACGCGGCGGCCATGTTTCTGGAAGACGGCAAATGGCCGCCGCTCTCAGGCTGGACCTCGATCGGCGCCGCGATTGTGAAGGACGTGCGCGACAAGGGCGGCTGCCTCTCGCTCGAAGACCTGGCGTCGTACCGCGCGCAGCTTGGCGCGCCGCTGGAGGTGCGCTACCGCGGCGCCCACATCCACGCGGCGCCCGAGATGACCGGCGGGCCGATGCTGGCAGAGTGCCTGCATGATCTCGCGCGAGTGGCGAGGCCGCGCTATGCCGACTACGCGCGCGCGCTCGCGCGGCACTGGCGCCAGCGCTTGCAGACCGCCGGCGACCGCGAGAGCTGCACCACGCACTTCAGCATCGTCGACCGCGCCGGCAACCTATGCGCGGTGACGCAGACGCTGCTCTCCATCTTCGGCGCGCGCATCGTGTCCCCGTCGACCGGCGTGCTGCTCAATAACGGCATCATGTGGTTCGATCCGGAGCCGGGGAAGCCCAATTCGCTCGCGCCGGGGAAGCGCTGCCTCGGCAACTACTGTCCGGTCGTGGGCGAGACAGCCAAAGGCGAGCGCTTCGCCCTCGGCGCCGCCGGCGGCCGCAAGATCGTCGGCGCCGTGCTGCAGCTCATCTCGTTCCTCATCGACTACGGGCTCACGCTCGAGGACGCGTTCCACCGCCCGCGCATGGACATGAGCGGCGGCGAGT
Organism: Betaproteobacteria bacterium; assembly: GCA_005883675.1. Taxonomy (GTDB): domain Bacteria; phylum Pseudomonadota; class Gammaproteobacteria; order Burkholderiales; family SG8-39; genus SCGC-AG-212-J23. The sequence continues at coordinate 16,958 of VBCM01000139.1, forward strand.
GCGTGATCGCCGACCCGGCGCTCGCGGCAGAGGACCTGCGCGCGCTCGAGGCGGCATTCCCGGTGAGCACGGCGCGCCGCGGCGTGTATCCGGATGCGTTCGCGCGGCCCTGCGGCGTGCTGCGCTCGGGCGAGCTCAACATGGGCTGCACCGAGTTCACCCAGCCGTGGGCCGATGTGGCACTCGAGGAATTGGCCGGGGCCGTGAAGTAGTGACGCGCAGGAATGCGCCGTTCAGGCGCACCTTACGCCGCGCATGACGGACCTCGTGTTCACGCCGGAGCTCTTGCAAGCGCTCGACGCGCTCGGGCTCGACGAGGTGGCTGCGCGCCTCGACGTACCGGCAAGGCTGATTGAGATCTGGACGAATGGCTACACCGTGATCCCCGAGCACAAGGTGGTGCTCCTCATCGACCTGCTGCTCGACGTGGCGCCCAGCGACCCCCTTTCTTAGGCACAGGGATTGCTCCGATCGGGCGTCTATAACCCGCTAGGAGCCCGTTATGCGTTACACCCAGACGCTCGCAGCCATCGCGCTCGGCGCCGTGCTCGCCGTGCCGGCCGCGTATGCCCAGGTGCTGAAGAAGTCCGACCAGAAGATCGACAACGCCGACGCCGCGGCGATGAAGCAGCTCGCGCAGGCGAACCTGAACGAGATCGAGGGCGGCAAGGCGGCCGCCGCCAAGGCGCAAAGCGCGGACGTCAAGGAGTTCGCGCAGAAGATGGCGAGCGACCACCAGCAGATGCTGAGCGAGCTCGAGACGCTGGCGAAGTCGAAAGGCGTGGCGCTGCCGCAGTCCGGCAGCCTCAAGGACAAGGCCGAGATGAAGATGATGGAGCGCGCCTCCGGCGCCGAGTTCGACAAGAAGTACATGGAGCAGATGGTCAAGGACCACCAGAAGGACGCCAAGGAGACGCAGGACATCGCCGCCAAGGCCAAGGACCCCGAGTTCAAGGCCGCCGTGCAGAAGGCGCACGCCAAGATCGAGGAGCACCTGCAGCTCGCGCAGCGCGTCGCGCAAGCGCACGGCGCCGCGGCGGGCGGCACGAGCAGCACGAAGTAGGCGCTACCATGTCGCCGTGACGCGAGGCGACGTCGGGCGAATGGTGCAGGCCGCGAGCATCGAGCTGAAGGCGCACCGCGACCACGAGGCGTTCTTCAAGACGCTCGCCGACGAGAAGCGGCGGACCGGCGCATGACCGGCCGCCGCGAGTTCCTCCTTTTCGTCGGCTGCGCGCTCATGCCGCAGGCGCATGCGCAGGTGCGCCGGCGCGAGGTGCGCGTCGCCGGCCGGCGCATCAAGACGATCGACGTGCACGCGCACTGCGTCATCCCCGAGGCGGAAGCGCTGATGAAGCACAAGAGCGCGGGCGTCTACGCCATCACGTGGGAGGAACGCCTGAAGCGCCTGGATGCGCAAGGCATCGACCTGCAGGCGCTCAGCATCAATCCGACCTGGTACGCCCTCGAGCGCGACTTGGCGACCAAGGTCATCGAGCTGCAGAACGAGCGGCTCGCCGAGCTCTGCGCGCAGCATCGCGACCGCCTGGTGGCCTTTGCGAGCGTCGCGCTCCAGTACCCGGATCTCGCTGCGCAGCAGCTCGAGCAGGCGGTGAAGAAGCTCGGGCTGCGCGGCGCGGCGATCGGTGGCTCGGTCGAGGGCGAGGAACTGTCGGAGGCGAAGTTCCATCCGTTCTGGGCGAAGGCCGAGGAGCTCGGCGTGCTCGTCTTCATGCACCCGCAGCGCACGCCGGATCTCGCAAACCGCCTGCGCGGCAACGGCGGCCTCGAGAACACCATCTGGAATCCGCTCGAGACGACGCTCGCGCTCTCGCATCTCATCTACGAAGGCACGCTCGATCGCTTCCCCGGTCTCAAGCTCTGCGCGGCGCACGGCGGCGGCTATCTCGCCTCGTACGCCGATCGCTCGGACCACATCTGCCTCACGTTCCCCGAGCGCTGCGCGGCGGTGCCGCTCAAGAAGAAGCCGACCGAGTACCTGCGCCAGCTCTACTACGACACGCTCGTCTTCTCGCCCGAGGCGCTGCGCCATCTCGCGGCGCAGGTCGGCACCTCGCAGCTCATGCTCGGCACCGACGACCCGTTCGGCTGGACGAGCACCGCGGTGGAGCACGTCTTCGATACGCCCGGGTTGAGCGATGCCGAGCGCGCCGCGATGCTCGGCGACACGGCGGCGAAGCTGCTGCGGCTCTGAACTTTAGGCCGCGGCCCGGGGTAGCGCGGGGCCGATCGCGTCCTCGACGACGTCGAGGATACGCTCGCGGGAGTCGTTCTTGACGAGCCAGTCGACGATGCGCTGCCGCTTGGACTCGGGGACGGGCACGCGATCGGTGCCGAGGCTCGCGAGCAGCACGACGCGCGTATCGCGAAGCTGCGCCTGCAGCTCGTCCAGGAGCGCGAGCGCGTCGCCGGCGTCGGGAAGTCGCGTGTTGAGGAGCCAGCAGCCGTAGTGCCAGCGCTCGAGGAGCACCTTGGAGTCCTGCGCGTTCGGCACGTGATCGACCCGGTAGCCGGCTTTCTCGAGCACCATCGCCAGGTACTCGGCGGCGACCGTGTCCTGCTCGGTGATGAGCACGCGCACCGGTCCCGCCGCGTCGCGCTCGGCAGCGGCGAGCACCGGGAGCTCGAAGAAGAACGTGGTGCCGCCGCCCTGGCGCTCCTCGAAGCCGATCACGCCCTGCATCATCTCGACCAGGCGCTTGGAGATCGCGAGCCCGAGACCCGAGCCGCCCTTGATGCGCGAGTCGGCCGAGTGCGCCTGCGCGAAGCGCCCGAAGATGCGGCTCCGGAACGCTTCCGGGATGCCGGGTCCGCGGTCGCCGACGCCGACGCGCACGTTCCCCTCGCGCCGCGACGCCATCACGTCGACCGAACCATTCGGCGGCGAGAACTTGGCGGCATTCGAGAGCAGGTTCGTCACCACCTGCATCAAGCGCTTGCGGTCGGCGCGCACCATGACCCGGGGTGGCTCGCCCTCGAGCCGCAGCTTCACCGAGAAGCGGTCGGCGAAGCCCTGGTTTAGCGTGAGCGCCTCGCGCAGCAGCTCATCGAGCTGCACCGGCTCGGGCGTGAGCGACATGCGGCCCGACTCGATCTTCTCGATGTCGAGCACTTCGTTGATGAGGTCGAGCAGCCGCTTGCTGTTCTTCTCCGCGATCTCCACCAGCTCATCCTGATCCTTGGGAACATCGCCCATCACGCCGGAGCGCAGAAGCTGCAGCGACCCCAGGATCGAAGTGAGCGGCGTGCGCAGCTCGTGGCTAAGGGTGGAAGTGAATTCGCTGCGCACGCGCTCCGAGGCGCGCTGCTGCGTCATGTCACGTCCGTGCAGGACGATGGTGGAGACCTTGCCGTCCTCGTCGAGAAGCGGCGTGAGCGTCCATTCGCACGCGAGCGCGAGGCCATCGCGCCGCAGGACTTCGTCGACCACGAGCGTCTCGGGCTTGCCGGCGGCGATGAAGTCCCGCCACCACTGCTCGGTGCGCGCGACGTCGTCGCCGCCGAGAAGCATCGTCACGACATTGCGGCCGAGCATCTCGGAGGCCGCCCAGCCGAAGAGGTTCTCCGCCGCGGGATTCATCTCGAGGATGGTGCCGCGCGCATCGGTCTCGAGCACCGCGATCGGCGCGCGCTCGGAAAAGAGCGCGAGCTTGCGGCCGTATGCCTGCACCTCGCGGTGCGCTTCCAGCAGGCTGTCGAGCTGCTCGGCGAGCTGGGTCTGCACCTCGGCGTTGTCGTCGGCCAGCCGCCGGTAGGCGCTGCGCACGCCGTAGGCGCTCGCGAACACGCTGGCGAGCTCGTGCGCGGCGGCCACTGCGGCGAGATAGAAGAGCGGCACCACCGCGCCGAACACGCGGAAGAACGCCGTGCCGTGGGCGAAGAGCACCACGTTGAAGGGCAGGATGACCGCCGCGGCATAGAGCGCGTAGAGCCACCACACCGTGGAGAAGAGCGGCAGGCCCCCGGCGGTGACGAGCGCGACGACGAACGCAATCAGCACCTGCTCGTCCTGCGCGCCGGGAAAGAACACCGCGGCAGCGAAGCCCCAGCTCGCGCCGAGCATCGCGGCGGCGAACGCCGCACGGCGGATCCAGAGCTGCGGCTCGGCGCTCTCGCGCGAGCGGCGATAGGCGAGCGCGAGCGCGGCGAAGTAGCCGGCGCAGCCGATCGCGAGCGCGAGCCAAAGCAGCACGAGCTCCGCCGGCCGCACTCGCAGGAGATACGCGGACAGAAGCAGGCTGAACGCGAGCGCCGCGCCGGTGCCCGGCAGCGCGCGGCGATAGATGAAGTCGCAGCGCTCGCGTTCAACGTCGGGCACTGGCGCCTGCGCACCGGCCGCGAACGATTTCTCACTCGGATCGAGCATTGAGGTTAGTGTAACCTCTGCGAACAGGGGGCATTGCAAGGGTGAGAAAGACCGTTCCCGTCGGCGAGCTGAAATTCGGCATGTACGTCGCCGAGCTCGACCGGCCATGGACCGACACACCGTTCAAGTTCCAGGGCTTCGTGCTCGAGAACCAGGAGCAGATCGACATCCTGCAGCAGCACTGCAAGCTGGTGTTCGTCGATCCGGACCGCAGCGAATTGCTGGCGAAGCTGCCCGACAGCACGCTGGCGAGGAGCGCGGTCGACCTGTCGCGCACCAAGGTCGCGAAATACGCCGAGCAGGCGCCGCTCGAGAAGGAATTCGCCACGGCGGTGCAGCAGCACGACGCGACCGCGGCGGCGTTCGCCGAGGCGGTGCTCGCGCCCCTCAAGGCGGGCGAGACGCTGGATGCCCAGCGCGTAAGCGAGGCCGTCAACGGCCTCACCGAGAGCGTGCTGCGCAACCCCGACGCGATGCTGCTCTTCACCCAGCTCAAGGCAAAGGGCGATTACACCCAGTCGCATGCGCTCGATTGCTCGGTGTACTTGACGGTGTTCGGCCGCTTCCTCGAGATGTCGCCGGAGGACATCGCGCTCCTTGGCCATCTGGGACTCCTGCAGGACGTCGGCAAGGTGCGCGTGCCGACCGCGCTGATCGAGAAGCGCGAGCGCCTCACGGAAGACGAGCTCGTGGAGCTGCGCAAGCACGTCGAGTACTCGGCCGACATCCTGCGCGCGACGCCGCAGCTCCCGAGCGCGCTGCCGGAGCTCGCGCTCCTGCATCACGAACGCCACGACGCCAGCGGCTACCCGAGAAAGCTCAAGGGCAAGGAAATCGGCCTGATGGGCTCGATCGCCGGCATCGTCGATACCTTCGCCGCGCTCACCGCGCGCCGGTCCTACGCCGAGGCGCTCGCCCCCTCCACGGCGCTCAGCATCCTCTATAAGCACCGCGGCACGCTGCTCGATGGCTACCTCGTCGAGCAGTTCATCCGCTGCATCGGCATCTTCCCGCTGGGAAGCGTGGTGGAGCTCAGCAACGGCGAGACCGGCATCGTCGTCGGCCAGAACCTGGCGAAGCGCCTGCAGCCGCGCATCATGGTGGTTCGCGATGCGGCCGGCAATCCGCTCAAGCCGCAGAGGCTCATCGACCTCTCGCGCGAGCCCAAGACTGCAAGCGGCGAGCCCTACCGCATCCGCAAGACCCTCGAATACGGCCGCGTGCCGGTACAGGCGGAAGCCCTCTTCTCCTAAGTAGCGCAGACGTCGCCCCGCGAAACGGGAACGACGATTCGTCGCCTTTTCAGGGCTAAGATTGCCGCTGCAAAGCGAGGAGATCCGCATGACCGACCGCCGCCAGTTCCTGACTACCATCGTCGCCGCCGGCGCAGCCGCCGCCGCGACGCCGGCGCGTGCCGCCGACGAAGCGACGCCGCCGAAGCCCTCGGCGCTGCCGCCGAACGAGTACGTCGCCGCCGCGGAGACGCGCATCCCGAGCGAGATCCCGCCGAACCGGATCGGCGGCGCGCCGGGCTCCGACTTCATGGTGGACGTCATCAAGACGCTCAACATCAAGTACTGCCCGGCGAACTGCGCCTCCAGCTACCGCGGCATCCACGAGTCGCTCGTCAATTACGGCGGCAACAAGATGCCGGAGTTCCTCACCTGCATGCACGAGGAATCGGCCGCCGCGATGGCGCACGGCTACTTCAAGGTCGCGGGCAAGCCGCTGATGACGCTCTGCCACGGCACGGTCGGCCTGCAGCACGCCTCGATGTCGATCTACAACGCATGGTGCGACCGCGTGCCGATGATCGTGATTGGCGGCAACGACCTCGACGCGGCGCACCGGCCGCCGGGCGTGCCGACCTTCCACTCGGCGCAGGACATCAACGCGCTGGTGCGCGATTTCACCAAATGGGACGACACGCCGGTGTCGCTGCAGCACTTCGCGCAGTCGATGGTGCGGGCCTACAAGATCGCGATGACGCCGCCCTACGGCCCGGTGATGATTTCGCTCGACGCGGGCCTGCAGCAGGAGCCGATCCGCACGCACGGCAAGGAGAAGCTCTACATCCCGCGCTACACGCCAAGCTCGCCGCCCGCCGGCGACACGGGCGCGGTGAAGGAAGCCGCACGGCTTCTCGCCGCCGCCGACAATCCGGTGATCGTCGCCGACCGCATGGCGCGCTCGCAGGATGGGCTGAAGCTCCTCGTGCAGCTTGCGGAGACGTTGAACGCGCGCGTCGTCGACATCGGCAGCCGCACGAACTTCCCGAAGACGCATTACTTGAGCACGTCGCCCGCGGCGATTTCGGGCGCAGACGTCATCCTCGGCCTCGAGCTCGCCGACTTCTGGGGCGTGGTGAATTCGTGGACCGACAACGGCGAGAACGGCGTCGGCGAGAACCAGGCGCGCATCAAGCCAACGACGAAGCTCGTCAGCATCAACTCCTCCGACCTCATCACCAAGGCGAACTACCAGGACTTCCAGCGCTTCCAGTCGATCGACGTGCAAATGCCAGCCGACGCCGAGGCGACGCTGCCGGCGCTCATCGAGGCGGTGAAGTCCGCCGTCCCGGCCGCCAAACGCGGCGCCATTGCGCAGCGTGGCGAAGCGGCGAAGAAGGCGCACGCCGAGAACGAAGCGCGCAGCAAGCAGGCGGCGGCGCTCGCGTGGGACGCGAGCCCGATCAGCACCGCGCGCCTCTCGATCGAGACCTACAACGCGGTGAAAGACACCGACTGGTCGATCGTTTCGCAGTCGGGCAACGTCAGCAATTGGCTGAACCGCCTCTGGCCGATCGAGAAGCACTACCAGTGGCTCGGCCGCTCGGGCGGCTACGGCGTCGGCTACGGCGCGCCTGCCTCGGTCGGCGCGGCGCTCGCCAACCGCGACCTCGGCCGCTTCTCCGTCAATATTCAGGCCGACGGCGACCTCATGTACGCGCCGGGCGTTCTGTGGACCGCCGCGCATCACAAGATCCCGCAGCTCGCGGTGATGCACAACAACCGCGGCTACCACCAGGAAGTGATGCATGTCCAGCGCATGGCGAACTTCCGCAACCGTAAGTCGAACAACGGCCCGGATGCCGGTCCCGTCGGCACGCGCATCGAGAATCCCGACCTGGACTACCGCAAGCTCGCCGAGTCGATGGGCTGGTGGGCCAAGGGTCCGATCAAGAATCCGGCCGAGCTCGGACCGGCGCTGCGCGAAGCCGTGAAGGTCGTGCTTGCGGGCCAGCCCGCGCTGCTCGACGTCTGGACGCAACCTCGCTGAGGAGAACGCGCATGCCACTCAAAGCTTGCGCCGCGGCACTGCTCCTCTGCGCCCTGCCCTTCAGTGCTCTAGCCGCCGATCCGCAGAAAGGAAAGATCGCCTTCGAGAAGAACGGCTGTTGGCAGTGCCACGGCTACGTCGGCCAGGGCGGCGCCGCCGGCAAGCCGCTGGCGCCCAAGCCCATGCCGCTCGAAGCGTTCAATGTCTTCGTGCGCAACTCCAACGGCCCGATGCCGCCGTATCCGAAGGAAATCCTCTCGGACGCCGACCTCGCCGACATTCACGCGTATCTCACGTCGATCCCGGCGCCGAAGGACTATAAGAGCATCCCGCTCTTGAACCAGTAACCCGCGCACGCACACATCAGTTCTGGCGGAGACACCGTCCGCCTGAGCTCGAACGAAATCGGCGCATCGCACCCGAGTTCGGTGCTGGCGGCGGGAATCGAACGCGCGTGCTGTGCGAGGCCTGCGCGTGAGGCGCGCTAAATGCGCCGCTCCCCTTCCCAGCCCGAAAAAAAGGGCCCGGTGAACCGAGGCCCGGATTGCCCGCGCGGGAGCTGGAGGGAGTTCCGGTGCGGGCGCGCTACGGCCGCTGAAAAGGCGGTGAGCGCCGGTTCGCCGTCGCGGCCAGTAATGAGGTTTACACCTACTTCGCGGCGCCGCGCGTCCCCTAAAAGACCTCCTCCGCATCAGCGGAGCGGAGGTGGTCCGTCACTGGCGGTGGTCTCAACGGAGCCTTTATCCTCGTCGGAATTAGCCTCGCTTTCCTCTTATGCGGCTAAGGGTCGCCTGCATCTCGCGAACTACCTGGAATTGTTCGTCCAAGCGCCGCTGCGTCTCCTTTGCCTCTGTGCGCGCTTCTAGAGCCGCCTTACGAGCCTCTTCAGCAATGGAGCGCACGTCTTCAACTTCGCCTCGTCGTTCACGCTCTGTGGCACGACGCCCCCACTCGGCATCCTCCCGACGAGCCTCTGACTTCTCGCGGCGGTCTTCCGCCGCCGTCCTATCGGCTTCGGCAGCTTCCTGGGCTACGTCATCCCGACCGCGCCTGTCGCGCAAGACTCGTCGCTCGCCCGGCCTCACCTCCCCTCCGAAGCGGTCTGCCATACAACCTCCTCATTCGGAAAGGCCGGGACGGAGCGGAAGTCGTTTACCGTGGAGTTGGTTGCGGCAACGCACCGGCTCGGCCTAAACGTGTGCTACGCAAAGGCCGTACCCAAGTGGCGCCTGAGCTGGAAGGCTTGTAAGGCATCAATTGACGGACCGCCGTGTTAGAGACCGACCGTGAGGTTTCCGCACAGGGCATTTCTTACCGATTCGCTCATTCCACGTTGCGCGTTCCTCGTCAAATGCTGCGAGCGCAAATCCGATACGCCCAAAGGCGAGCAGATCGAAGGCAAAGACAGCCGCGGGATGCGCTCGAGCGGTCGCGTTGATGCGTCACGGATCGCGTGCGCCGTTTTCACGACGTGACCCGCGGTGACCACAAAGCCGCAATCGGCTATTTGAAAAAGGGTCCCGCTACCGTACGGAATCGTCGCGGATCCGTGCGTCCGAAGAATGGCGATCGCCGCCTTGTCGACCAGCGGCGGCGGCTCGCTCTGCGCAATCTACGGGCCCTGCGGGATCAGCGATAGGCGCCACGCGCGGCCGGGTCGTCGTAGGACTTGATCTCGGTGCCGCGATAGAGGATCTGGGCGTTGCGCTCGGTGATCTGCTTATGCAGCGCGACAAGCTCGGGCTCCATCTCCCGGGTCGGAATCGGCTCGTGCTCGAAATTCCGGGCGGTGTCGATGCCGCGCACGAGCGTGGCGCTGTCCTCGCCGTGGAGCTGGCGCACGCTCGTCGGGATGTAGCGGATGGCGAAGCCAATGCGCCGGTGGTTCGAGGGGTTGGGTGGCGAGCCGTGCACGAGAAGCACGTGGTGTAGCGATGCCTCGCCCGGCTCGAGCTCGAGATAGGCGGCCTTTGATTCATCGACTTCGACCGCGACCTCCTGCCCGCGCGTCAGCAGGTTGTTCTTGTCGAAGGTGTCGCGATGCGGGAGCTGCTGTTTCTTGTGCGAGCCCGGCATCACGCCCATCGCGCCGTTCGCCATGTTGCTCGGAGTAAGCGCGACCCAGGCGCTCACCACGTCCGGGGAGCTCAGGCCCCAATACGTGGCGTCCTGGTGCCAGCTCACGAACGCCGGGTTGCGCGCTTCCTTGATGAAGAAGTTCGACGTCCAGCAGTAGAGATTTGGGCCGTAGAGGTCCTCGATCGCGTCCAGCAATCGGTTGTTGCGCACGATCTCCGATAGAAAGGGAAAGAGGAGATGCGCCTTGTGCCGCAGGTTGCCGCGCAGCGGGCCGCCGGTGCGCCGCTCGTAGTCTTCGAGCATCGCGCGGGCGCGCTCGGCGTCCTCGCGGCTCATGACGCGGATCTTCGGCACGTAGCCGTCGCGCCAGAACTGCTCGGCCTGCGCCTGCGTCAGGACTTTCACTTCGCGCTCGCGGTTTCTTCCTGCTGCTGGAGCGCGAAGATCGACGTGTAGCCGCCCGACCAGTCAGGCGGCATCAGGCACGGCCGCGGATCATGGTGCGCCCAGCGGGCGGGCTTCCCGCGGATGATGCTCTGGTCGTACTTCGAGCGGATCGGGTTCACCGTGTACGGAATCGCATCGGCCGAGGTGAGCGTATAGAGCAGCAATGGGCGGCCAAGATCGGACAGATTGCGAGGCGAGGAATGCCACATGCGGCAGTTGTGGATCGTGAGCGAGCCGGCGGGACCGGTGAGATACACCACCTTCGATTCATCGATCCGCGCCACGTCCGCGTCGCCGAGGCAGCCGGTCCACTTGCCGCTCGCGTCGTATTGCGACGCCATCGGCTCGATGCTGTGGCTTCCCGGCAGCACGCCGAGCGGGCCGTTGTCCATGCCGCAGTCGTAGAGATAGGTGCCCACCGTCAGCGGCGAGTAATTGGTGTGCGGCCAGAAGCTGATGTCGTAATGCCACTTCACCTCTTCGCCGCCCTGCCGCCACTTGAAGTTGAGCTTCGAGTGGTGGAACTTGACGTCGGGTCCGACGAGGTCGGCGACGATGTCGCCGATCGGCGATTTCGTGATGTACTCCCAGAACACCGGGTGTTGCTCGACCGGATTCGAGACCCGCCGCAAGCGAGGCGAATCGGGACGGTGTCCGGGCTCGAGGTCGAAGATCTTGTCCGAAGTGCTGACCTGCCGGCCGCGCTCCACCAGCTCTTCGGTCGCCGCGCGCAGCCGCCGAATCCACTCCTCGGGGATCGCGCGCTCGACGAGGAGGTAACCCTCGCGGAAATAGAACTCGCGGCTCTCCTGCTTGAGGACGCGCGGCGGGATGGCGAGGACTTGTTCGGGCGTCATGTCAGGCTGCCTTCGGTTGCGCGAGCCGCGACTCGTTCGCCGGCGCGTCGTTCATGAAGCGCTCGACGCGCGTGCGCACCTGCGGCTTCACGTGCTTCATGCTGTAGCCGTTGAACACGTGGCCGAGAAGCCCGCGGTCGAGGTCGGAGGTGCCCATGACCCAGTCGGCGATCGGGAAGGTGAGGTTCATGTTGTGCTCCATCATCACGCCCTGGTTGTGGTGCACGAAGTGGTGGCGCCGGATGGTGTTGATGAAGGGCGCGTGCCTCACGAACCGGTTGTCGCGCACGTGGCAGCAGTAGTGAAAGGTCTCGTAGATCAGGTACTGGCCGACGATTGTCACCATCAGGATGTAGCCCGCGTTCGGGTTGACCGCCCAGCCCAGCAGCAGCGCGAACGGCGTGCCGAGCGCCATGAAGGTGAAGAGCGCGCGCCACGGGAAGAAGATGATGCGCCACTCGCGCGTGGCATCGACCGTCATCTCGTTGTCGGTGAAGTACTGGTGATGCTGGCGCGTGTGGCGGTCGTAGATCGCGCGCAGCGCGAAGACGTCCACGAGGCGATGCATCACGTACTTGTGGATCCACCACTCGAAGAGATTGGAGAAGAAGAACACCGGCACCACCAGCAGCCACTCCCAGGTGGCGTGCTGCATGCGCGAGAGGCACCAGATGATCACCGTGAGCCCTCGCCTGTTTCGCGCCGATGGCGTGGCGTTCGCTGAGCGCTTCGCCGAGCTGTGTCATCGCGGCCTCTGATATATCAATAATATATTGGTGCCCATTGTGCGCCGCCGGCGTCGGCTTTTCAAGCCTCCGCCGTGACGGTGGCGCGGGTGAACGACTGGATCATGTCCATCAGCCGGTCGGTCGCCCTGGCCGCGCCCTGCTCGTCCGCCTTGGCGATCGCCCGGGCGATGTCGGCGTGGAGCTTCGCCGTCTCCGGGAGATCCGCCGCCTGCTTGTAGTGCTGGTACCAGAAGCGCCGCGAGAGCGAGGCCATCAGGCGCATGGCGCCGGCGGCGAACTCGTTCTTCGCTGCGGCGACGCACAACTCGTTGAACTCGCGGTCGACGCGCATGAAGCCCTTGTCGTCGTTCTTCTTCGCGCTGCGCTCGAAGAGCTGCGCGAGCTCCGCCATGCGCGCGCGCTCGGAGCCGCTCGCGCGCCGCGCGGCGCAGCGCGCGACGAGGCGCTCCACCTCGCGCCGGGTCTCGAGCAGGCGCATCTGCGTCTTGACGTTGATCTCGGAGACGATGACGCCGCGCCGCGGCAGGATCTGCACCAGACCCTCGCGCGCGAGCCGCTGCAGCGCCTCGCGGATCGGCGTGCGGCCGATGCCCAGGCGCTTGGACAGCAGCCCCTCCGACACCGCGCTCCCGGGCGGGAGCTCGAGCGTGACGATCAGCTCCTCGAGGTCGACGTACGCCCGGTCGGTGAGCGTGTTGCCGTTGGCTACGCGTGCTTTCGCTGGTCGAGCAGGCGCTGGAATTTTTCGTACTCCTTGTCGTCGACGCCGTAGCTGTGGTCCTCGTCGGGGAAGCGGCCGGTTTTCACGTCCTCGACATAGGCTTTCAGCCCGGCGACCGCGACCTCGGTGAGGTTCGTGTAGCGCTTGGTGAACTTCGGCTTGAAGTCGGTGAATACGCCGAGCAGATCGTAGGAGAGCAGGATCTGCCCATCCGTGCCGTTGCCGGCGCCGATGCCGATGGTCGGAATCTCGAGCTGCTTGGAAATGAGTGCCGCGATCTTCGCCGGCACGGCTTCGAACTCGAGCATGAAGCAGCCGGCGTCCTCGATCGCGAGCGCGTCCTCGAGGATCTTCATTGAGGCCGATGTGCGAGGCCGTCGGAATGCCGGCGTCGACCAGCGCTTTAAGGATGTGCGCCTGCGACTTGCCGCCTTGCGGCTTGACGGCGTCGCACGCCGCCTCCTGCATGAAGCGCGTCGCGTTCGCCAGGGCCCGGTCCACTGTGTGATAGCTCTGGTAGGGCATGCAGCCGAGCACGAACGTGTTCGGCGCGCCGCGCCGCACCGCCTGCGAATGCAGCACCATCATGTCCATCGTCGCCGGGACCGTGTTCGGATGGCCGTGCGCCGTCATGGCGAGGCTGTCGCCGACCACGCAGACGTCCACGCCCGCCGTCTCGGCCCATTTTGCCGAGGTGTAGTCGAGCACCGAGGTGTACACCATCTTCTCGCCGCTCTTCTTCGAATCGCGGATCTCGGTGATGGTGCGCTTCTTGCACGCGGCGGCTGTGGCTGGCGCTTCGGGCACGGGCTCCTCCTTGTGATATGCGGCTCGTATGTTACAGTCTCGCGCACGAGGAGGAGGAGACATGACCCGACGCATGGTGGCAGTGCTGGGCGCGGCCGCGCTTGGCGTCTCGTTCGCAGCGCAGGCGCAGGATGTGGTCAAGATCGGCCAGATCGAAGCGCAGACCGGCACGCTCGCCACCTACGGCTGGATGGGCTACCAGGGCGCAAGACTCGCCATCGACGAGATTAACCGCGCGGGCGGCTTCAAGGTCGGAGCGAAGACGTACAAGCTCGAGCTCGTGTCGCAGGACACGCGCGGCAATCCGCAGGAAGCGCTCATCCAGATCAAGGGCCTGCTCGAGCAGCAGCGCGTGAAGTACGTCTTCGGCCCTTTCCTCACCAACGTGTTCAACGGCATCGAGCCGTACGCGACGCAGAACAACGGCAAGTTCCTGATGATGGGCGGCGCGACCGCGATCCACGCCATGCTCGGCAAGCCGAACCACGAATACCTGATCCGCACCTGGAACTGGGACGCGGGCGCGAGCGGCTTCGGCCAGCTCATGGTGGACTACCTGAAGCAGCAGGGCGCGAAGAAGACCGCGATGCTCTTCCAGAACGACGCCTTCGGCAAAGTGGCGGTCGACATCTACTCGCCGATCTTCCAGAAGGCGGGCATCGAGCTGCAGATCGAGCTGTTCGAGCCGGGGACCAAGGATTATTCGGCGCCGCTCGCCAAACTCGCGGCGGCGAAGCCCGAGTTCCTCTTTCCCGGATACACCGACGCGGTGCTCTACGACATCGTGCGCCAGGCGACCGAGACCGGGCTCTTCAAGCGCTTCTTCCTGGTGCGCGGGTCCATGGGCCCCGGGCTCAAGAACAAGGACCTGATCGACGACTACATCGCCTATCTACCGAAGTATTTCGAGGAGGCGGAGAAGAAGGAGCCGAAGGTCAAGGCGTTCGTCGCTGCCTATAAGCAGTTCTACAAGACGAACGAGTTTCCCTACGACCAGGCGCCGCTTTGCTCCTCGTCCTGCTATGACCACGTCTACATGCTGGTGGAGGCGATGAAGAAGGCGGGCACCGTCGATGATGTCGCCAAGGTGAAGCAGGCGCTCCTCTCCGAGAACTACCACGGACTGTGGAACCTCCGCTACGACGCTAGCGGCGAGGCGGTGTTCGACTTCGACGTGCTGCACATGAGGAAAGGCGGCGCCATCACGGCCACGCGCGTCACGCCGCATTAAGTGACGCAGCTCATCGCCGGCCAGCTCCTCAATGGAGCGATCGTCGGCACGCTGTATGGGATCGTCGCGCTCGGCGTCACCCTGACCTTCGGCATCACCGGCATCGTGAACTTCGCCCTGGGCGTGTTCATGATGCTCGGCGCCTACGCGGCGTGGTACTTCGCCGACACCGTCGGTCTGCCCTACCCGCTCGCCGTGCTCGCCGCGGTCGGCGTCACGGCGGCGGCGGGCCTCGCCGCCGACCAGGCGCTCTTTCGCTTCACGCGCAACAACCTCGTCAACGGGCTCCTCGTTTCGCTCGGCTTGATCGCGGTGCTCGAAGCGTGCGCACTTCTTGTCTTTACCGCGACGCCGAAGGAGATGCACCGCGTGCTGCCGGGAATCGTAATGCTCGGCGGCCTCGTGCTGCCGAAGATGAAGCTCGTGGTATTTGCCCTGCTCCTCGCGGTGATCTTCGCCACCTATGCGGCGCTCACGCGCACGTGGACCGGCCGCGCGGCGTACGCGTACGCGCAGAACCCGGAAGCGGCGGCGCTGATGGGCGTCGCCACCGCGCGGCTGCAGAGCGGCGTCGTGGTGTACTCGTGCGGGCTCGCGGGCCTCGGCGGCGCGCTCTACGCGGCGCTTTACTCGCTCGAGCCGACGCTCGGCAGCCTCTTCATCTTGAAAGCGGTGGAAGCGGCGATCCTCGCCGGCATCGGCAGCGTGACGGGCGCGCTGCTCGGCGGCGTGATCCTCGGCGTCACCGAGGGCGTGGGCTCGATCTATCTGCCGCTCGCGTTCCGCGACGCCTATGGGCTCGTGTTCCTGGTGCTGATCCTGCTCTTCAAGCCCGCCGGCCTCTTCGCCGGCCGCCGATGAAGCGCCTCGCCGGCACGGCGCTCGTCGCGGCTGCGCTCCTCGCGCTGCCGCTCGCGACGCAGAGCGATTTCGTCCTCACCATCCTGGTATTCGCTTTCCTCCAGGGGATGCTCGCGGTGAGCTTCAATCTCGTCTTCGGCTACGCCGGCCAGCTCTCGATGTTCCATGCCGCGGCGTTCGGCATCGCGGCGTACGCCACGCATCTCTTTGGCAAGCACCTGGGCGTCGGCTACTGGGGCGGCGTGGTGCTCGCCGCGGCGCTGGTGGCGGCGATCTCGGTCGTCGTCGGCGCGATCTGCTTCCGCTTCCGGTTGCGTGAGTTCTACTTTGCGGTGGTGACCCTCGCCTTCTCCGAGATGGCGCGGCTCACGGTGCTCAACTGGAACAGCATGACGAACGGCAGCCTCGGCATCAACCTGCAGGAAAGACCGATCGACGGCACGCTCGCGTGGTATTACGTCGCCCTCGGCGCGCTTGCGATCACGCTCGTCGTCTGCTGGCGGCTGGTGCATTCCTGGATGGGCCGCGCGTTTGTGGCGATCCGCTTGAACGACGAGCTGGGCGACACGCTCGGCATCAATGTGTTCCGCTACAAGCTCGTCGCCTTCACGGCGGGCAGCATCATGGCCGCGTTCGCGGGAAGCCTCTATGCCTACTTCCTCGGCTCGCTCGAGCCCGGCTTGCTTTCGATTGACACCTCGCTCGGCATCATCGCCATGGTGCTGCTCGGCGGCCGCCGCGCCGTCGCCGCGCCAGTGCTCGGCGCACTGGTGCTCACGGCGCTGCCGCATCTGATTCACTTCTCGGCCGAGATCCGGTCGCTCGTCTATGGCGCGATCCTGATCTTCAGCATCCTCGTGATGCCGCAGGGCATCTACGGCGCCGCGGCGCAGCTCATCCGCCGCCATGCTTGAAGTGCGCGGGCTCACCAAGCGCTTCGGCGGCCTCACGGCGGTCGCGGAGCTCTCGTTCAGCATCGTGCAGGGCGAGATCATCGGCATCTTCGGCCCCAACGGCTCGGGCAAGACCACGCTGCTCAATCTCGTCGCCGGCCTCGCGCGTCCGACGAGCGGCGTGATCCTGTGGCAGGGCACGAACATCGCCGGCTGGCAGGCGCACCAGATCGCGACCGCCGGGCTCGTCAAGACCTTCCAGAACCCCCAGCTTTTTCCGGAGTTGACTGCGCTCGAGCACTTGCTGATCGCCGGGCATCTGGCGCTGAAGCGGCGCCTGGGCTGGCAGCGCCTCGCCACGCTTTTCCGGCATGCGCAGGCGTCGCAGACGCTCGCCCATCGCGCGCGCGAGGTGCTCGCGCTCTGCCGCCTCGACGCCGCGCGCGAGGCGCGCGCCGCCGAGCTCTCCTACGGCGAGGAGAAGATGCTCGGCGTGGCGATGGGGCTGATGTGCGAGCCGCAGCTCTTGCTCCTCGATGAGCCCGCCTCCGGCCTGGGCGCGGAGGAGATCGCCAATCTCGAGCGCGTGCTGCGCGACCTCAAGCGCGAGGGCATGACGCTCTGCGTGATCGACCACAAGGTGGGATTCCTGCGCCAGCTCGCCGACCGCGCCATCAGCCTGCACCACGGCGCGAAGATCGCCGAAGGCACGCCCGAAGAAGTGCTCCGCAACCCGAGCGTCGTGAGCGCCTATCTTGGCCGCGCCCATGCTGCAATTTGAGCGGGTCAGCGTCCACTACGGCAAGAACCGCGTCCTCACCGACGTGACGCTGCAGGTCGGCGCGGGCGAAATCGTCGCGCTCATCGGCGCGAACGCGGCCGGCAAGACGACCTCGCTGCGCACGGCACTCGGGCTGAAGGCGCCAAGCGCCGGGCGCATCCGCTTCGACGGCGAAGACATCACGCGCACGCCGACACCGGATCGCGTGCGCCGGCGCCTCGTGCTGGTGCCCGAAGGCCGCCAGGTGTTCGTCAAATTCACCGTCGCCGAGAACCTGCTGATGGGAGGCTACCGGCGCAGCGATCGTCGCCACCTGCAAGCGGATTTCGATCGCCTCTATGCGATGTTTCCGCGCCTCGCCGAGCGTCGAAGGCAGCTCGCCGGCTCGCTCTCCGGCGGCGAGCAGCAGATGCTCGCCATCGCCCGCGGGCTGATGGCGCAGCCGCGCTGCCTGCTTCTCGATGAGCCGACGCTCGGCCTGGCGCCGATCCTGGTCGAAGAGATCGCGCACACCGTGCGGCGGCTCGCGGCCGATGGCGTCACGATCCTCCTCGCCGAGCAGAACGCGACCATGGCGCTCTCATGCGCGCATCGTGCCTACGTGCTCGAGTCCGGGCGCATCTCGCTCACCGGCGAAGCGAGCACGCTGCAGGAGAGCGAGACGGTGCGTCGCCTCTATCTCGGGCACTGACCGGTTTTTACCGGTGGTGGTCCTCGTAGGCGCGGCCCATGCCGTAGCCGACCATGGCACCGCCGAGCGTGCCGACGGTGCCGCCGTTGCTCACCGCCGCGCCGAGCGCCGCGCCGCTGGCGGTGCCGATCGTCTCCGACTTGGTGGCGCAGCCGGCCAAGCCGACCAGGGATGCGACGAGCGCGATTGCGATGCTGGATTTCATTGCTTCTCTCCTCAGAAAAATTAAAAACAACCTGAAGAGGATTTAAGCAGCGATCGCCGCGAGCAATGGTTTGGGGTTGTTACGGCTGGTAACGTGCCTCTGGTACTTGGCGCTTCGCCAAACGGACTACGCCCCGGCGAACGAGCGTTGTCGGGCGCAAGCGACCGTTTGGCGTTAACAAATCGAGATGATTTCTCTTACTTCGGCTCCGAGTCGACATCGATCGTGATGGTGTCGCCGATATAGGGCTCTATGCGCTCTTCGCCCGCGTACTGTTGGACGCGGCGCAGTCGGTCTTCGGTCCTTTGCTTCGCCGCCTCGAGCACCGGGATTTGGCGGCGCGCGATCCTGGCGCCATACAGCATGGTGAGCAAGCCGAACACGGCGACGGCGAGGCCTGCGTATAACTGATGGGGAATCTGCACGACCTTGTGGAGCGGCATCCGCACGAGGCTGCCATCAACCCAGATGGCCGGCATTCGCGGCAGCTCGGGCAGGAAGCCGGCGGGCAAGAACGCCTGTACTACGAAAAGCAGCACCGCAAAGAAGCCGGCCAGCACGACGGCAAAGCCGAGCAGCCAGGCTGTCTTTGCTCTACGCACCATCCATGGGGTCATTCGCGACTCCGTAGCGCAGTCAAACAGACGACAGGATGCCGCTCGTGCGGGAAAGCCGCTCGTGTCGCGCGTAGTACGGCAGGACTAGCTTAAGCGCGCGTTTCGTGCCTCGAGATGGTTCCGTCGGAGCGTCGCTTGCTCCGCGCGGAGGTCAGCGCCGCGTCAGGCTGGCGGGCAATAATGGGCGCGGCTTTAGTCCCGGGGGAGGGAAATGAAAGATCGGAGATTGTTTCTCAGACGAAGCGCTGCGGTCGTCTCGGGCGCTGTCGCTGCGGCTCTCGTCGGCCGCGCGAGCGCCGAGCCGCTCGCAGGCGAGCCATGGGAGCGCGTCTATGGCGCGGGATTCACGCGCTACGGGCAACCTTCGCGCTTCGAGCAGCCGGTCGGCCGGCACTTCGGCCAGCCTTACGGCGAGCTCGCTCCCGGATCGGGCGCGGCACTGTCGCCGATCGAAGCGCTCGAGGGCATCATCACGCCGAACCCCGTGCATTTCATTCGCAGCCACAGCGGCACGCCGGACATCGATCCGAAGGCGCATCGCCTCTATATCCACGGCCTGGTCGATCGACCACTGCGTTTCTCGGTGGATGCGTTGCTGCACTATCCGCGCATCACGCGGACGTACTTCCTCGAGTGCTCGGGGAACAGCAGCCGCGCGCTGACGCCGCAGCCGGCGCAGGTGCCGGCGGGTGCGATGCACGGCAACATCTCGTGCGCGGAATGGACCGGCTTCCCGCTGCGCATGCTGCTCGAGGAAGCGGGCGTGCGGCCGCAGGCGAAATGGATCCTTGCCGAAGGCGCCGATTCCGCGCACATGAGCCGCAGCGTTCCGCTCGAGAAAGCGCTCGACGATGCCGTGATCGCCCTCTACCAGAACGGCGAGCGCCTGCGGCCCGAGCAGGGCTATCCCCTGCGGCTGCTGCTGCCGGGCTGGGAAGGCAACATGAGCGTGAAGTGGCTGCGCCGTATCAAGCTGACCGACGAGCCGACGCATACCAAGGACGAGACTTCGAAGTACACCGACGCGCTTCCCGACGGCCGCGCGCTGCAGTTCACTTTCGAGATGGGCGTCAAGTCGGTCATCACGCGGCCTTCTTCCACGATGCAGCTCGCCGAGCGCGGCTTCCAAGAGATCAGTGGCATCGCCTGGAGTGGTGCAGGACGCGTGCGCAGGGTGGAAGTCTCTACCGACGGTGGAAAGACCTGGGCCGAAGCGGCGCTGACGGGCGCGGAACGGCCGCGTGCGCTCGTGCGTTTCCGCTATCCGTGGCAATGGAACGGCGGCACGGCGCTGTTGCAAAGCCGCGCTATCGACGAGAAAGGCAACGTGCAGCCGGTGCGGCGCGATTGGGTCGCGCGCTACGCGCCCGACGCGCGCTTTCACAACAACTCCATCGTGAGCTGGGCGGTGGAGACGGACGGGAGGGTGAAACATGTCTACGCGTAGCCGCATCGCCATCGGCACCGTGCTGACGCTCGTCGCGTGCGCGACGGCGCAGCGCGCAGATCAGCCAGCGCCGCGATACGGCGAGCCGGTCAGCGCCGCCGAGCTCGCGCGCTGGGACATCAGCATTCCGCCGGGCGGCGCGGGGCTGCCGGCGGGGAGCGGTACCGCGCGCGAGGGGCTCAAGGTGTACGAGCAGCACTGCCTTGCCTGCCATGGCGCGAAGGGCGTCGGCAAGCCGGCCGATGCACTCGCCGGCGGCATCGGCAGCCTCGCGACCAAGACACCGTTGCGCACCGTGGGCAGCTACTGGCCGTACTCGACGACGCTCTTCGATTACGTACGGCGCGCGATGCCGCTCAACAACCCGCTCTCGCTCAGCGACGCGGACGTGTACGCGGTGAGCGCATATGTGCTCTTCCTCAACGGCATCATCGCCGAGGACACCGTGATGAATGCCCAGACGCTGCCGCAGGTGAAGATGCCCAATCGCGAGGGCTTCATCAGCGATTGGCCGCCGCGACCGAGGAATTAGTGTTGGCTTTGCGCCAATGGTGCGCCGCGCCAAGGCGGCGCCTTTGAAATAGTCCCTCCGGCTCGTGGCTGCGCGTTCCGTATGCTGTCCGCATGGACATCTTCACCGAAGCGCCGAACCTGCTGCGCCGCTATCGCGAGGGCGCCTCGTTTCGCCGGTACGTTGAAGAGCGCTCGCCGCTCGTGCTGCCGGCGATGCTCGTGTTCCTCGCCTTCAGCATCGTGACGACGGCGACGACGATCGTGTTCTTCGGCACGAAGCACGTGCTGCTGATGTTCGTCAGCATGCTGATGGCGCCGTTCATCCTGGGCGCGAGCCTGGTGGTGTTTCTCTTCGTGTTCTTCTCCTGGCTCGAGGCGCGCGCCATGGCACGGCTCGCCGGGCGCCCGGCGCCGGTGCACGGCAAGGCGACGCTTTCCCTGCCGGGGCTGCGCTCGGCGCTCGAGCAGTTCCCGCCGGTCCCTTGGCTCTTCGCGGGCATCTTTGTCGGCGTGCCGCTCCTCATCGCGGCGCTCGTCTCGGCGAAGACCGCGGCGCTGCTCCTCGCCGCCGCGCTGGCGACGCCGATCCTCTACGCCCTCTTCGATCGCTGAAGCGGATTCATTCCGGCTCGATGCCGGCGGCCTTGGCGAGCCTCGCTAGCATCGCGGCCTCATTGCGCGTCGCGGCGGCCATTTCGGCGACGCTGTTGCCGATCGGCGCGCCCAGGCCGAGGTCGTAGAGCTTCTGCGCGAACTCGGGACTCCTCAGCACTTCGAGCGCCGCCGCGTGCAGGCGCTCGACGATCGGTGCCGGCGTCCTTGGCGGCGCGGCAAAGCCATACATCAGCCCGATGTCATAGGCCTCGAGCCCCGGCGTCTCGCGCACGGCCGGCGTGTCCGGTAATTGCGGTGCGCGCGCCGCGGTGGTGATGCCGAGCGCGCGCAGGCGTCCCTGCTTGATGAAGGGCAGCGCCACCGGCAACCCGACGACCGCCGTGCGCACATGGCCGGCGACCGCATCGGCCGTGGCGGGCGCACCACCCTTGTAGGGAACGTGGTTTACCTTGATCGCGGCGAGACTCATCAGCAGCTCGATCGCGAGGTGGCTCGCGCTTCCCTGCCCGAATGAAGCCATGGTGACGCCGCCGGGATTGGCACGCGCCAGCGCCACGAGTTCCGCCATGCTCGCCGCCGGCAACGACGGATGGGCGACGATGACCATCGGCGAGGCCACGATCTGCGTGATCGGCTGGTGGTCTGCGATTGGATCGAAGGCGAGCTCCTTCATCGTGGCGGGCAGCATCACCTGGTTGGTCATGCTCTGCACCATGAGCGTGTAGCCGTCGGGCGCCGCGCGTGCCAGCGCCTCCGCTCCGATCGCGCCGCTCGCGCCGCCGCGGTTGTCGATGACGAGCGGCTGGCCGAGCACCTTCGCCAGGCGCTCGGCGAATGCGCGCCCGATGATGTCGCTGGGTCCGCCGGCCGGCCAGGGAATCACCAGCCGAATCGGCTTCGCCGGATAGGGTTGGGCGAAGCTCGGGACCGCGATGAGGCACAGCAAAAGACCGGCGAACGCCCGTCGCAACATGTGGATGCCCTCCCTACGATGCTATGGTAAATCCGTGGGCCTGTCGTTCCGCAAGCTGCATCCACAATTTGCCGCCGAAGCGAGTGCGAGCGAGCCGCCGACGACAACAGCGCGGCGGGTCATCAGTCGGCGGGCTGGATCTTGTTCTCGCGCACCACTTCGCTCCAGCGCGCGATCTCGCTCTTGAAGAGCGCTCGCGCCGCTTGCGGCGAGCGCTGGTCCGGCGGGTACGGGGTTACTCCGCTCGCTGCCCAGGCGTTGACGATCGCAGGGTCGTCGAGCACAGCCTGCAGCACGGCGTTCAGCTTTTCGATCGCCGCCGGCGGCGTCGCTGCCGGTGCGAACAGCGCGTGCCAGTACTGGATCTCGAGCTTGGGCCCGTACGCTTCGACGAAGCTCGCGACACCGGGAAACTGCGCGTAGTTCTCCTTCGCCGTGATGCCGTAGGCCTTGATGTGCCCGGCGGCGATGAGCGGCAGCACTGACTGCGGCGTGGTGAAGAAGAGGTCGACGTGGTTGCCGATCATGTCCTGCAGCGCCGGCGCTGCGCCGCGGTAGGGCACCAGCACGGCTTCGAGCTTCGCTTCCTGGAGGAAGAGGGCGGTGGTGATGTAGCCGGTGGTGCCGGCGCCCGGGTGCGCGAAGTTGAGAGAACTCTTGCGCATATGCGCGATCAGCTCGCCGAGCGTGTTCGGCGGCAGCGCCTTGCGCCCGACGAGCACCAGCGGATTGCGGTTGATGAAGCCTACCGGCGTCAGATCGCGCTCGGTGTCGTAGGGCAGCTTCGTCCCATAGAGCCCGACGTTCGCCGAAATCTGCAGGTTGTGCAGGAGCAGCGTGTGGCCGTCGGGCGCCGCGCGCGCGACGCGGCCGGTAGCGATGATGGTGTTGCCACCGCTCACGTTCTCGACCACAAAGGGCTGGCCGAGCTTCGCGCTGAACCTCGCCGCGAGCACGCGCGCAACCTGGTCAGTCGGCCCGCCGGCGGGAAAGGGCACGATGATGGTGACGGCCTTCGCCGGATAGTCTTGAGCAAACGCCACGACACACCACAGCGCGAGCAGAAATCGCATCGTCACCTCCCCGGGATGATCGGCAGCAGCACGTACGGCATTCTGCCTGCAGCGAAATGCAGCGTGTTGCGACCGCCAAAGATACTGGCCGGCCGGTCGCGCGTGTCGGCATGCGTGAACGGGCCGATGCCCTTCATCGGATAAGGCGCATTCGCGATGCCGGCGTCGGTGCCGTCGTACTCGTAGTCCTTGCCGCGCACCGTGAGCGCCAGGCGATAGCCCGGCGGCACGACGATGCACGTCGGCCAGATCTCGATGTCGAGCTCCACGGCAGTGCCCGGCGTCAGCGGCTGTTCCTCATCGTGCGTATGCCATGGCCGGTTCGGCCGCGAGCGCTCGGCATCCAGCTTGCGCTGCGAGGCGCGCAGCCAGCCGAGGCCGACCGGTGTGCGCGGATCGTTCGAGCCGATGAAAGTGACTTCCTTGCCGGCGGGGTCGAACACGCGCAGCACGAGAAAGACATCGGCGTCCGTCGTCTCCGACGACAGCCAGAGCTTCGCCGCCACCGGGCCGGTGATCTCCAGTTCCTCGCGCAGCGGCGGCGTCGAGAACGTCAGGCCATCGCCCATGGCGTGGTAGCTTCGCGCGCCGCATTCTGGATGCGGTCCGGAGTCGAGCCGGCCGTCGGGATGCAGGTACCTCTTCGTCCATTGCGTGCGCGCGAGCGGCCATTCGTTCTCGGCGCGCAGCGTGAAACGCTCGCCGGGACGACGGATGTTGAGCGAGACGCGCGGCTGCTGGTCCCAGCCGGTCTCCGCGCCCTTCAAAAAGCGGCCGAAGAAGCGCTTCTGCAGTCCCATGCCGTAGTTGCTGTAGAAATGCGTGAAGTGCGTGTCGCCGTGCACCTCGAGCCACTTCTCCTTCGAGCCGGCGGCGAGGAAGCCTTCGTAATTGCCGCGCGGATGCAGGCCCTGCCCGCCCCAGTTGGCGGCGGAGAGCAGCGGCGCCTGGATGCGGGCGAAGTCGACCATCCGCTCGCGGTAGTAGTCGTCAACCAGCCTGCGCCGCAAGGCTTCTCCAGCCGGATCGGTGGTGTTCTTCGCCAGCGCCTCGGGCGCGAGCGTCTCGGGTCCCGCGACCGGCTCGCCGGTGACGACGCTGCGTGCGCCGCGCTCGCCGACGCCGTGCTGCATGCGCAGGATCTGGCGCTCGTACCAGCTGTCGATGAAGCCGCTCAAGATGCCGCCGTGGCGCGCGAGCTCGCGGTAGTAGTCGGAGAAGCCTTCCCAGATGCACAGCGCGGCGAGATGCGGCGGGCGCAGCGCCGCGACCTGCCACTGATTGGTGGCGAAGTACGAGATGCCGTTGAGGCCGACCTTGCCATTGCTCCATCGCTGCGCCGCTGCCCACTCGATGCAGTGATAGAGATCGCGCGCCTCGCGCGGCGACCAGATGTCGATGACCCCGGGCGAGCGCCCGGCGCCGCGCGAGTCAACGCGCACGCAGGCGTAGCCGTCGGGCACCCACTTCTCCGGATCGACCAGCTCCCAGCACTGGTAGTTGTTGCTGGAGCCCTCGAGCACCTCGGGCGCGGCCTTGACGAGGCGCGCCCAGTTGGATTTGTAGCCCTCCTGGAAGGAGAGGCCCTTCGCGTACGGACCGTAACTGAGGATGACCGGATGCCGGCCTTCATCCGATGGACGAAAGACGTCGGCACGCAGCACGAGGCCATCGTCCATCGAGATGGACGCGTCCCAATCGATTCTCATATTGTTTTCAGAGTAGCATCGCTGCGTCGGCTTCAGGCGCAGGGAGGCAAATGGAGCGATACACCCGCACGGCGATGGTGCTGCATTGGCTGATCGCGCTTGCCATCGTCGCGCAGATCGGGTTCGGCTGGTATCTGCAGCAGATCCCGCGGCGCACGCCCGATCGCACCATCTACGTGAATTATCACAAGTCGACCGGAATGCTCATCGGCCTCCTGATCCTGGCGCGCATCGCCTGGCGGCTGAAGCACAAGCCGCCGCCACTGCCCGCCTCGATGCCCGCATGGGAGCGGCGCGCCGCGCGCGCGAATCACGTGCTGCTCTACGCCTGCATGATCACCATGCCGGTGGCCGGCTATACCGCCTCGAACTTCAGCAAGTTCGGCGTCAATTTCTTCAACGTCGTACTGCTGCCGCCCTGGGGCGTCGATGACCGCAGCGTGTATGCGTTCTTCAACGGCCTGCACGTCGCCACGTCCTACGTTTTCGTCGCCCTGATCGCGCTGCATCTCTTCGCCGCGACGAAGCACGCGGTCTTCCCGCGCCATGGAATATTGCGGCGCATGTTTCCGCTATGACCAAGCTCGCGCTCGCGTTGTTGTTTCCATGCTGCGCGCTGGCGGCGCCGTTCGCTTATGTCTCGAACGAGGGTTCGGGAAGCCTCAGCGTCATCGACACGGCAACCGATACCGTGGTGGACACGCTGCAAACCGGCGGCAAGCCCCGCGGCGCCGCCGTGGGCGGGGATGGCCATTGGCTTTACGTAAGCGACCAACCGAACAATCGTCTGATCCTGGTCGATCTCAGGGAACGCAAGACCGCCGGCGCGATCGCGCTCGGCGTCTCGCCCGAAGGCGTCGGCCGCTCGGCCGACGGGCGCTGGATCGCGGCGGCGAGCGAGCAGTCGAATAGCGTCAGCTTCATCGACACGCGGCTGCAGCGCGAAGCGTTCACGGTGAAAGTGAAAGGCGAAAACCCGGAGCATGCGATCTTCAGTCCGGACGGCCGCACGGTGTATGTCAGCGCCGAGGACGGCGACACGCTGGAAGTGATCGACTTCGAGCGCCGCGCACAGATCGCGCAGATCAAAGTCGGCGCTCGTCCGCGCGGCATCGGCTTCCTGCCCGACGGCAGCCGTGCCTATGTCGCCGCGGAAAACGCCGACACGCTTTTCGTCATCGACGCAAAGGCGCACGCCGTGCTCGCCAGGATTGCGGCGGGCAAGCGCTCGAACGGCATCGCGATCCATCCGGATGGCACGCGCGTCTACGTTTCCAACGGCGGCGAAGCGTCGGTTTCCGTCCTAGACACTTCAAGCAACTCGGTCATCGCGACGATTCCCGTGGGTCAGCGGCCGTGGAACATGGCGCTCACGCCCGATGGCGGCAAGCTCTATGTCGCCAACGGTCGCTCGAATTCGGTGTCGGTGATCGATACCCGCAACAACACGAAGCTGCGCGACATCGAGGTCGGCAAGCTGCCTTGGGGCGTCGTGGTTCAGTGACCGTACAGGCTCTCGGCCGAAACGACGTAGGCCCAGAGCGCTTCGATGTCCTCCGGCTTGAGCATCCCGCCCCAAGGCGGCATCTGGTTCTTGCCGCGCGAGACCGAGGTAATGAAGCGCTCGCGCTCGTTGTGCGGGAACTTGCGCAGGTCGGCCGCGCCCTGGGGATCTTGCATGCGCGCGCCATGGCACGGCGAGCAATTGCGCTCGTAGATCGCCGCGCCGCGCTGGATCTGCTCGGGCGCAGGCGACTGCGCGGCGGCAGATCCGCAAAACAGGACTAGTCCGGCAACAGCGCGAAGGTCCATACCGAGCCGCCCTGCGGCACGATGTCCTTCAGCCGCTCGCGGTTGGTGTTCCAGTAAAGCCCGCCGATCCCCGAGAGCACGGTCACGTACTGCCTGCCTTTGTAGGTGTAGGTGACCGGCATGGCGTTGACGCCCGAGCCGGTCTGGAACTGCCAGAGCTGCTTGCCGGTGGCGGCGTCGAGCGCGATGAATTCGCCCGTCTCCTTGCCGGTAAACAGCAGCTCGCCGCTCGCCAGCATCGCCGACCAGATCTGGAAATCCATCAGCGGCACGCGCCACTTTTTCTCCGCGGTGAGCGGATCGATCGCCTCGATATGGCCGACCGGCTGGTCGGCGGCGCGCGGCAGCGGCAGGTTCTCGATGAACTGGTAGCGCTGTCCGCGCTCGTAGGGCTTGGTTTCGAGATGCTTGTACATGCGGCCTTCGTGCAGCGTGTTGGCGTAGAGCA
>VBCM01000076.1 GCA_005883675.1 Betaproteobacteria bacterium
ACATGTCCACCGTCGTCACCGACATCCATGCGCCGGTCGTCATCGATACCGGGCTGCATGCGAGTCCGGCGCGGCGCGCCTGGCGGCGCTTCCGCGCAAATCGCCTCGGCTATGCAAGCCTGATCGTTTTCTGCGTGCTCTTCGGCGTCAGCCTGCTCGCCGAAGTGCTGTCGAACGACAGGCCGCTCGTGGTGCGCTACGACGGGCATTGGTATTTCCCGGTGTTCGAGACGCTGTCGGAGACCACCTTCGGGGGCGACTTCCCGACGCCGAGCGATTACCTCGATCCGTTCATTCGCGAGCAGTTCAGGAAGCCGGGCAACTTCGCGCTCTATCCGCCGAACCATTACCACTACAGCACGATCAATTACTTCTCGGAGGCGCCGAGCCCGGCGCGTCCGGATCGCGAGAATTTCTTTGGGACCGATGACCGAGGGCGCGACCTGCTGGCGCGCCTGCTCTACGGCTTTCGGCTCTCGGCCTTCTTCGCGCTGATCGTCGCGGGCTTGTCGACGCTCTTTGGCGTGCTCTACGGCGCGATCCAAGGCTACTTCGCCGGCTGGACCGACATCGCCATGGAGCGCTTCAAGGAGATCTGGGGCGCGATGCCGGTGCTCTACATGCTGATCATCTTCTCGTCGCTGTTCTCGCCGAGCTTCGGGCTGCTCGTAGTGCTGATCGCGATCTTCGGCTGGCTCGGCATCGCGGCCTATGTGCGCGCCGAGTTCCTCAAGAACCGCACGCTCGACTATGTGCGCGCCGCCCGGGCGCTCGGCCAGAGCAACCGCATCATCATGTGGCGCCACATCCTGCCCAATAGCCTCACACCGGTAGTGACCCTCGTGCCGTTCGAGATGGCCGCAGCGATCGGCGCGCTGACGAGCCTCGACTTCCTCGGCCTCGGCGTGCCGCCCGGCACCCCCAGCCTCGGCGAGCTGCTGCAGCAAGGCAAGGACAACCTCGATGCATGGTGGATCTCGCTCTCCACGTTCGGCGTGCTCGTGGCGATGCTCCTGCTGCTCATCCTCATCGGCGATGCCCTGCGCGACGCGCTCGATCCGCGCAAGGTGCTGGAGGGGGAAACGAAGTGATTTCAGTTTTCTCGAAACGCAAACCCCCCGCTGCGCCTTCGGCTCGCGACCCCCTTATCAGGGGGTCAAGGCGATGAGCCTGCTCGAAGTCCGCGACCTGAGCATCTATTTCGGCCCACGCAAGGTGGTCGATAGCGTGTCGCTCTCGCTCGACGCGGGAGAGAAGCTCGCGCTGGTCGGCGAATCGGCTTCGGGCAAGACGGTGACGGCGCTTTCTACGCTGCGCCTGATCGAAAACGCGCGCCTGACGGGCAGCATCCGGTTCGATGGCCGCGAGGTGCTCGCCATGTCGCCGACGGAGCTGCACGAGATGCGCGGGCGCGACATCTCGGTGGTGTTCCAGGAGCCGATGACTGCGCTGAACCCGATCTATACGGTGGGCCAGCAGATCGTCGAATCGCTCGAGCTGCATACGCCGCTGCGCGGCGCCGATGCCTGGCGCGAGGCGATCGCGGCGATGCGCCGCGTCGGCGTCGACGAGCCCGAGCGCCGCGCGCGGAGCTATCCGCACCAGCTCTCCGGCGGCCAGCGCCAGCGCGCGATGATCGCCATGGCGCTCGCCTGCAATCCGAAGCTGCTGATTGCAGACGAGCCCACCACGGCGCTCGACGTGGCGATCCGGCTGCAGATACTCGAGCTGCTGGAAGACCTGCGTGCCCAGGCCGGCATGGCGCTGCTCCTCATCACGCACGATCTGAATCTGGTGCGGCGCTTCGCCGATCGCGTCGCGGTGATGGAGCAGGGCGTGCTGGTCGAGCAGGGTCGTACCGCCGATGTCATCGAGCGGCCGCAGCATCCCTATACGAAGAAGCTCGTCGCGAGCCGCCCGGACCGCAATGTCGCGCCGCCGGCAAGCGGCCGCGTGGTGAGCGCGCGCGACGTGGTGGTGAACTATCCGATCTCGCTCCCGGGCATCCGCGGCTGGTTCAAGAGCGGGCACTTCACCGCGGTCAAGGACGTGAGCTTCGAGCTCGCGCCGGGTGAGACCCTCGGCATCATCGGCGAATCGGGCTCGGGCAAGACGACGCTCGCACTCGCGGTGCTCGGGCTCGTCGCTGCGCAGGGCGACGTCCGCATCGACGGCGCTACCTGGGGCGAGGCCGATGCCGCCCAGCGCAAGCGCCTGCGGCGCGAGATCCAGGTCGTGTTCCAGGATCCGCTGTCCTCGCTCTCGCCGCGGCTCACGGTGGAGCAGATCGTGGGCGAGGGCCTCGAGATCCACGAGCCGCAGTTGAGCGCCGCCGAGCGCCGCGCGCGCATCGTCCAGGCGCTCCTCGACGTGGGCCTCACCGAGGGCGGCCGAGCCGAGCCGCTCCTCGGCCGCTATCCGCACGAGTTCTCCGGCGGCCAGCGCCAGCGGATTGCCATCGCGCGCGCGCTCATCGTGCGTCCCAAGGTCGTGGTTCTCGATGAGCCGACGAGCGCGCTCGACGTGACCATTCAGAAGCAGGTGCTCGAGCTCCTCGCCGGGCTGCAGAAGAAGTACGGCCTCAGCTACATCCTCGTCACCCACGATATAGATGTTGTGCGCGCCATGGCGCACCGCGTGATGGTGATGAAGGACAGCCGCATCGTCGAGGCCGGCACGCTCGAGGAGGTTGTCGGCCGACCGAAGTCCGACTACACGCGCACGTTGATCGAAGCAGGCGCCGCCACCTAGCCGAGTAAAATCAGGCGATGCTCGCGCAGCGCCATGGACAGGTCTGGCTCTACCACGGTGGCACGCCGCTCGCCGAGCTGCGGCAGCCGCACGGCTACAAGGAGCACGTGCCGCCGCGCGAGAACGAGGAGCATGACGAGCTCAACCGGGCGGAGAACGAGGATCCGGCCGAGGAGCGAGAGATCCAGCTTTAGCGCGGAGGAGGGTTGGCCGATGGCGGAAACGCCGGTAGTGCAGGTTTCGCATCTGCTCGATGAGCGCGGCATCAGCGGCTTTCACATCCAGCTCATCGTCTGGTCGGTGCTGATCGCGCTCTTTGACGGCTACGACATCGCCGCGATCGCGCTCGCCGCGCCGCATCTCGTCGCCGACTGGCATGTGGAGCGCTCGGCACTAGGGCCGGTGCTCGCGGCAAGCAATATCGGCGTGCTGTTCGGCTCGATGATCTTCGGCTGGATCGGCGACCGCTACGGCCGCAAGACCGCGCTGATCGAGTCGCTGCTCCTCTTCGGCATCCTCACCTGGCTCGCCGCGCACGCCACGAGCCTGCAGCAGATGTTCTGGCTGCGGCTCGTCGCCGGCCTTGGCATCGGCGGCGTGATCCCCAACATGATCGCCATCAACATCGAGTCGGCGCCGCGGCGCTCGCGGGCGACCCTCGGCCTCATCGCCACCGGGCTCGTGCCGCTCGGGGGCGCGCTGCCAGGCTTCGTGTCCGCGGCGCTCGTGCCCCAGTACGGCTGGCAGATCCTCTTCCTCATCGGCGGCATCGTGCCGGTGGTGATCGCCGTGTGCGCGTTCTTCTGGATGCCGGAGTCGATCAAGTACATGAGCATCCATGAGGCGCAACGCGGCAAGCTCACGCGGCTGCTCGAGCGCCTGGCGCCGGGCTACCGGGTGCCGGCAGGCGCGCGCTTCGTGATCGAGGACGAACGCCAGTCGCCCGGCTCGAACCCGAAGTACCTCTTCGGCGATGGCCTGGCGTTGATCACGCCGCTCTTGTGGCTACTCTTCGCCCTGAACCTGATGGGTTACTTTTTCCTGCTGCTCTGGACGCCCACGTTGCTCACCGCAGCGAAGCTGCCGCCGGCTACCGCGGCGCTCACCTCGGCATCGCTGCAAGTCGGGGGAACAGTCGGCACGCTCGCGCTTATCGCCTGGATCAACCGGCGTCAGTTCCTGGCCGTGGCGATCCTGCTCCTCATCGCGGTGCCGGTGGTCGGATCGATCGGCTACATCGGCCTCAATGCCTCGCAGGCCATGTTGCTGGTTGCCAGCTTCCTCGCCGGTGCATGCGTGCTCGGCGTGCAATCCGGCATCAACGTCTGCGGAGCGCTGGTCTACCCGACGTCGCTACGGGCGCTCGGCTCTGGCTGGGAGCTTGGCATCGGACGGCTGGGATCCATCGTCGGCCCGCTGGTCGGCCGTTCCTTCTCGGCGCCGTGATCTGCTACACCGTGCACCGGCTTAACCAGGAGCGAATGCGGAGCCGCCCGTGGCTCGGGCAGATGCAGGCTGCCCGTTGAGGACAGGCGCTCGCGGCGATGGCGCTGCGCTTCGCGGCCGATCTGCGCGACGAGCTTCGCGTACTGCACCGGCCGTCCGCAGCCGGCGCAGAGGTAATTCATGTGCGGTCCCGTGCGCTCGTCGGACGGAATCTTGAATTCCGCGCCGCCGCAGTGGGGACACTTGGCGACCATCTGGCCGATCCGGAATTGCATGACCCCAGCGTAATCAAGGCCCGCTCTCGCTGACAGGAAGTACTTCCGCCCTGCGGAACCAGGCGACGCCCGGCGCGTCAAAGCGGACTGAGGAGGGGGTAAGGAGAGCTTATGAGCAGCCTTGCCCCTGGACGCGAAGCACCACTTACCGCCGTTGACGCAGCGCGGCAGCTGCGTCGCGCGGTCATCGCGAGCACCGTCGGCACCACGATCGAGTGGTACGACTTCTTCCTCTACAGCATCGTCACGGGCTTGGTCTTCGCCAAGCTCTTCTTCCCGAAGTCCGACCCGCTCACCGGTACGCTCGAGGCGTTCGCCATCTACGCGGTCGGCTTCATCGCCCGGCCGGTAGGAGCGGCGATCTTCGGCCACTACGGCGACCGCATCGGCCGCAAGTCGACCTTAATCGCGACCCTGATGCTGATGGGGGTTGCTACCTTCGCGGTGGCCTTCGTGCCGACCTACGAATCGATCGGCATCTGGGGCGCGGTGCTGCTGACAGTGCTGCGCTTCATACAAGGCGTGGGCGTCGGTGGTGAGTGGGGCGGCTCGGTGCTGCTGTCGATGGAATGGACGCGCACCAATGCCCACCGCGGCTTCGCCGCCTCCTGGCCGCAGTTCGGCGTGCCGGCGGGACTTTTCCTCGCGAACCTCGTCGTGCTCGCCTCGAGCGCGCTATCCGGCTCCGCGTTCCTGAGCTGGGGCTGGCGCATCCCGTTCGCCTTAAGCATCGTGCTCGTCGCCATCGGGCTCTACATCCGCCTGCGCATCCTCGAGACGCCGGTGTTCGCGCGCCTGCAGCGCGAGAAGCGCATCGAGCGCACGCCGATGCTGGAGGTGATCAAGCGCCAGCCGAAGGAGATCATCCTCTCCGCCTTCGCGCGCATGGCCGAGCAGGCGCCGTTCTACATCTTCACCGCCTTCATCTTCAGCTACGCTACCGGCCAACTGCACGTGACGCGCAACTTCCTGCTGGCGGCAGTACTGTGCGCCGCCTTCGTCTCGTTCTTCTCGATTCCGGTCTTCGGCCACATGTCGGACCGCATCGGCCGGCGGCGTATGTATCTCGCCGGGGCGATCGTCACCTTCTTCTTCGGCTTCGCCTACTTTGGCATGCTGCACAGCGGGTCGATGGCGTGGATCTTCATCGCCGTGATCCTCTCGCTCGTGCCGCACGACATGATGTACGGGCCGCAGGCCGCGCTCATCGCCGAGGCCTTCACGCCGCGGCTGCGCTACAGCGGCGCGTCGCTCGGCTACCAGCTCGCCTCGATCATCGCCGGCGGCCCGGCGCCGCTGATCGCGGCGGCGCTCTTCGCTCACTATCACAGCGGCTACGCCATCGCCTGGTACATCGCGGCGTGCGCGGTGCTGAGCTTCGTCGCGACGCTGCTCTTGCCCGACTACACCAACCGCGACGTCTCGCAGGAGTACGACCAGCGGGTCACGGGCGCTGCCGCGCCAGCCTAGGAGAATCGGCGAGCTACTTCTTCCAGGAGTCGCGCAGGGTCACGGTGCGGTTGAAGGCGCCGTCGCGGTCGCGCACGAAGTAGCCGTGGCGCTCGAACTGGAAACGCTCCTCGGGCTTGGCGGGAGCGAGTGACGGCTCGAGCTGCGCCCGGACGGTCGTCATCGACGCGGGGTTGAGGTCCTCGAGGAAATCGCGCTCCGCGCCGGGCTCCGGCACCTTGAACAACCGGTCATACAGACGCACCTCAGCCGCGTGGGCGTGCCTTGCGCTAACCCAGTGGATGTTGCCCTTCACCTTGTACTTGTCGGCGCCGGGCGTGCCGGAGCGCGAATCGGGATAGTAGGTCGCGTGCACCACGCCGTCCTTCATTGCGGTGCATTTCACGACGTAGCCGAAGCGCAGGCGCACGTCATTGCCCGGAAATAGGCGGAAGTAGCCTTTCTCGGGCTGCTGCTGGAAGTCGTCGCGCTCGATCCAGAGCTCGCGCGAGAGCGGCGCCTCGCGCTTGCCCCAATCGGGCTTCTGCGGATGGTTGGGGAGCTGCATGTGCTCGACTTTGTCCGCCGGGTAGTTGTCGATCACGAGCTTGATCGGATCGAGCACGGCCATGCGCCGGGGCGCGATCTCGTTCAGGTCGTCGCGCATGCAGTCCTCCAGCACCGAAAAATCGATCACCTGGTGCGCCTTCGAAACACCGACGCGCTCGGCGAGGAGGCGAAAGCCACCGGGCGTGTAGCCGCGCCGGCGCCCGCCGACGAGGGTGGGCATGCGCGGGTCGTCCCAGCCCGTGACGTGCTTTTCCTCCACGAGTTGGATGAGACGGCGCTTGGAGAGCGCGGCGCCCAGGTAGGTGAGGTTGAGGCGCGCGAATTCGATCTGCTTGGAGAGCGGCGGCTTGAAGAAGCCGGCCTCCGCGACGCGCTCGTTGAACCAGTCGTAGAGCGGCCGGTGATCCTCGAATTCCAGCGTGCAGAGCGAGTGCGTCACGCCTTCGATGCAGTCGGAGGTGCCGTGCGCCCAGTCGTACGTCGGATAGATGCACCACTTCTCGCCGGTGCGGTGGTGATGCGCGTGGCGGATGCGGTACATCACCGGGTCGCGCAGGTTCATGTTCGGCGAGCGCATGTCGATCTTTGCGCGCAGGACATGGGCGCCGTCCGGGTGCTTGCCGTCGCGCATTTCGCGCAGCAGGCGCAGGCTTTCGGCTGCCGGGCGGTTGCGATAGGGCGAATCGCGGCCGGGCTCGGTGAGCGTGCCGCGGTTCGCGCTCACCTCATCGGCCGTTTGCGAATCGACGTAGGCGTGGCCGCCCTCGATGAGCGCCTCGGCGAACTGATACAGCCGATCGAAATAATCGGATGCGTAATACTCGTGCGGCTGCCACTCGAAGCCGAGCCAGCGCACCGCGGCCTTGATGGCATCGACGTACTCCTGCTCTTCCTTCGTCGGGTTGGTGTCGTCGAAGCGCAGGTGGCAGCGCCCGCCGTATTCGGCGGCGAGGCCGAAGTTGAGGCAGATCGACTTCGCGTGCCCGAAATGCAGGTAGCCGTTCGGCTCGGGCGGAAAGCGCGTCACCACCTGCCGGTAGCGGCTGGCGGCGAGATCCGACTCGATAATCTGGCGGATGAAGTTGCTGGCGGACGGAAAGCCCGGTTTGTTCACCCGCCAATTTTACTTGCAGCGGGGCAAAAGCCTCTGAATGCAATCGGCTTTCGCCAGCGCGGGCGGTGAATCGCGCACCGCGGCCGCGCGCGGTAAGCACATTCGCCCGTGCCGCGACCAACGGCGTAGACTGGCCGCTCACCTCTGGAGGGGGGATCATGGTCCAGTTACGCAAGCCGCTCGTGCTGGCTTTA
>VBCM01000140.1:0-29866 GCA_005883675.1 Betaproteobacteria bacterium
CCGCGCGCTCGCGGGCAAGCGCGCCTGGATCACCGGTCAGCGCCGCGCGCAGGTGGCAAGCCGCGCCGAGCTGCCGGAGCACGAGTTCGACGCCGTGCATGGATTGGAAAAATTCAATCCGCTCGCAGCATGGACGGAGGAGGATGTCTGGCAGTACCTGCGCGCGCACCGCGTGCCATACAACCGGCTCTACGACGAGGGCTATCGCTCCATCGGCTGCACGCCCTGCACGCGCCCGGTATTACCGGGTGAAGATGCGCGGGCGGGGCGCTGGTGGTGGGAGCAGCCGGACACGAAAGAATGCGGCTTGCACGTGGCGCCCAACGGGCGTCTGGTGCGCGCAAAGGTGCCGGCATGAGTGCCGTGCTGGCCGAGCGGCGCGTCGTCCTCCCGGCGCGCTCGCACCTCGACTGGCTTGAGTCCGAGGCGATCTACATCCTGCGCGAGGTCGCGGGCCAGTGCCAGAACCCGGTGCTGCTCTTTTCCGGGGGCAAGGATTCCGCCGTGCTGCTGCGGCTCGCCGAGAAGGCGTTTCGCCCGGGCGGCTTTCCGTTCCCGCTGATGCATATCGACACCGGCCACAATTTTCCGGAGGTCATCGCGTTTCGCGACCGCCGCGCCGCCGAGCTCGGCGAGCGCCTCATCGTGCGCAGCGTCGAGGACTCGATCAGGCGCGGCACGGTGCGCCCGCGCACGCAGACCGACAGCCGCAACGCCGCACAGTCCGTGACGCTGCTCGAGGCGATCGGCGAATTCGGCTTCGATGCCGCCATCGGCGGCGCGCGGCGCGACGAGGAAAAGGCGCGCGCCAAGGAGCGCCTGTTCTCCTTCCGCGACGAGTTCGGCCAATGGGACCCGCGCAGCCAGCGGCCCGAGCTGTGGAACCTGTATAACGCCCGCGTGCATGCCGGCGAGCACGTGCGCGTGTTTCCAATCAGCAACTGGACCGAACTCGATGTATGGCAGTACATCGGCCGCGAGACGATCGATTTGCCGCCGATCTATTACGCGCATCGCCGCCCGGTGGTGCGCCGGCGTGGATTGCTCGTGCCGGTCACGCCGCTCACGCCGCCGCGCGCGGGCGAAACGGTCGAGGAGCTGTCGGTGCGTTTCCGCACGGTGGGCGACGTGAGCTGCACCTGCCCGGTGGCGTCGAGCGCGGCCAGCGTGGAGCAGATCGTCGCCGAGACCATCGACGCCACGCTCACCGAGCGCGGCGCGACGCGCATGGACGACCAGACGTCGGAAGCGTCGATGGAGCGGCGCAAGCGCGAGGGCTATTTTTGATGTCGCTGCTGGGCGAAATCGAGCGCAGCCAAGTCGTCGACCGCGGAGTGCTGCGTTTCGTCACCGCGGGCAGCGTCGACGACGGCAAGAGCACGCTCATCGGGCGCCTGCTCTACGACTCGCGCGCCATCCAGCAGGATCAGCTCGCAGCGCTCGAGCGCGCATCGGTGCGCCGCGGTATCGGCGAGATCGACCTCTCGCTCCTCACGGATGGCCTGGAAGCGGAGCGCGAGCAGGGCATCACTATCGACGTCGCCTACCGCTACTTCGCCACGCCGCGCCGCAAGTTCATCATTGCCGATGCACCAGGGCACGAGCAGTACACGCGCAATATGGCCACCGGCGCGAGCACGGCGGACGCCGCGGTGCTGCTCGTCGACGTGCGCAAGCGCCTCGTCGAGCAGACGCGGCGCCACCTGCTGCTCGCGCGGCTCCTCGGCGTGCGCCACGCCATCGTGTTCGCGAACAAGATGGACCTGGTCGGCTATTCGCAGGCGATCTTCGAGGCGGTGCGCGACGAGATCGTCGCCTTCGCCGCGCCGCTCGCCTTCGCGACGTTCGATGTACTGCCCGGCTCGGCGTTGCGCGGCGACATGGTGGTCGAGCGCGGCGCGCACCTCGGCTGGTTCGACGGCCCGACACTGCTCGAGCGGCTCGAATCGCTCGACTCCAGCGCCGAGGAAGCAGCGTCAGCACCCCTGCGCTTTCCGGTGCAGCTCGTCTCGCGCCCGCAGGCCGCGACGGCGCGCAGCTACCTCGGACGCATCGAGTCCGGCGTAATCGCGCGCGGCGACGAAGTGCAGGTGTTTCCCGGCGGCCGGCGCACGCGGGTGCGCGCGCTCGCCGTGCAAGGCGCGCCGCGCGAGGTCGCCGCGGCCGGCGACTCCGTGTCCGTGGCGCTCGCCGACGACATCGACATCGCGCGGGGCGATCTGATCGTCGATCCGCAGATTCCGCCGCGCGAAGCGCGCGCGCTCGAGGCCACGCTGGTATGGCTCGATATGGAGCCCCTGCGCCCGGGCGGCCGCTACCTGGTACAGCACGCTACGCGGCGCACGCTCGGTCGCATTCGCACCGTGACGAGCAGGCGCGATGTGCATACGCTCGGCGAATGCCCTGCCGAGGGCGCCGTAGCGGCGAACGATATCGTGCGCGTGCAACTCGCGTTGCAAGCGCCGCTATACGTCGATCGCTATGAGGCGGTGCGCGCCACCGGCGCGTTCATCCTGATCGACGAGGCCACCAACCGCACGGTGGCCGCCGGCATGGTGCAATGACAGGCACGGTCTACCTCGTGGGTGCTGGCCCCGGCGCCGCCGATCTGCTCACGCTGCGCGCCGCGCGGCTCCTTGGAGAAGCGGACATTGTCTTTCACGATGCGCTCGTCCCCGCGGCTATCCTCGTGCTTGCCGCGCGGGCCGAGAAGGTCGCGGTCGGCAAGCGCTCCGGCCGGCATTCGACTGCACAGCGCTTCATCAACAAGCAGCTCGCAGACGCCGCGGGCAAATACGCGGTGGTCGTGCGGCTCAAGGGCGGTGATCCGATGCTTTTCGGCCGCGCGCACGAGGAACTGAGCTACCTCCGGGCCCGCGGCGTACGCGTGGAAGTGGTGCCCGGTGTCACCGCCGCGCTGGCTGCAGCCGCCGAGATGGGCGTCTCGCTTACCCGACGCGGAGCCGCGCGCAGCGTCACTTTCGTGACCCCACGTCAGGGCGCGGGCGAAGCGCCCAACCATTGGCTGCGCGCGGTGCTCGCCGCCGATACCGCGGTTCTTTACATGGGCGCCGGCGATGCCGCCGCCATCAGCGCAGCGCTTATCGCTGCCGGCAAGCCCGCGCACACACCGGTGGCGGTCGCGGCGAGCGTATCGCTGCCTGAGGCCCGCACAGCGTATGGGACACTCGCCGAAATGGCGCAGCTCGTAGGGCGGGTCGGCGGCGCCCCGGCCCTCATGCTCATCGGCGAGATCTACGGCCGGGCGCTTGATAAGGCTGTTCAACCAGAGCGCTGCGCCATCGGTTAGCGCTTCCCGCTAGGCCGCGATGCCGCCTTGCAGTGACTGCAAATAGCGGTCGCGCTCCGCGCGCCAAAGATCGCCGAATTCGACGTTCTGCCACTGCGCAAACCATGGGCCGCCATTGGTGAAATGCACCGCCTGCGGCGTTTTTTCGGGGCGCGGATATTCGCCTTCGAGGAAATTCCAGCCGCGCGGCAGCTCGCCGATAAGCTCGTCGCTCATCCAGCTGAAGCGGTGCAGGAACGCCGGGCTCTCCCGGTTCACCACGGCCGGCGTGAGCGCTTTCAAGGCGGGATGGGCGTTATTGAACAGCATGAAAGAAGACCAATTCTTGCGCGGATACGTCGTCTGCAACTTCCCGTCCATCTTTACCGTCTTCGCCGGCGTGTAGACGTGCTTGACCACGTAGATGGCCTTGTCGCGGCGCAGGTGCTGCAACGCCTTGAGCACGTCCGTCGTGAAGAGAAAATCGCAATCAACAAACAGCGTCCATCCATCGTGGGCAGCGACATACGGCGTGAGAAACCGTGTCAACGAGAACTCAGTGGAGGCGGTGTCGGGCCCGCGTGTATAAAGGCCCACTTCGCGCAGCGTCGCCTGCTTGAGCGGGTAGATGTCGATATGCGCGCTCGCCTGGCGGCGTAGCGAAAAGCGGCACACCTGCCAGGCAATGTCCTCGCGACTGTCGTAGCCGACGAATATTTTTAGGTTGTCCCCCATACATCCCCCTTGCCTGCAACCGCGCGGATTATAGGGTCGCAAGCGAATTCCAGCAGCGAACGATGCCGCACTCTTCGAGCGCCCGCCGCCTGGCGAGACGTATGCTGGTTGTGCTGGTTGAGGCGTTAGTGCGGGCTCAGCCGCTCGCCGACGAATTGCGGGTACGGCGGACCGCGATCCACAGTGCGTACAACGCGAGCGCGCTGAACCACACCAGCGCCCAGCCGGCGATCGACACGCCGAGGAACTTCCAGTCAACGGCGGCGCATTCGCCGCTGCCGTAGAACACCTTCGCAAGCGTGCGCGAGAGCGGGAAGTTTTCGAGCATGAAGTAGAGGTCCGGGCCGCATTGCGGCACCTTGTCTGCCGGCAGGTGCTGCAGCCACACTTGCCGCCCGGCGGTTGCCGCGCCGCCGAGCGCGAAAAGAACGATCAGCGTCGAGTAAATGGCCGTGCCGACTCGCTTGGGGGCGTGCAGGGCGGCGATGACGAAGAACAGCATGACGGCGTAGAAGAAGGCGCGTTGAATCATGCACAGCGGGCACGGTTCGAGGCCGTGCACGTATTGCAAAAAATAACCGTAACCGAGCAACGCCGCGCAGACGAGCGCGCCGAGCGCGAAGGCGACGCGCGCTTTCATCGGGCGAGCGCTGGCAGGATGCGGCCCGTCGCGGCGCCAAAGCCGATCGTGGCGAAGCCCTCGCCACTGCAGCGGCCGCGCTCGATCACCTCGTCGCCGTCCTCAAGGAACGCGCGCATTTCGCCGCCGGGCAGCGAGATGGGTTTCTTGCCAGCGAGCGTGAGCTCCATGAGCGAGCCAAGTGAATCGGCGGCGGCGCCGGAGAGCGTCCCGGTGCCCACCAGGTCGCCCGTTTGCAGATTGCAGCCGTTCGAGCTCTGGTGCGCGACCATCTGCGCCACGGTCCAGTACGAATCGCGGAAGCTGCCACGGGAAAGTCGCACGGGCGCCTGGGCCTTGGGTGTGCGCAGGTGCATCTCCACCTCGATGTCGAAACCGCCTTTGCGCTCGTCATGCGCGTCGGCAAGATACTGCAGCGGCCGCGGATCCTCCGGCGCACGCGCGAAAGCGGGGCAGCGATAAGGTTCGAGCGCATCCATCGTCACGACCCACGGCGAAACGGTGGTCGCGAAGCTCTTGGCGAGAAAAGGTCCCAGCGGCTGATATTCCCACGCCTGGATATCGCGCGCGGACCAGTCGTTCAGGAGCACCGCGCCAAACACGTGATCGAGTGCATCGGCCACGTGGATAGGACGTCCAAGGCGGTTGCCGGTTCCAATGATGAAGCCGAGCTCCACTTCGTAATCGAGCCGCGCGCTTGGCGCAAACACGGGCGCCGGCGCATCCGCGCGCTTCACTTGGCCTCGGGGTCGGCGAATCGGCGTCCCGGAAACCACGATCG
The DNA here is from genome assembly GCA_005883675.1 of Betaproteobacteria bacterium. Classification (GTDB taxonomy): domain Bacteria; phylum Pseudomonadota; class Gammaproteobacteria; order Burkholderiales; family SG8-39; genus SCGC-AG-212-J23. The sequence goes on from VBCM01000140.1 coordinate 5,446, forward strand.
AAGAGCCCCGGCCGTGGTAGCCGATCGGCACCCACTTGTAGTTCGGCAGCAGCGGGTTGTCCGGGCGCAGCAGCCGCCCGATATTCGTGGCGTGATGGATGCCCGCGTAGAAGTCGNNNNCAGGCGGTTGGGCGGCGCCTCGACTTCCTTGAAGGGTCCCGAGCGCACGCGATATCTCGCGCCGCAGCTTGCCCAACGCCGCGCGTCCGCTCGCCGCAAGACCATTAAGCGTCGGCCCGGCGCGCACGCCGAACGCCGCGAGGTCCAGGACCTGATTGCCGATCGCCACTCCTCCGCGTGGTGTCTCCTTGCCGCCGCGCCGGCGGAAGAGGCCAAAAGGGAGGTTCTGGATGGGAAACTCGCAGCCCGGCGCATTGGCGGACTCGACCCAGCTCGCGAGCGCCGGGTCGTGCGTCTCGTCGAGCTTCATCGATAGTGCTTCTTAAAGCCGTCCCAGACGCGGTCGTAATCCTTTTGCAACTGCGGCACGCTCATCGCGAACTGCGTCGGCCGGAACACATAACGTGATTCCCACATGAACGCGAGCGTGTCCTCGACCTTTTGCGGCTTCAGCGCCGCAGCGCTCGCTCGCTCGAACGTCGCGAGATCCGGGCCATGCGCCGACATGCAGTTGTGAAGCGATACGCCGCCCGGCAGAAAGCCTTCGGCCTTGGCGTCGTAGACGCCTTGCACGAGGCCCATCAGCTCGCTCATCACATTGCGATGGAACCACGGCGGGCGGAAGGTGTGTTCGGCGACGAGCCAGCGTGGAGGGAAGATCACGAAGTCGCAATTGGCGACGCCCGGCTGGCCCGACGGCGAAGTGAGCACGGTGAAGATGGACGGATCGGTGTGGTCCAAGCTCACCGTGCTGATCGCCATGAAACGGGCGAGATCGTATTTGTACGGCGCGTAGCGGCCGTGCCAGGCGACGACGTCGAGCGGCGAGTGTTGCCAGTCGGCGGCCCACAGTCCGCCCATGAATTTGTTCACTACCTGACACGGGCCTTCCTTGTCCTCGAACGCGGCGACCGGCGCGAGGAAGTCGCGCGGCTGCGCGAGGCCCTGCGCGCCGATCGGCCCGAGTTCAGGCAGGCGAAACGGCGCGCCGTAGTTTTCGCACAGATAGCCGCGCGCCTGCTTCTCCAGCAACTCAACGCGGAATTTCGCGCCGCGCGGCACGACCGCGATCTCGCCGGGCGCAACCGTCAGCTTGCCGAGCTCGGTGAAAAGCACGAGCTCCCCGAGTTGCGGCACGAACATGAGCTCGCCGTCGGCGTCGACGAAGCAACGTTCGTCCATAGAGCGGTTCGCGCGATAAATGTGAACGGCGACCCCGGCCTGCATGGCCGGTTCGCCATTTCCCGCGAATGTCGCAAGACCGTCGATGAAGTCGGCTGGCGCCTCGCCGATCGGCAGCGGATCCCAGCGCAGGCGGTTGGGCGGCGCCTCGACTTCCTTGAAGGGTCCCGAGCGCACGAGTCCGTTCGCAAGGCGGCGAAACGGCGCATGCATCGCCGAGGGCCGCAGCTTGTAGAGCCAGCTCGAGAGATTTTCTGCGCGCGGCGCGGTAAACGCGGTTCCGGAAAGTACTTCGGCGTAAAGCCCAAGCGGCGGGCGTTGCGGCGAGTTTTGCCCGATGGGCAGGGCGCCCGGCACGGCCTCGGTCGAATGGGTGTTGCCAAACCCGGTTTGGTATTCGAGCACGGGCCGCGCGGCATTCGCGGGCGCGGTGCGGGCAGGGGACGTGACGATCATGCGACTAGCTTAAACCCTCAGTACGCGCGGCAGCCAAAGCGCCATGGCGGGAAATGCGATCAGCAGGGCGACGAGCACGCCGCGCATGTCCATGGCGAGCACTTCGCGCTGCCGGCCGAGCTCCTCGGCGACGGGCATCCAGTCGTAGGAGAAATACGAAAGGCCGTGCACGATCAAGAGCGGCGTGGTGCCGGACCGGCCCATGCGCCGGTAGAAGATGGACAGATCGCGCGAGCGAGCGCGGCCAGTCTGCATCAGCGCAGCGCGGGTAGCTTGCGAAGCCGCTCGTAGATCGGCGTGAAATCCGGCGCCGTCTCTCGCATCAGCTGCTCGAACGAGTCGATGATGAAGTAGGTGTCCTGATAGCGGTCGATCTGATACTCCGTGCGCATCGTGCGCTCAAGATCAAAAGGCCGCCGCCGCGGGCGCGCATCATCGACGCAATATGCAAGTTCGCCGCCGGAAGAAAGGAGGCCCGCGCCATACGCGCGGATGCCCAAAGGGGTGCGCATCAGCCCGAATTCGATGGTGAACCAATAGAGGCGGGCGAGCATCTTCACCGCGTCGAGCCGCATCGCCTTCAGGCCGCCTTTGCCGTACTCGTGAAGATGATCGGCGTAGACGCGATCGAAGAGCAGCGGCACGTGGCCCAAGAAATCGTGGAACACGTCAGGCTCGACGATGTAATCAAACTCCTCGGGCCGGCGCAGCCACACGGTGACGGGGAAGCGCCGATTGGCAAGATGCGTGAAGAACGCGTCGTCCGGGATGAGGCCAGGCACGGCGACGATCTCCCAGCCGGTCGCGGCGCGCAGCGGGCGCGAAACTTCCTCGAACCTGGGGATTTCGCGCCCCGCGGACTCCAGGCGGCTGATCGCCTCAATCCATTCCGGGCAGGCGTAGCGCGGCACGAGCTTCGACTGCCGCTCGAACAGCCGGCGATACAGCGCATGTTCCTCGGACGTATAGCGCGCCCAGTCCTGGGCCACCACGTAATCCGCGCCGGCGCGCGAGTAATCGCCGCGTAACTGCGGCTTCATGCCGCCGGCTTCAGCACGCCGCGTCGTACCTGGTCGAGCTCCATAGACTCGAAGAGCGCGCGGAAATTTCCTTCGCCAAAGCCCTCGTCCCCCTTGCGCTGGATGATCTCGAAGAAGATCGGACCGATCAGCGTCTTGGTGAACATCTGGAGCAGCAGCCCCCCGGCTGGATTGCCGTCGATAAGGATGCGGCGCTTCTTTAGCTCCTCGAGCGGCTCACCGTGGCCGGGCAGTCGTTTCTCGACGAGCTCGTAGTAGGTGTCCGGCGAGTCGAGGAGCTCGATAGCGTTCGCGCGCAGCGCGTCCACTGTGCGGTAGATGTCGGACGTATGCAGCGCGATGTGCTGGATGCCTTCGCCGTGGTAGGCGTCGAGGTACTCCTGGATCTGCGAGCGGTCATCCGCCGATTCGTTGATCGGGATGCGGATGCGACCGCAAGGGCTCGTCATCGCCTTCGACTTGAGCCCGCTCAGCTTCCCCTCGATATCGAAATAGCGGATCTCGCGGAAGTTGAAGAGCCGCTCGTAGAACTCGGCCCACTCCGCCATGCGGCCGCGATGCACGTTGTGCGTGAGGTGATCAACGAACTTCAGTCCTACGCCGGCGGGCGCCGGCGCTTCGCGGCGCCAGAGCGCCTCGAAGCCGGCCAGGGGACGGAAATCGACATCGTAGATCGTGTTGCCGTAGGCGTTCTGCGGATAGCGATCGACCAGATAGATGAGCGAGTCGCCGATGCCTTTGATCGCGGGGATGTTGAGTTCGCCCGGCCCGGCATGCGTTTGTACGCCCCAGGCGCCGCGCTCGACGAGGCGCTCGTACGCTGCCGCCGCGTCGCGCACGCGGAACGCCATGGCGCAGACGCTCGGCCCATGGCGGCGCGCGAAGTGCTGCGCAAAGGAGCGCGGCTCGGCATTGATGATGAAATTGACGTCGCCCTGCTTGTAGAGGAGCACATCTTTGTGCCGGTGGCGAGCCACGGCGCGAAAGCCCATGCGCTCGAAAAGTGAGCCGAGCGCTTTCGGGTCGGGCGCCGCGTACTCGACGAACTCGAAGCCGTCGGTCTGGACGGGGTTATCCCAAAGGTCCGCCATGGCGCTCGCGCTCTAGGGCTTCGATTGTATGATGCGCGCCCTCCGCCAAGGGTTCCGCTGCCGAGTTCGAGACCGCCTCAAAAATCGCGAGCTGGCGGCGGCTTGGACAGACCTGTCCGAGGAACTGCAGGCGCAGAGCTCGGGCGTTGCGCGAGTTCGTAATCCTGCGCGGTGCGCACTCATGGCTCGACTACGCGTGGGCGCAGCATCTGCCCATGGCGTGCAGGCTGGCGCCATTACGACTCCCGTGATGGCAGCTTTCGTCACGGTGCGCATCTGCCGCCGTTTGGCGCGGGCCTGCGACTCGGGCGCGAAGTTCACGCCCGCACGGGTGACTCTGTCAGCTAATGTATTCCATCGAAAAATGCTGCCAATTATTTGACAATTCGCGCTAAAGCGAATTGACGGCACATCGCCCTTGTAGGTAGATTCCTGACACAAGAAAGGGATGTGCCTGATGAAGAAGCTCATTTTGGCAGCCACGTTGTTGTCCGGCCTAGGGGTCAGCGCTTGGATGGCCCAAGCAGCAAGCACGTCGGGCCAATTCAACGTCAACGTCACGCTTAATTCGACTTGCTCGCTTGCCGCGATTACCGCGCTCGATTTCACCTACACGTCTTTCCAAGGCGCTGCAGCGACCGCTACCGGGGGCGGGTTTAGCGTGACGTGTACGAACACTCTGCCGTATACCTTCGGCCTGCAAGCGGGTAGCGGGGCCGCGACGCCGCCCGGAGCTGCGACCGTCACGGTCACGGACAACGCGGTCAACCTTCAATACACGGTCGGTACCAGCGCGGCCGGCGGCACGGGCAACGGCTCCGCCCAGTCGTACAACGTGACTGGCACAATGGTCTCTGGCCAATCCGGTACATGCGCCACCGCCTCGTGTACAAACGCTGCAGCGACCAACAAAACTCAGACGCTGATCCTCAACTTCTGAGCGGCGGCGGATCGCCCGCCTGCCGAAGCTTGCGTCGTACGATTGTTGGGCTACTGTGCCTGTTCGCCGCTCTGGCGTCAGGCTTCCCGGGCGCGGCGGGGCTGCGTAGCGGCGGCTTCACGGTCAACATCTGCTTGAAATCCGGCGCGGATTGCGTTGCGCCGAGTCCTGCCGCACTTGCCACGTCGTCCGGCGTCTGCACCAGCAATACGCTTAGCGAGCGCACAGGCGCCATAGTCCGCGTAGTCTGCGGGACGGGCCAGTTCGTAAGCATCGGTCCCCGCCCCGGGGGACGGTTCATCGGCACCCACGGCGGCGCCTACACCTACTTCTTCGGCCCCTCGTTCGGTGCCCTCCACCGCGCGGACAGCGGGGAATTCACGACAGGCACCGGCACCATCGCCTCTTTCCGCATCTTCAACGTGACAGAAATTGAAGGGCCGGTCGAAATGCTTGTAAGCTTCTAGAACAAGAAAAACCAAACACAAGAACAACCAAAGGAGTAACACGACTGACCATGCCCCTCATTCCTATCGGCCGGCGCGCGCGCGTAAGCTGGGCCGCAGCCACGTTGCTCCTGGTCCTCGCTGCGATGCACATGGCTTTCGCGGCGACCTTCACGGTCACGCCGGTTCGTATTTACATGAAACCACAGGACCGCGCGGTCGCAGTGACGATCACCAACGAGAGCGATACGCCGGTCTTGCTCCAGGCCGACCTATACACGTGGACCCAGAAGGCCGACGGCACAGACGAGACGGTGCTTACCGAGGACCTCGTGCTCTCGCCGCCGATCATCAAGCTCGCCGCAAAAGGACGGCAAGTGGTGCGCCTCGCGCGCCTCAAGCCCGCCGATCAAAAACGCCAGCTCACCTACCGCATGATCCTGCGCGAAGTACCCGAGGCCGCCGCGGCGAAAGACAAGATCCAGGTCGCGATCGCACTCGCCTTATCAATGCCTGTTTTCATTACGCCCGCGCCGGCGAAGCGCGAAGTCTCCTGCGACGCGGCGCGCGCCGATGGTGAAACGCTGAATGTGGCCTGCGCGAACAAAGGCTCCGCGTATGCGCAGGTGCGTGAGGTTATCGTCAAGCAGGGCGACCAGATCCTCGGGCGCTTCGAAGGCGGGGCCTACATACTTCCGGGCGCGCGCAAGGTCATGTCGATCAACACGCGCAATGCGGTTCCGGGCAGCCGAGTGCAGCTCGTCGTTACTTACGACGACGGGCGCAGCGACTCGTTCGACGTAACGGTTGGATAGCAGCGGCTCGTGTGCAATCGTCCTTGGGACGGTACTACCTATAGCGGTCGCGTTGGCGGGCGAGCCGCCGGCGACTGAACAACCCGGCTCGGTCGCGCCGCCGCCTACAATGTCGGCGCCCGGAAAAGCGCCGGCGGAAATCGCGCCCCGGCTACTGCCTCTTGAGATTTTCATCAACGGCACGCGCGCCGGCGATTGGGTCCTGCTCGATGTGCGAGGCGCCCTGCATGCGACCGCGGACGCATTCGAAGAATGGCGCGTGATCCGCGCGCCCGAGCTGCCGGGGGTTCTCTATCGCGACCAGCTCTGGTATCCGCTCGCCTCCGTGCCGGGCTACGAAGCGCAGTTCAATGCCGCCAATCAGAGCCTCGAGCTCAAGTTCGCACCGCGCGCCTTTGCCACCACGCGCTTTGCCCAGCCCGTGGAGGAACGCGCGGCTATTACGCCACCGCTTACGTCGGTGTTCGCCAACTATGATTTGAGTTACACGCACACCGCGGCGCGGGGGATCCCGTCGTCTACCGACTTGGGCGCACTGACCGAGCTCGGCATTTCGAATGGTTTGGGCGTGCTCACGACCAGCTCGGTCGGCCGCAATCTGAGTGGCGACGAGACCTTGGCCCGGCGCAGCTTCCGGCGGCTGGAGACCACCTTCACGCGTGATTTTCCGGATCTGGACACTACGTTTCGGCTGGGCGACAGCAGCACACGTCCTGGAAACTGGGGGCGCCAAGTGTATTTCGGCGGCGTGCAGGTCGACCGCAATTTCGCGCTGTCCCCCGGATTCGTTACGCAGCCCATTCCGACGCTCACCGGCCAGGCGAGCGCGCCGAGCACGGTGGAGCTTTTCATCAACGATGCGCTGCGCCAGACGTCCCAGGTCCCTTCAGGGCCTTTTACCATCGACAACTATCCGCTTCTCACCGGCAGTGGCCAGGCGCGCCTCGTGGTGCGCGATTTACTCGGCCGGGAAACCGTGCTCGTGCAGAACTTTTTCACCAGCACATATCTGCTCAAGGCGGGACTCAGCGACTTTAGCGCGCAGGCGGGCTGGGTGCGCGAGAACCTCGGAATCGATAGCGGCAATTACGGCGAAGGTTTCGGCTCCGCGCTCTTTCGCTACGGCGTCACGAACAATTTGACCGTAGAGACGCAAACCGAGGCCTCGCGTGATCTGCGCGGCGCGGGATTCGGCCTGAGCAGCGGCTTGCCGTTTCAGTTTCTCGGCCAAGCTGCCGTCGCCACGAGCAGCAGCAAAGCAGACGGCGCCGGCCGCCTCTGGATGCTCGGCGCCGAGCATCTCAGCCTGCAGCACGGATTCACCTTGCGTGTCGAAGGCGCGACGCGCGGATACCGCCGCATCGGACAGAACGAGGCCCTTCCAACGTATAGCCAGCAGCGGCTCGCGAGCTACACGTATTTCACCGAGGGCTTCGGCAATTTTGGGGTCGCCTACGCACGGGTAAACACATTCGATCTTGGCCCGGTAAACACCTACAGCGCGAACTATTCGATGCGCATCGGACAGCGCAGTTCGATCACTTTCACCGCTACGCGCGTAACGGGCGTGAACAGCGGCACGGCAGTGGGCATCAACCTGCTGATCCCGCTGGAGGACCGAACCTCGGTGTCGGGAAGCGCGACCCATCGTGACGGCAGGACCGATAGCTATCTCGCCGCGAGCAAGACACTTGGCGCGGAGGCGGGCGCGGGCTGGCGCGTGCTCTCGGGTAGACGCTCTGGCCAAGACTACGGGGAGGGCGGCTACTACTATCAGGGTAGCCACGGCCTTGTTACCGCGGACCTCAGCGCATCGAGCGAGCAGCAGGCAGTGCGGCTTGGTGCGCAAGGCGGGCTCGTGGCGCTCGACGGCGAGTTCTTCGCCTCGCGCAAGCTCGTTGATAGCTTTGCGCTCGTCGAAGTTCCCGGCTATCCCGATGTTGGCGTCGGATTCCAGAGCACGGTACTCACGCGCACCGACGCGAACGGCAAGGCGCTCGTGCCGCGCCTGATGCCTTATCGGCGCAACGCAGTGCGCCTGGATCCGAGCGAGCTACCGATCAGCGCCGAGCTGGACACTATCGAGATGGTCGCCGTGCCGCCGGCACGCTCCGGGGTCAAGCTTTCCTTCCCCGTGCGTTCCGGGCGCGGCGCGCTTATCAAGATCGTGCTCGAGGATGGTGAGCCGGCGCCGGCGGGCGCCGAAATCGAGCTCGTCGGCGACCCGAAGGAATTCTTCGTCGCGCGGCGCGGCGAAGCGTTCGTGACCGGCTTGCAGGCCAAGAATACGTTGCGCCTGAAATGGGACGACCAGGTCTGCACACTGCACATCGAGCTAGCCGAAGGCGGCAAAGACGAGATCGCGCGCCTTGGACCTTACGTGTGCGCCGGGGTGAGGCGATGATGCGATTCTCAGCCTTGGCCTTCTTGCTCCTTGCAGGGCAGGCGAGTGCTGCCATCATCTGCAGCGCGTCCGTCACTTCTATCACCACCGTTTACGATCCAACCTCCGCTGTTCAGAACATCACCACCGGAAGCTACACCGTAACGTGCATCAGGCTTGCGACGGACGCGAACACCTTCGGCTGGCAGCTCGGCGTCGACGATGGCTTGCAGGCGGCGGCGGGACTTAACCGCGTTCAATCAGGGGTGAAGCGCTATAGCTACGATACCTGGCGGCTTTCGCCTTACAACGCTGCCAACAAATGGGGCGATACTGCCGGGACGCGCTTCACCGGCACGCTGAACTTTGGCGCCTCTCTGACCGCGAGCACCTCCGGCCCTTTTGACATCGTTCTGGCCGCGGGCCAGGCCGTACAGCCGGCCGGCACTTACACCGACACGGTGACCGCGACCCTGCGTGATTCGGGCGGAGTCGCCATCAACACTTCGACGTTCGGCGTAACAGTGTTGACGACCAACACCTGCCAGATCTCCGTGGCGCCAGGCAATTTGGATTTCACCTACACGTCGTTCCAGGTCTCGGCGGCCACGGCGAGCACGTCCTACGGCGTGCGCTGCACCACTGCGCTTCCCTATACGATGAGTCTCGATGCCGTTTCCGGGACCCTGTTGGGGCTGACTTACAACCTGGCGATTGCGCCGTCCTCTTCGGGGACAGGTACCGGCGCCACGCAGACCTACACGATCAACGGCACGATCGCGGCGGCGCGGTCCGGGACATGCGCAACCGCCGTCTGCACCGGCAGCCAGACCCGCACGCTGACCCTGAGCTGGTGATAAACCGACGCGCGCGCGCCGAAGCCGGCAATTGTATGATGCCGCCCCTATGGCACGGGTTCCGTTCGCGGATTTCGAGCCGCAGCTGAAGAAACGGCTCGCCGAGCTCTGGGGCACGCCGCCGAATCTCTACCGGTGTCTCGGCAACCATCCGGCGCTGGTCGCCGCGTGGACCGAGTTCTCCAAGATGCTCCGCCATGAGACGCGTACGCCGCGTGCGTTGCGCGAGCTCGTCATCCTGCGTGGCGGGCAGCTGATGGGCTCGGAGTACGAATGGGCGCAGCACCTGCCGATGGCGCGTAAGGCCGGAGTGCGCGAGGCGCAGCTCAACTCGCTCGCAAACTGGCGCACGTCGTCGGAGTTCGACGAGCGCGAAAAGGCGGCGCTGGAATTGGCGGAGGCCGTTACTAACGGTCGCGTCAGCGACGAGGTCTATGGGCGCGTCGGGCGCCATTTCGATCATCATGACTACGTCGAGCTCGCGGCGGTAGCCGCGTTCTATGCCATGGTGGGCCGCATGCTCGATGCCATGGGCGTGCCGCTGGACGAGGACGTTCGCAACTATCAGCCGCGTTTGAAGTGAGCGACGGTCGCACGTACCGCTATTACGAGTTCGTGATGGTGGCGTTCGTCACGGTGCTCATCTGCTCGAATCTGATCGGCCCGGCGAAGATCGTGCAAATCGACGGCTGGCCACGGCTATGCGCGCGCGAGACGCGTAATCTGGGCAGGCTTCGGCGGCCTCACGTTCGCGTCCATCATGGCGAGCGTGGTGGTTGCGCTGCCCCCAGCGCCCTTCTGGAAGAACCAGGATGCATACGAGATTGCGTTCGGTACGACCTGGCGCATCGCGCTTGCTTCCATGTTTGCCTACTTCTGCGGCGAGTTCACGAACTCGTATGTGCTCGCCAAGATGAAAATCCTCACCGCCGGACGCTGGCTTTGGACGCGCACGATCGGCTCGACCATCGTCGGCGAAGCGGTGGACTCGGCGCTCTTCTATCCGCTCGCCTTCTATAACTCAGGGCTCATGCCAAACGAGGTGTTACCAGCGATCATGCTGGCGCAGTTCGTCGGCAAGGTGGCGGTCGAGGTTATCTTCACGCCGGTCACCTATAAGGTCGTGGGTTTCTTAAAGCGCGCGGAGAACGAGGACTACTACGACCGCAATACCGACTTCAGTCCTTTCCGGCTGAAGGTTTGATGCGTCCCTGTCTATAGGCGAGAAGCACGCGCCGTAGCTCCGTCCGTTCGGCGCTCGGCACATCATCGAGCAGGAATCGGCTGGCGGCGCGAACGAAGTATTGGGCGCCGACCTGGCTATCCAAGTCCCACATGAGCAGGCGGCGCTCGCCGAGCGCGATTTCGCGCACCACCCGGTGCTTCGCATACTCGGCGAAGATGCGACGGAACTCCGCCTCGCCGACGCTGGCACGATAGTCACGCAGCACTTGCGCCCGGCGCTCGGGCGCGTTCGAGAGCGCGGCCGCGGCGTCGATATCGCCAGCGGCGAGATGCTGCAGCAGCAGCTCCGCCGTCGGCTGTGCGCTTTCGGCCGGATCCCGCACTTCCCGGTAAGCCGGCAACTCGCGCGACGGCGCGCCGGCGCAGCCGGCGAGGACCGCCACGATGATCAGGGCGCTGACCCCGAATTTCACGCCGCGGCGCGCGCGGCTTGCGTGCTTTCGAAGCGCTGGAGGAGTTCGGCGTGCTTCTTCCGCGCCGCGTTCACGTTGCGCATCTTGATGTGGCCGAAGCCGCGGATCTCCTCCGGGAGCGATGCGAGCTGTACGGCGAGCGCGTGGTTCTCCGCTGTGAGCTTGGCGAGAAGGCGCTCGATCGTTTCTTCGTATTCGGCGATCAGCGTCCGCTCGGTGCGACGCTCCTGCGTGTAGCCGAAGATGTCCAAGGGCGTGCCGCGCAGGCCGCGCAACGATTTGAGCACACGGAACACCGGGAGCATCCAGCCGCCGAAGCGCATTTTGCGTGGCTCGCCGGTAATGGGATCTTTGCCGGCGATAAGCGGAGGCGACAGGTGGAAAACGACTTTGTAATCGCCTTCGAACATGTGGCCGATCTTGCGTTCCAGCGCCCCGTCGGCATGGAGCCGGGCCACTTCGTATTCGTCCTTGTAGGCGAGAAGCTTGGAGTAATAGCGCGCCACCGCCTCGGTGAGCTTCGTGCCTGCGTTCACCTCCTTCTCGCGCATGCGCACGCGCTCGGTTAGCGCCCGATAGCGCTCGGCGTACGCGGCGTTCTGGTAGCCGGTTAGAAAGCTCTCGCGACGCTCGATTAGCTCATCGACGTTGCGCGAGAAGTGCTCGCCAAGCGCGATGACTTCCGCCGGCTTGGCAAGCCGCTCGACGCGCGCGAGATCGACGGCTGCGCGGCGGCCCCATAGGAAAGCCTGCCGGTTGAAGTCGACCGCTACGCCGTTCAGCTCGATCGCGCGCTCGAGCGACGCGCCGGCGAGCGGCAGCCAGCCACGCTGGTACGCGCAGCCCAGCATGAACATGTTCGTAGCGATAGCGTCGCCCATGAGCCCGGTCGCGACCTCCGTCGCAGCGACGAAGTCCACCGCGTTCTTGCCGCAAGCCTGGGCGATGTCGTGGCGCAGGTCGCTGCCCGGCAATTGCCAGTCCGGGTTGCGCACGAAATCGGCCGTCGGTGTTATTGAGGCGTTGATGAGCGCGCGGGTATGGCCGGGCGCCATCTTGGCAAGCGCGTCGGTGCTCGCGCTTACGACGAGATCGCAGCCGATGACGAGGTTCGCGCCTCCCATATCGATGCGCGTCGCGGTGAGCGCCTCGGGCCGCGCGGCGAGCTGCACATGCGACATGACCGCGCCGTACTTCTGTGCCAGGCCCGACATGTCGAGCACCGAGACGCCTTTGCCTTCGAGGTGCGCCGCCATGCCGATGATTTGTCCGATCGTGATCACGCCCGTGCCGCCAATGCCGGTGACGAGGATGGCGTACGGCCGATCGAGCAATGCCGGCGTCGGCTCGGGCACCGGCGGCAAATCGGCGCCGGACTTGGCGGCCGAGCGCCCCTTCTTCAGCCGGCCGCCCTCGACGGTGACGAAGCTCGGGCAAAACCCCTTGAGACACGAGAAGTCCTTGTTGCAAGACGATTGATTGATCGCGCGCTTGCGGCCGAATTCCGTCTCGAGCGGCTCAACGGAGAGGCAGTTCGATTTCACGCTGCAGTCGCCGCAGCCCTCGCACACCATCTCGTTGATGACGGCACGCACCGCCGGATCCGGGTATTCGTTGCGCTTACGCCTGCGGCGCTTTTCCGAGGCGCAGGTCTGGTCGTAAATCAACGCCGACACGCCCGGGGTGGCGCGCAGTTCCTTCTGCACGGCATCGAGTTCGTCGCGGTGCCGGACCGTGACGCCAGGCGCCCAGTTCGTGCCGTGCGGGTATTTCTCCGGTTCGTCGGTGACGACCACGATCGGCTTCACGCCTTCGGCGGCGATTTGGCGCGAGATTATCGCCGGATCGAGCGGGCCGTCGACGCGTTGCCCGCCCGTCATGGCCACCGCGTCGTTGTACAGAATCTTGTAGGTCATGTTGACCTTCGCCGCGACGGCGGCACGGATCGCGAGCAGGCCGGAATGGAAGTACGTGCCGTCGCCGAGGTTGGCGAAGATGTGCTTCTCGTCGGTAAACGGGGCCTGACCGATCCACGGCACGCCTTCCGCGCCCATGTGCGTGAAGGTCGCCGTATTGCGGTCCATCCACACCGCCATGAAATGGCAGCCGATGCCTGCGACCGCGCGGCTGCCTTCGGGCACGCGCGTCGAGGTGTTGTGCGGGCAACCGGAGCAGAAGTACGGCTGGCGTACCGCCGCGACGCGCGGCTTCGCGAGCGCCTTTTCCTTGAAATCCAAAAAGGCGAGGCGCTCTCTGAATTGGCTGCCAAGCGCGGCCGTCATGCCGAGCTTTTCCAGCCGCTGCGCGATTGCGCGCGCCACCATCGCCGGCGAATGCTCGTAATGCGCGGGCAGGAGCCAGGTGCCGGCGGGCTGACCGCCGCTGCGGCTCCATTCGCCGCTATCGTCGAACTTGCCCACCACGCGCGGCACGCGAACGCCTTCCTTCCAGTTGTAGAGCTCTTCCTTGATCTGGTACTCGATGACCTGGCGTTTCTCCTCGACCACCAGGATTTCCTCGAGGCCCTCGGCGAAGCGCCGGGCGCCCTGCGGCTCGAGCGGCCAGGAGAGCGCTACCTTGTAGAGGCGAAGCCCGATGTCGCGCGCGACGCGCTCGTCGATGCCAAGATCGGCAAGCGCGCGCATCACGTCGCCGTACGATTTTCCGGTGGTAATGATTCCGAGCCGCGCGCTGGGCGAATCCCAGACAAGCCGGTCGATGCGGTTTGCCCGCGCATAAGCGAGCGCGGCATACACTTTGTAGTCGAGGATGCGCGCTTCCTGCTCGAGGATTCCATCCGGCCAGCGAATGTTCAGCCCCCCGGGCGGCATGGCGAAATCCGACGGTGTCGTCACCTTGACGCGGTCCGGGTCGATGACCACGGAGGCGCCCGACTCGACCACATCGGTCACGCACTTGAAGGCGACCCAGCAGCCCGAATACCGGCTCATGGCGAAGCCATGCAGTCCAAGGTCGAGATAGTCCTGCACGTTCGCCGGGCTGAGGACCGGGATGAGGCACGCCTTGAAGATGTGCTCGGATTGATGCGGCAGCGTGGACGATTTCGCGGCATGGTCGTCGCCCGCGAGCGCGAGCACGCCGCCGTAGCGTGAGGTTCCGGCGGCGTTGGCGTGCTTGAAGACATCGCCGCAGCGATCGACGCCCGGGCCCTTGCCATACCACATGGAGAACACGCCGTCATAGCGTGCACCGGGGAAAAGATTCAGTTGCTGTGTGCCCCAGATCGCGGTCGCGGCAAGATCTTCGTTGACGCCGGGCTGGAAGCGGATGTGGTGGCTCTCGAGATGCGCCCGGGCACGCCAGAGCGCCTGATCAAAGCCGCCGAGCGGCGAGCCGCGGTAGCCCGAGACGAAACCCGCGCTATTGACGCCGGCACGTGCATCGCGCGCGCGCTGCAACATCATCACGCGGATCAGCGCTTGCGTCCCAGTTAGGAACACGCGGCCGCGCTCGAGCGTGTACTTGTCTTCGAGCGAGGCTTTGGCGAGGTCTGTGGGAGCGTTCATCTATCGGCTTTCAGCGATACTTGGGGTTCGAGGGCTCGGCTAGACTCCGATAGGGTACTGCACGAAGCGAGCCTCGCTCGAAGGCGGGGACCTCACAGGTGTCATTCGGATCGCAGGCGCAGCACGCGCTGCCGCCCGGAAGTTCGCTATTCAGGCGTTGTTTCGCCTTCAACCGCGCCTTGCGACACGATGCGCCGAGCCCGCGTGAGCTTGCGCGCCGCAGCAAAAATGGTATATGTTGCATTGCAACGGATCCGACGCGGATCCTCCTCCTCCTCTACCGCGGCGGTGATGTACAGGGGCAGTGCCCGCGAGGGCCTGCCTCTGTTTGTCCTGTTCAGGCCCGCACGTAGTAGCCGCGCGGGGCGAAAGTACACGCGAATTTTTCTTCCCGGGATCGATCCGCACGCAGCACGCCGGGATTGTTCTCAAGGAAGGCGTCGATCGCCTCCATCGGCCCCGGGCCGAACTCCGGCCGCACCGGATGGCCATTAATACAGGTGTCTTCGACGATCAGGTAGTCGCCCGGCTGCATCAGTGGAACGTACGCGTTGAGCTCGCGCAGTACGTGATCCCTGCGGTGATCGGAGTCCAGTATCACGAACACCGGCCCACGCTGCGTCGGGACCAGCGAACGGATCTGCTCGATGATGGCTGGCGATGCGCTGTCGCCCATCAGCAGGCGCAGACCCGGGATGCCGTCGCGCGGTATCTGTAGCGAGTCGTGATCCACATCGACGGAAATCACCAATCCCGCCGCTTTGCGCGCCGTGAGCAAGTCCGCGAAGTAGAGCGCCGAACCGCCGTGTCGGGTTCCAGTCTCAATGACCCACTCGACACGGCGCTCGTGGATGATCTCCTGATAGTTCCAGAGATCCATTACATTCTTCAGAATTCTCACGCCGCGATAGTTGAGCCGCTTCCAAACATTGGTGTCGTAGTACCAGCGTAGATACTGTTCGCCGGCGGCGTCGATCGCGCTTACGCCTGGAGCGTGCGGGACCTCTACAGTTCGCGCCTCGCCGGATTCCCCGGCCCTGATTCCCAGCATGTGGACCTGCAGGTACGGAAGGTACTTGCGCTTCTCCGTGTATTTGGCGAGTTGGTTATCGACACCGGATCCGTCATTCGGAATCTCGATGAACTCGTCCGGAACATTGGTCGAATACAGCCGGTTTGACCACGCGATGCGCGGGAAAAGTTCGGCGACGCCACGCCAGGAAAAGCGGAAATAATCGTCCGGATACGGGTGGTAGCGCCAGACCCACGGTACGGCAACGTATATTGCACCGCCTGGGCGAAGCAGGCGCGTAAGGTTTTCTGCCATATCCCGCGGGCGGCGTACATGCTCCAGCACCGAACAGCAAATCACCAGCGCAAAGTGCGAGTGCGGCAGATCTCCAATGCCCGCCGTTAGATCAATAACGCGATCGACGTTCTTACCGCTCGACAAGTCAACCCCGATATATTCGTTGCCGAAATAGGCGTCGCGAAAACTAGCCGTATTGCCGTAATCCTTGCTTCCGACTTCAAGGATCGGCCCTGAAATCTCCGGCAGGTATCGGGTCAAGAAAAGCCGCTGGTTGACGTCTCCCATTCTTAAGTTTTTACGCGAATGCGAGCGACGTTGGACGTAATACATCGAGCCAGAAGCGGGCGATCGCTTGTGGCGAATGCTTTTGATCGACATATTCCTGACCACGCGCAATTCGCTCGAGCACCTCCTGCGGGTGGGCCATCGCCCAGCGCAGGCCGGCGCACAAATCCTCCCCAATCCACGCGAAGCGCGCGTAAGGCTCATATGCCGGCAGCGGATGAGCGACAACAAACCTACCGCCGTGCAAACCTGCGATGAGACGGTTCGGACTCTTCGCCTGTTTGACCGGATTGCGGTAATCGCTCGGGATAAGGATGAAATCGTTAGCCGCGATTACAGATTCGATGACGTTTGGCGCCCATTGGACGAATTGGACGCGAAGGTCTGCGTCGTGCCGCGTGCGCTGCGGTGTCAATAGCTGCGCAAGCTCAGCCACGGGCTGCGTCACACACGTCAGGAGCAACTCGTATTGTCGCGACAGTTCTTCCAGTCCGGGCAGTATTGCGAGCAGGGGCGGCAGGTTTTGCGGGTAGCCGAACCACAGCAAACGCGCCCGCCATATATCGGCCGAAATTCCGGCGCGCCGCGCAAGCCAATTCAAGGCGCGGGCGCCTCTGCGCACGGCAATTGCGTGCGGCGTACCGCGGGCGCCTTCGTAGGGTTCCGGTGCGACGAGTACCGGCCTCGAAGTATAGGTTCTAATGGTTTGCGCCAGCTTTTCGGACACCGTGGTCACGGCAAGGCAATTCGGCAGCGCCTCGCGATAGAAATCGAGGAAGTCACTACGGTGGAAGTGGTCGTCGGCGATATTGAAGATTGCCTGTTCGCGTGGATTGCGCAGCAGGTGGAGCAGACGGCGGTACGCCTCCCAACCATCGCCACCATGAAACATCTCTCCAAACACGACCATTCGCGCGCTGCTTACCGCCTTCTCAACACTCGGGTCCTTCAGGACATTCGAGATGCGCGCGTCGTATCCCAGCTGCGCCAAGGCGTGCATCGGGGCGACACAGCCGAGTCGTGTCGATGCACCCTGCGCGGTAATTTGGCCGCCGACCTTGAACAGCCGGTCGGTCGTTAAAAACAAAAATTCGATTTCGCCCGGCCTCACGCTTCGACAAGCAAGCGCTTTACGCTCGCCAGTACGTCGGACCATTCGCCGATCGCGGACTGGCGGACTAAACGCACGGACGGGTACCAGAGCATGCGGTCCCCTGCGGCACCGTAACGCCAGTCAGCGCCGAACGGCACCATCACGATGGCCGGTCCGCCAAGAGCGCCGGTTAGATGAACGAGAGAAGTACAGACCGTGACCACCCGGTCGAGCGCGCAAACGAGCGCGGCAGTCTCGTCATAATCGTCGATGCCTTCCTGCCAGTGGTGGACCGAAATGCCGTGGCGCTCTCGAGCCTCGGCGAGTTCCGCTTGCACGTCCGTGTATTGCAGATTTATGAAATGCAGGCCATCGATGCGTAGAACGGGACGCAGCTGCTCAAGGGTGAGCGAACGGCGAGCTTTTCCGGTGTGGCCAACGCCACCATGCCACGACAGGCCGATTTTTGGCCCCGGGCCAAGCGCTGCGAGGCGCGCTTTCCATGCCGCCACCTTGCGTTCGTCGGGAACGAGGTAAGGCTCGGTCGGAAAGTCTTCGAGCCGCCCGCGAAAGTGCAGCGGCAGTGAGCCGATCGGTACCTGATAGTCGGGGCGCGGCTCGAGGTGATTTACCCAGTCGTTCGCCATGGTGCGCGCGCGCGGCGTGACGGTGCATTGCGCGAATGAGCGCGCGAAGAGCTCGCCAAGCTTGGGGTTGCATTCCAGCGCGACGTGGCGCGCGCGCGCCACAAGGTCCCGGATGCATGAGCCGTACATGATCTCGTCGCCAAGACCTTGTTCGGGATACACGAGAATCGTGCGTCCTTCAAGCGGCTCGCCCTGCCACTCAGGAAAAGGAAAGTTGCGATAGCGGCCGACGAAGTGATCGGTCTTGCGCCGCAGCTCGAAACCCTTCCATCCGTCCTCAAGCTTGCGCTGGCGCAGACGGCAGATTGCGAGGTTCAATGCGACGTCCAGGTCTCCCGGGTCGGCACGCAGCGCGGCGGCAAATGCCTGCTCGGCCTCGCCTCGGCGGCCGGTGAGTTCGAGAAGCAGCCCTTTCGCCCCGAGTACGTGCGGTGATGCGGGCTTGCGCTGCAGCGCCCGATCGATGCAGTCAAAAGCCTCCGCGTAACGCAGCTGGTCGCCCAGCACGAGGGCGAGGCCGACGAGGACCCGGGGATCGTCGGGGCGTGCTTTGAGCGCTTGGCGATAGCGCTGCTCGGCCTCGGGGATGCGGTCGGCGTAGCGCAGCATGTCAGCGAGCTGCTGCAGTGTCTGCCCACCAAGGCCGGGGGCGAGGCGCAGCGCGTGCTCCAGGTGTTCAATCGCCGCATCTGGCTGACCACGGTCGCGCTGCACCAGGGCAAGGCCGAGAATCGCCGCAGGCGATTCGGGGTCGATCGCGAGCGCTTCGCCCAGACAGGCTTCCGCCTCAGCGAGCCGCCCTCCGTTGCGCAGAAGATCGGCGAGTCGCGCGCGAGCGTCGACGTTCTCCGCGTCGAGGGCGATCGCCGTGCGCAGCTCGGTCTCCGCCTCTTGCGTGCGGCCGAGCTTGAGCAGCGCTTCGCCGAGGAGAAGATGGCCCGCGGCGCTCGCGTCGAGGTTCACGGCGGCGCGCGCGAGCTCTTCGGCATGTTCGAAGTCGCGCTTGCCGAGGTACAGCTCTGCAAGCGCCGTTAGCGCCTTCGGCGAGCGCGGCTGCAGCCGCACGCATTCCTCGAGCTCGGCAATAGCACGCGCCTGCTCGCCTCGGCTCGCAAGTAGCCGTCCCAGTTTTGCCCGCAAAGCCGCATCGCGGGGGCTCAGTGAGACTGCGCGCTCCAGGCTCGTCAGCGCCTCGGCACTCTGGTCAAGGCGTTCCTGCGCGACGCCGAAAAGGGCGAGCGCCGCGGCGTTGTTCGGCTGCTGCTCAAGAGCGCGCCGCGCCATGCGCGCCGCAAGGGTCGTATGTCCCTCTTCGAGCTGACGCTTGGCAGCTTCAAGGGCCGTGGGCCGCCTCAGCCGCGCGAGCCCGCGCAATGTACGATAAACGCGAAGCGCGAGTTCTCGCTGCAGCGCGCGGCGCGCCTCCCGCGCGAGCCCGAGAGCGCGATAGACCGAGCCGAGATTGGCGTGCGCGACGGCGTGGTCCGGGCGGAGTTCTGCCGCCTTCAGATAGGCTTGTGCGGCGCGCGCCGCGTCGCCTTTCGCGAAATAAGCCGTCCCGAGGTCGTTGTGCGGCTCGGCGAAATCGGGCTTCAGGCGAATCGCGCGCCGGTAGGCACGGATCGCCTCATCGACCGCGCCGCGGTCCTGCAGCACATTGCCGAGCTTGCTGTGGAAGAGCGGGACCTTGCCATTCGCCTGGATCGCCTGGCGCAGGCGCATTTCGGCAAGATCGAGTTCGCCGCAGCGGTGATGCGCTTCGCCCAACAGGTACAAGGCGTCCGCATCGCGCGGCTCAAGGCGAAGCGCCTCTTTCGCAAGCGCAAGGGCCTCGCGCGCGCGGCCCGCGGCAACCAAGCCGCGGCCTCGCACGATGAGATCAAGCGTGCTTGGCGGGGGCGAGCTCAGTGCTGCCTGTGTTTGCGAGCCTGACATCGGCTTCTTCTCCTTTGGTGTGCGCACGCGGCTCCGATAGCAGCTTGGGCCGGTGCGCCGCAGCCGTCGCCCAGACTTCCTGCCAGAACTCGCCGTTCGGCGGACACTTTACCGCCTGAGGGATGACATTCTTGCAGGATTATCTCGACTGTACCTTTTTGTTGTGCGACCTAGCATGGCGGCATATTAACTTGTAAGCGCGGTGGAAAACCGCTACCGTGCCCGGCGACATGGAGGAGCGAAACCTAAAAACAACATCGGTCGGGCGCGCCGCACTCCGGCCGCAACGCATGCGGCTCGGCGACGTGCTCGTCGCGCAAAAGCTGATCACGATTGAGCAGCTGCGCACTGCGCTGGAGGCGCAGACGCGTCGCGGGCGCCGTCTCGGGCGGTTGCTGGTAGAACTCGGTTATCTCGATGATGAGCAGGTGGCGCAGGCACTCGCGCGCCAGCTGCAGCTGCGCTATGTCGACCTCGCGCAACATAATTTCAATCCGGAAATCGTGCAAAAGCTGCCCGAATCCGTCGCGCGCCGCTTTCGCGCCGTGCCGCTCGAGGTTCGGGGCAACACCATGCTTATTGCCATGGCCGACCCGACGGACCTGTTTGCCTACGATGAGCTAACCAGGATTCTGAAGCGCGACGTGCAAGTGGCAGTGGTGGCCGAGGGCCAGTTGTTGAAGGCGCTCGACCAGGTCTATCGCCGCACCGAGGAGATCAGCGGCCTTGCGAAAGAGCTCCAGCAGGATCTGGGCGACAACGCCGTCGATTTCGGCGCCCTCAGCGCATCGCTGGGCGCCGACGACGCGCCGGTCGTGCGCCTGCTACAGACCTTGTTCGAGGACGCGACCCAGGTCGGCGCGTCCGATATCCACATCGAACCGCAGGAGGACGTGCTGCGCATTCGCCTGCGCATCGACGGCGAGCTGCATCCGCAAACAGAGGCCGATTTACGGGTGGCGCCGGCGCTCGCGTTGCGCTTGAAGCTCATGGCGGGGCTCGATATCTCGGAGAAGCGCCTGCCGCAGGACGGACGCTTCAATGTGCTTGTGCGCGAGAGTGCGGTGGACGTGCGCATATCGACGATGCCGACGCAGGACGGCGAGTCGGTCGTCATGCGCCTGCTCAATCGCGAAAGTGGACTTCTTGACCTCGAGAAACTGGGCATGCCGCAAAGCATGACGGAGCGTTTCCGCACGATCGTCAACCGTGTGAGCGGGATGGTCCTCGTAACCGGGCCAACGGGCAGTGGCAAGACGACGACGCTGTACGCGGCGCTGAACGAGCTCAATTCCCCATCGCGCAAGATCATCACCGTGGAGGATCCGGTTGAGTACCGCGTCGCCGGACTGAACCAGGTTCAGGTGAACGAGAAGATCGATCTTACGTTTGCCACGGTGCTGCGCTCAGTGCTGCGCCAAGACCCGGACGTCATCCTGGTGGGCGAGGTACGCGATACTGAGACCGCGCAGATCGGACTTCGCGCGGCAATCACGGGACACATGGTGCTCTCGACGCTTCACGTACGCGAGGCCGCGTCGGTTCCCGTGCGACTGCTTGACATGGGTGTGCCGCGCTTCATGGTCGCCACGGCCCTACAGGCCGTGATTGCTCAGCGGCTAATACGCCTCATTTGCGAGCGTTGCGCGCAGGCGCATGTGGCGAGCGCGCAGGAAAGCCGCTTTCTCGAGCTTGAATGGGCCGGCAAGCCGGGCGACTTCAAGCGCGGCGCCGGATGCCGGCACTGCAATAACAGCGGCTACCGCGGCCGCGCCGGCGTATACGAAATGCTGGAGATGACCCCACGGCTCGTGGAAGCCGTGGCCAAGGAAGACGTGACCGCCTTTATGCGGGCCGCGGAAGAAGAAATGGTCGGGCGCAGCTTCGTACAGCACGCCGCGGCGCTCGCAGCAAGTGGGCGCACTACCCTCGCCGAGGCGATGCGCATTAGCCAGGCCGAGGAGTAAATGCCCGAATTCGCGTATCGAGGACGCAACGCCGGCGGGGAACTGGTGGCCGGCGTGCTCGAAGCGCCGAGCTCGGGCGCGGTCGCCGACCAGCTTTTCAGTACCGGCATCACGCCGGTGCACATCGACCAGGCAAGCGCCGCGCCGCCTAAGGCAGGCGAGTTCAAGCTAGGCGTCCGCGCACGCAAGATCGGGCTCTCCGAGCTCATGGTGTTCTGCCGGCAACTGCACACCCTGCTAAAAGCCGGCGTCCCGATCGTGCGTACGCTTGCCGGACTGCAGGAATCGTCGCAGCACCCCGAGCTCAAACGCGTGATCGGCGATGTGCGCGAGAAGCTGGAGGCTGGGCAAGAGCTTTCGCTCGGCATGAGCGCGCATCCCCGGGTGTTCTCGCCGTTCATGGTGAACATGGTCCGTGTGGGCGAGCTTACCGGACGCCTCGACGAAATCTTCATGCGCCTGTACGAGTTTTTCGCGTTCGAGAAGAAGATCGGTGACGAGGTACGCGGCGCGATGCGCTATCCGATCACGGTCGTCTGCGCGGTCGCCGTGGCGCTGTTTATCGTAAACATCTTCGTCATTCCGGCCTTCGCCAAAATGTTCACGAGCCTCAAGGCGCAGCTTCCGCTGATGACGCGAATTCTCATGTGGACATCGGAATTCGTGGTCAGTTACTGGCTGTTCATACTCGTAGGACTGGCCGTCACCGCATATGGATTTCGCGCCTACGTGCGCACGGGGAATGGCCGCTTGCGCTGGGATTCGCTCAAGCTGCGGCTGCCGATCGTCGGCTCGCTGATCAACAAAGCGACGCTCGCCAAGTTTTCGCGCAGCTTCGCCCTTGCCGGCAATAGCGGAGTGCCGATCGTGCAGGCGCTCTCGCTTGTTGCCAACGTGGTAGGAAACGCTTACTTAGGGGCGCGCATCCTCGGCATGCGCGAGGGCATCGAGCGTGGCGAGAGCGTGCTGCGAACGGCGACCGGCGCAGGCGTTTTCGACGCGTTGGTGCTGCAGATGGTGGCGGTGGGCGAAGAAACCGGCGAGATGAACACCCTCATGAGCGAAATCGCGGACATGTACGAGCGCGAGGTCGCGCTCGAAGTAGAGGGGCTTGCGGCCAAGGCCGAGCCGATTCTTCTTGTCGTCATGGGGAGTTTGGTGCTCGTTCTTGCGCTTGGCGTCTTCATGCCGATGTGGGACATGGTTTCTGCGGCGCGTGGCAAGTGAATTTGCGCGCGTTCTTCCAACGTCTCGATAAGCCGCGCGATGTGAAGCGTGCCGTGTATCGCGTCCACCGGCTTGCCGGCATATTGCTTTTTGCCGGCGCGATCTACGCCTTGGATCGCCTCTGGTCCTCCTACGCACGAGTGCTTGGTCGCTTTATCGACGCCTGGGGCTACGCAGGCCTGCATGGCATGCTTGTCGAAACCCTCTGGCTTTTCCTTCTTATTGGAAATGCCCTTGCCTTGCCCGCATCTCTCGTCGTCGTTTTTCGCCCCAGTCTTTTAAAAGGTTTGGAACGCTGGGCCGACCGCTTCTACGGATTGCGCAATTCTTCCTAATGCGCGCTGTGTCTTTGCCAACGAACGGTCAAAGTTGGCAAACCACATGCGCTTTAGCCGCTAAGCGTTTGACACGCTGAGCTTTGGGCCGCAGACTGCGCGCGCGTTTCGGCTGCGGCCGAGCGCAAAAAACCGGGCTGCGGCCCACTACAAGGGAGGTTTCAATGAGACAACAGGAAAAAGGCTTCACCTTGATCGAGCTGGTGATCGTGATCGTGGTTATGGGCATTCTTGCCGCGGTCGCCGTGCCGAAATATCTCGACCTTACGGCGGATGCGAAGATTGCAACGACAAACGCGGCCGTAGCCGTGACCGGCACGGCAATCGCCACTGCGGCCGGACGTGCTAAAGCTTCGCCTACCGCGGCACTCGTGCTGGCTGAGCTGCCGGGAGCGGGCTGCACCGCCGGAGTCATCACCCAAGGCCACGTGAACGTGACGCTGGTCGATACGGGTGGGGCTAACCTCACCGCCTGCACGACTACGATCGTCGGGTCAGTGGGTACGGGCAATTACTCGTAACTAGACCAGTTGTCAGCTCGCAAGCGGGGTGCGGTTAAGCGCACCCCGCTTGCTTTCGACGGTTTAACCTATGACATCTATCCTGCGTCGCCTTGGGGGCAAGCCGCTGGCCCAAGGCTGGCTGGTGGTGGAGCTCGACGGCAAGACCGTTCGTCTGGCGCACGTGCGCCACGATGGCGCGAAGCCGGTGGTGGAGTTCGCCGAAAAGCGGCAATGGAATCCGGACGACCCAAAATCACTCGAGCGCGTCGCGCGCGAATTGGGGCTTAAGCGATTTCACTGCATCACGCTTCTGCGACCGGCGGACTACCAGATTCTCTTCGTCGAAGCACCCGTGGTGAAAGCCGAGGAGATGAAAGCGGCGCTGCGCTGGCGCATCAAGGACATGCTCGAATACCCGGTCGAGCAGGCGGCGGTAGAGGTGCTCGAGTTACCACTCGCCGGGACGGCCGCACAACGCCCGCGCCAGGTGTATGCCGTAACCGCGCGTAACGACGCGGTGCGCGCGACCGTGGAGCGTTTCGATAAGGCCGGAATCGCCGTAAGCGTGGTTGACGTTCCCGACACCGCGCAGCGCAACCTGG
>VBCM01000140.1:29875-34166 GCA_005883675.1 Betaproteobacteria bacterium
TCGCGGAAGCTGATGAAGCGGTCGGTGTAATCACCTTCGACCAGGACGGCGCGCTCATCACCGTCATTTACCGCGGCGAGCTCTACCTATCGCGCCGCCTGGATGTGACTTCGGAGCAGCTGGTTGAATCCGTCGGCAAGTACCGCGCGCCGGGCGGCGATGACAGCCTCGTCCTAGAGGATGACGAAGGCCGGGGACAGCTCTTCGAGCGCGTTTTGGTAGAGGTCCAGCGCTCCGTCGACGCCTGTGAGCGAAGCTTTCCGTTTTTCTCTGTGGCGCGCGTATTCCTGGGTTCAGTGCCGGAGGAAGCCGGCCTCCTCGCGCACCTATCGGCCAATCTGTACATCCCGGTGGAGCCGCTCGAGCTTGAGCAGGTCATGCGGCTGCCGGCATCGAGCGCTACGTGGTCTCCGGCCGAGCGCGGACGCTTTCTGAAGCTTATCGGGGCGGGCTTGCGTCCCGAGGAAAAAGTGCATTGACAACAGGTGCTTACTCGTATAACTTAAAGCAATAAATTGCGTGTTCCCGCAAGCCCGGACGCGCAAAAACAGGAAGATAAGAACCAAGTGCGGGCTCAGCATCGTAGCTTTCAGCGAAAGCATCGCGCCGCCGCGGCCCTCGCGCTCGTGGCCGGCTTGCTCTATGGCTGCGCCGGTTCTCCTCCGAGAGAAGTCTCGCCCGCCATCAGCGCCGAGTTGGCCCGCGCGGCGCAGCGCACCCCGGCGCCTCCGCCGTCGCAACAAGTGCTTGACCAGACGTTGCTGCCACCCGTGCAGCTCGGCATGCCGGGTCTCGATGCCGAGCTCGAGCCGCGTTTCGATCTCTCGGTCAACGCTGCCCCGGCGGCGCAGGTGTTCATGTCGATCGTCGCCGGTACGCGCTACAGCGTGCTCCTGCATCCGGGCGTTGGCGGAACGCTTTCGCTCAACCTCAAGGACGTAACGGTGCAGGAGGCGCTCTCCGCGATCCGTGAGCTCTATGGCTACGACTATCGCGTCGAAGGCACGCGCATCTTCGTGCAGCCGTCTGGCATGCAAACCCGCGTTTTCCAGGTTAATTACCTGCCTGGGCAGCGCCGCGGCCAGTCCGATACGCGCGTCACCTCGGGCGCGGTGACCGACATCGGCTCGGCCGGCGCCCCACCCGGCATCGCGCCGGTGGCCGGGGCGCCGCAGGGCTCGAGCCGCGCGCTCGAGACCAGCCGCGTCACCACGCAGCAGCAGTCGGACTTTTGGGGCGATCTGCGCGTTGCGCTAGTCGCAATCGTCGGTGCCGGCGATGGACGCTCGGTCATCGTCACGGCGCAATCCGGGGTCGTGGTCGTGCGCGCGCTACCGCAAGAGCTGCGAGCGGTCGAGCAGTATTTGCGCGCCACGCGACTTTCGATGGAGCGCCAGGTGATGCTCGAGGCAAAAATCATCGACGTGACGCTCTCGACTGACTATCAGGCGGGAATCAACTGGGCTCTCTTCAACAAGCGGGTCGCGCTTGGCCAGCTCTCCACCAATTCAGCAACGGCGACCCGGCTCGGATTAAGCCCTAGCGAGCTCGGCACAGGGCCCGGCGCAGCCGGCCTTCTCGCGGATCCGACCAACCGGACCATCGCCACGGCGACGGGCGCCTTTGCCGCCGCGAATCCGGCCGGCGCGGTCTTCGGGCTCGCGCTGCAGACCAACAGCTTCGCGGCGTTGCTCAACTTTCTCGAGTCGCAGGGCCACACACAAGTGCTTTCCAGCCCACGCATCGCCGCCATCAACAACCAGAAGGCGGTGCTCAAGGTCGGCACCGACGAGTTCTTCGTGACCAACATTACGACGAATACCGTCACGAGCGCCGGCGCCTCGCAGACTTCTCCCACCATTACCGTACAGCCGTTCTTTTCCGGCATCGTGCTCGATGTAACGCCCCAGATCGATGAGGCGGGCAACATCATCCTGCACGTCCATCCCTCGGTGAGCGAGGTCACCGAGAGCACGCGCGTCGTGAACATCGGCGGCGGCAATCCGTCAATCACGCTGCCGCTCGCCAAGAGCACCGTGAGCGAGACCGACACCGTCGTGCGCGTGGTCGACGGCAACATCGTCGCGATCGGCGGCCTGATGAGTCTCGATGCGCGCGATTCACGCGGCGGCCTTCCGGGCCTCGCCGACACCGTGCTCGGCAATACCAGCAAGACAACCACCAAGCGCGAGCTCGTGATCCTGCTCAAGCCCACGATCATTCAATCGGACCGCAACTGGGAAGAAGACATCGAGCAGACGCGAAGCCGTTACGAATCGATGTACCCGGCGCGGCGCGCAAGGTAGAACGGGGAGGTGGCGTGAACTATCTGAAGCAATTCGGCCTGCGTGAGCTGCCGTTCGGCATTACGCCGGATACCAGCTTTTTCTTCGGCTACCGCAGCATTCAGGAGGCGCTCAACACGCTGCTCATCGCCGTCGCGAATGGCGAAGGCTTCATCAAGATCACGGGCGAGGTCGGCACCGGCAAGACGCTGCTTTGCCGCAAGTTCCTATCGACCCTGGGTCCCGGTTGGGTGAGCGCCTACATTCCCAACCCGAGCCTCGAGCCGCGCGGGCTGATGCTCGCGCTCGCCTCCGAGCTTGGCATCGCGGGCGAGCTCATCAGCGCGCACCGGCTGGAAAAAGAATTCATGCAGCGTCTGCTCGACCTCGCGCGCGCCGGCAAGCGTGTCGTGCTATGCATGGACGAAACCCAGGCGATGCCGCTGCAGACACTGGAGACCGTGCGGCTGCTCACTAACCTCGAGACCGAGCGCCGAAAGCTCATGCACGTCGTGCTTTTCGGTCAGCCCGAGCTCGATCGCAAGCTCGCCCAAGATTCGGTGCGGCAGCTGCGTCAGCGCATCGTGTTCCAGCACAGCCTGACGGCGCTTGCGCGCGACGAGGTCGCCGCGTACGTCGCACACCGGCTGACGATTGCCGGCTACTCCCGTGCCCCCCTCTTTGCCAAGGGTGCCCTGAGGGCCATCCACATCGCGAGCCGCGGCGTGCCGCGGCTCATCAACATCCTTGCCCACAAGTCCCTGCTTCTCGTGTTTGGCGAGGGCGGCCAGCGCGTCGACAAGCGCCACGTGCGCGCCGCGGTCGACGATACGCCGGCCTGCGCGCCGCCTTGGTGGTGGTTCAGCCGGACGCGCGAGAGCACGGCTGCGGACTGATATGAGCCTGATCAACAAAGTGCTGCAGGACCTTGACCGCCGGCAGGCGCTTGCCGGCGCGGGCGCGGGCGATGCGACCGTCGTCCAGCTCAGAGCTACGCCGAGCGCCAAAGGCGATCATCGCCACCGCTTGTGGCGCATCGTCGCCATCTTGCTCCTCGCCATGCTTGGCGCCGTCGGCTGGATGACGTTCAAGCCGGCAGAAAAGAGCCCGCCTGCCATTGCGCCGACAATCGCTCCAACAGCGCCGCCGCCGAGCGCTGTCGGCCAGCCCCTGCCGCCCGCTCCCGCGGCACAGTTGGCGGCGCCCGCAGGCGTCGTGGAGCCGGCGCAGCCTGCCCCTTCAGCGCCGCAAGCTCCGGCCGCGCCGTCAGCTGCGCCCGCGAGCCCGCCTCCTCCGGTTGCCGACACGCTCAAGCTGGCGCTCGCCATCGAGTCGCCGCCCCTCGAGACCGCGCCAACGGCGGAGACCAAAGCCGAGCGCCCGAAACCCGAGCCGAAGACGGCAAAGGCTGCGAAAGAGCCGCAGCAGCGAGTGCTCGTAGATAAGCGCAACCGCGCACCGTCCGATTCAAGTGCGGCGTCGACTGAATTGCGTCGCGCCTTGACCCTCGCCAACCAGGGCCGCGTTGCCGAAGCCGAGGCGTTGCTCGCTGCGATATTGAAAGCGCAGCCGGCGCATGCCGACGCGCGGCAGGTCTATGTCTCCTTGCTGCTCGAGCAAGGCCGCGTCGAGCAAGCGCGGCGCCTTCTGCAAGAGGGCCTCGCGCTCGCGCCTTCGCACGCGGAATTCGCATTGGCGCTCGCCCGTATCCACGCATCGCATCGGGAGTACGACGCCGCGCTTGCAGTGATGGACAAAGCCGATCCCGCCGGCGCGAGCACGAGCAGTTTCCAGACGTTGCGCGCGGCCGTGCTGCAGCGGCTCGGCCGTAATGCGGAAGCGATCGCCGCGTACCAGAACGCGCTGCGAGCCGCCCCGCACCAGGCGGCGAGCTGGTTGGGGCTCGCCATCTCCTACGAGGCGCTCGGACGCGGCAACGACGCGCGCGACGCGTACCGGCATTCCCTTGACGTCGGGCCGCTTGCGCCCGCAGCGCGCGAGTACGC
>VBCM01000077.1 GCA_005883675.1 Betaproteobacteria bacterium
CCTCTTCTCACCCGCTGCGTGGCGTCCTGTGGATGCTGGGCGCGGTGCTCTCGTTTGCCGCGATGGCGATCGCGGTACGCGAGCTGCAGCGCCACATGGGCACGCTGCAGATCCTGGCGCTGCGCACCGGCATGACGCTCGTTATCGTCACCGTGCTAGTCACCGCCCAGGGCCGCGCGGTCGTCGCCACGCAGCGCTTCACCCTGCATGCGACGCGCGCGCTCGTGCATCTCTTGGGCCAGTACTGCTGGATGTACGCCATCGGCGCGCTCGCGCTCGCCACCGTGTTCGCCATCGAGTTCACGATGCCGGTCTGGACGGCGCTCCTCGCGGCAGCCTTCCTCGGCGAGCGCCTGACTCAGGGGCGTCTAGTGCAGCTCGTTCTTGGGCTCGTCGGCGTCGCGATCATCCTGCGACCGGGACTCGGCCAGTTCCACCCGGCCGCGCTCGTCATGCTGCTCGGCTCGCTCTTCTATGCGGGCAACATGATCTTCACCAAGCGCCTCTCGGCCACCGACACGGCGCTGGCAGTGACGTTCTGGATGTCCGCGGTGCAGCTCCCCGTCACGCTCGTCGCCGCGCTGCCCTCCTGGGTCGCGCCACAGCTCGCCGATGTGCCCTGGATCTTGGTCATCGGCGCAGGCTCCTTTGCCGCCCACTACTCCATGACGCGCGCCATGAAGCTCGCCGATGCCACCGTGGTTGTGCCGATCGACTTCATCCGCCTGCCGCTCATCGCCGTGGTAGGCGCGCTCTTCTATGCCGAGCCGTTCGATCCGCTGGTGCTTGTAGGGGCCGTCGTGATCTTCGCGGGGACCTATTACAGTCTGCGCCGCGAGCGCTTCGGCTAACCGGACTCGCCCGAGGGCGGCGGCACCGATGCGGGCCGCGGCTTGAGCGGCGGGCGCAACGCGAGCGGAACCCACGATACGGCGATGTCGCCGTGCACGAAGGTCTGGCACGCCATGCGGTGGCCCGCCGCGAAGTCCGCTTCGGTGAGGTGATTGCGCTCGCGATCCTTGATCGGGTCGGTATTCTCCAGGCCCTTCTCGATCTTGCACTTGCAGGTGCCGCAGATGCCGGCGCCGCATTTGAAAGGAATGCCGCCCTTCTCGCGTATGGAAGTGCGGAGCAGGTTCGCCTTCTCCGGCACGCTCACCACCTTGCCGTCGTTCGTGATGAAGGTAATCGAAAAAGGCATCAAAGCCTCACCAGCGCTGCGTCGAGCGCGCCATTGCCGGCGAGCTGCCGCAGCTCGGCGCGCGCCTGCTCGAGCGTTGCGAAGTGCGGCAGGAACTTCGACGGCACGTCGTTCACCACCGCTCGCGCGCCCTCCTCGACGATGCGGATGCGCACCTCGCCCTCGAGCTCGGCGATGACGAAGTGGGCGCGCTTGCGCCCGCAGAAGACGTAGTCGTACGCCTCGATCGCCTGCATGCCGGCGACGAGCTCGGTGCGAAATTGGCCGGGCTTGCTCGTCAGGATGACGTACATGGCGGCGCGGCCGGCACCAGGTTCTCCTGCGTGAGCTCGATGTCGTGCTTGATCCAGAGCTGGCAGCACAGCCGATAGCCGAGCTTGAGCCGCTCGCCGAGGATCTTCTGCTCCTT
Organism: Betaproteobacteria bacterium; assembly: GCA_005883675.1. GTDB lineage: Bacteria > Pseudomonadota > Gammaproteobacteria > Burkholderiales > SG8-39 > SCGC-AG-212-J23. The sequence continues at coordinate 1,611 of VBCM01000077.1, forward strand.
CCAGTTCGGCGCCGGCAGCTGCTCCGCCCCGGCGATGATGCGGCTCGTGCAGGTGCCGCACTGCCCCATGCCGCACTTGTACTTCAGGTGCGGATAGGGGAACTGCTTGATGCCGGCGCGCACCACGAGGTTGGTGTTCTCCTTCACCTCGCCCGTGTGCACCTGGCCGTCCTTGTGGATTGCGATTCGGGGCATTTGTATACCGTTTGGGCCATCCCGGCCTAGCACGCTCTCGGGCGGCCCGTATTGACCTGCCTCAAATCTTAGTATATTGTATACAAGAGCGTCAAGCCCACCCCGGAGGAGCCCCGCATGGCCGCACTCATGAACGCCGACGATTTCCGCACCGCCCTCGAGAACGCGATCAAAGGCCGCGCCGCCACCAAGGCGCCCTTCAGCGTCGCCTGGGCGAGCGGCAAGCTCACGCGCGATCACCTCGCGCGCTGGGCCGAGAACCACTACCACTACGTCGGCCCGTTTGCCGACTACCTCGGCTACATCTATGCGCGCATGCCCGATGAGTTTCAGGACGCCAAGGACTTCCTGCTGCACAACATGTACGAGGAGGAAATCGGCGGCGACCGCCATACCGATCTCCTCATCCGCTTCGCGGAGGCCTGCGGCACAACGCGCGAGCGTGTGACGAACCCGGACAACATGTCCGCGACGACGCGCGGCCTGCAAGCCTGGTGCTATGCAACGGCGATGCGCGAAGACCCGATCGTTGCGGTCGCGGGTCTCGTGGTCGGCCTCGAGTCGCAGGTGCCCTCCATCTACCGCAAGCAGACGCCGACGCTGCGCGAGAAGTACAAGTTCACCGACCAGGAGGTCGAGTTCTTCGACCTGCACATCGTCTCCGACGAGATCCACGGCGAGCGCGGCTACCAGATCGTGCTCGAGCACGCCACCACGCCGGAGCTGCAGCGCCGCTGCCTCAAGATCTGCGAGGTCGGCGCGCAGATGCGCCTTCTCTACACCACGGCGCTCTACTGGGACTACGTGGCGAAGGACCTCCCCCTCTCCGAACTGGACATGGCCGAGGCGCAGGTGCCGCAGGCCGAGCGCGCGCTGCTGCAGGCATGAGCGAATTTCGCAACCTCATCGGCGGCGAGCCGGCGGCGAGCTCGGCCGGCAAGACCTTCGACGACGTGAACCCGGCCGACACGCGCGACATCGTCGGCCGCTTCCAGGCCTCCACCGCCGCCGACGCGCGCGCCGCGGTGACGGCGGCCGCCGCGGCTTTCGACGCCTGGCGCAAGACATCTATCTCGAAGCGCGCGAAGGTGCTGCTCGGTGCAGCCGATTACCTTGAGGCGAACGCGCCGCGGTTTGCGGAGGAGATGACGCGCGAGGAAGGGAAATCGATCGCGCTCGCAAAAGACGAGTTCCTGCGCTCGGCGCAGACGCTGCGCTTCTACGCGATCGAAGGCCAATCGTTCGGCGGCGAGAGCTTCCCGCAGGACGACGCCGACATGCTGGTCTACACGGTGCGCGAGCCGCTCGGCGTCGTCGCCGTCATCACGCCGTGGAACTTCCCCGTCTCGATCCCCGCGCGCAAGATCGCGCCGGCCCTTGTCAGCGGCAACACGGTGGTGTTCAAGCCCTCCTCCGACGCGCCGCTGAGCGGCTACCGGCTCACGGAAGCGCTCGTCGCGGGCGGACTGCCGAAAGGCGTGCTCAACTTCATCACCGGCTCGGCCGCTGAAGTCGGACCGGTCATCACCTCCGCGCCCGCGGTGCGCGCGATCTCCTTCACGGGGTCCACTGCCGCGGGCGAGGAGATCCATCGGAGCGCGCCGTTCACCACGCGCACGCAGATGGAGCTCGGCGGCAAGAACCCGCTCATCATCATGGAGGATGCCGACCTCGACAAGGCGGTAGATCTCGCCGTGAAGGGCGGTCTTTCGCTCACCGGGCAGGCGTGCACCGGGACAAGCCGGCTGCTCGTGCATACGGCTGTAAAAGCGGCGTTCACCGAGAAGCTCATTTCGAAAGTCAAACAGCTCAAGATCGGCAGCGGCATGGACCCGAAGAACGAACTCGGGCCGCTCGCTACCAAGAAGCAGCTGGAGACGGTGCTGCGCTACGTCGACATCGGAAGACAGGAAGCGAAGCACCTCTACGGCGGCGAGCGGCTGCGCGGCGAGCAATATGACCATGGCTACTTCGTGTCGCCGGCCGTCTTCACGGACGTGAGCCAGGCCATGCGCATCGCGCGGGAGGAGATTTTCGGCCCGGTGCTCGCCATCATCGAGGTGGCTCTCTGCCGCGATCGCCACGCGCAACCCCCGCTACATGCATCGTTTCGTGCAGGACATCCAGGCCGGTACCGTGAAGATCAACCGCACGACGACCGGGAATCTGGTGAACGCGCCTTTCGGCGGCCTGAAGCGCTCGAGCACGTCGACCTTCCGCGAGTCGGGCCGCGCGGGCCTCGAGTTCTACACGCAGATCAAGACGGTGTATCAGGGCACATGAGAACGGCGTTCAAGCTCGAGTTGAAGGATGCGCGCGCCATGGTGCAGGCCGCACAGCGCAAGGCCGAGGAGATCGGCGTCGCGCAAACCGTATGCGTGTGCGACGAGGGCGGTTATCCGCTCGCGCTCGAGCGCATGGACGGCGCGCGCAT
>VBCM01000078.1 GCA_005883675.1 Betaproteobacteria bacterium
GCGCGGCGGGATGGTGCGCAACCCTTGCGCCGCCACCTTGCCGCCGGCCGGCACTGCGTTCTGCGGGTCGGGCGGCCACACGCGTCCGCCGCGTGCCTTGAGCTCCGCCTCACGGACGGTCCACTTGCGCAGTTGCTCGTGCGAGGGCGCAACGCCGGCGGTGCCCATGAATGCGCCGTTCGGGATGCGCACGCCGGGAAGCTGCGGCGAGATCGCAAAGTCGAGCGTGATGTCCCAGTGCGCGACGAAGTGGTAGTCGAAGAGCTCGGGCAGGAAGCCGCCGCCCGGCGCAAAGCGCGTCCAGCCGTAGCGCTGCGGCACGATGTCGAGATACTCCACCTCCAGCAGGTCGCCGGGCTTTGCGCCCTTGACGTACACCGGCCCGGTCAGCGGATGCGCGATCGTGCGCTGCAGGCGCTCGAGATCCTGCGCCGTGGTGCGCGGGCCGATCTGCAGGTCGTTGGCATCGCGCGTCTCGAGCGCCAGCTCCTCACCCGGCTCGACCTCGACAATCGGCGCGATGTCCGGATGCCAGCGGTTATGGCCGGTGTGCGGCTCTTCCGCGAGGCGCTTGGCGCGATCGATGGCGACGGTTTTCATGTCCCCAGCTTACCCACCGTCTGTCCACAGGCCATCCACAGGTACCCAACAACCGAATTCCGTACTTAGTACGAAATAGTTATTACGTACTTAGTACGGAATTCAGCGCCGGGCGTAGCCCGTGACGTGCCGGACCTCTTCGTCGGTGATGATGTCCACGAGCCGCAGGAAAATGTTGCGCGGCAGCTCCTGGAGCCCGCTCCAGCTCGAAAAATCGGTTTCCGTGGCGCCCAGATGGAGCCGCAGCTGTTCCTCGCCACCGAGAATCTGGGCGGCGCGACGCAACGCGCGAGTGTGAATATCGTGAAGCACAGTCCGTCCCCCTCAGGCTGTCACTTCAGCAAATGGATTTGCTACGACGTGCACAGATTGCATCGCGCGGCGCGCGCCGTCAATGCTCGCGGCGAAATTATTTTCCACCGCTGACCGCGTGTTGGAAAAAAGTTTGCTGACAACTTTCTTTCAGGCGAGCGCCGGATAAAAAATTTTCGCCGCGCGCGAAAAAATCCAGTCGCGTTCCGCGTCGCTGAACGCGGCGAGCGCCGCGCGCGCCTCGGCAAGGACCGCGCCAAGCGTTCCTTCGGCCGCCGGATAGTTCGAACCCCACGCGACGCGATTTGCGCCGTAGCTCTTGACAACGCGCGCGAAAAAGCTTTGGGAGAGCTCATGCACGTTGTGGGTAGTCAGCTTCAGATAGAGGTTTTCATATTTCGCCAGTGCGAAGAGCGGTTCCGCGTCATCCGCCACCGGCCGCGCCATGTGATCGAGGAGCACGCGCGCCCGCGGGAAGCGCTCGAGCACGCTGCGCAACTGGCCGAGCGCCGGCGCGCGGAGCTGCACGCAGATCGGAAGCCCCGACTCCACCGCGCATTGCCAGGCGGGAAACGAACGCGGATCGTCGAGGCGCACGTCTTGCGCCGTGGTATGGCCGGCGATGAAGACGCGCAGGCCGCTGAGACCGCGGCCGATCCAATAGCGAATGCGCTCCGCCGCATCCGGCGCGAGCATGTCCACCGAGAAGACGCCGACGAAGCGCCGCGGATGCGCCGCCACCGCGTCGGCGAGATAGGAGTTGTCGTGCCCGTAGCAGGTCGACGCCTGCACCAGCACCGTTCTTTCTATGCCGGCAGCGTCCATCGCCGCGATCATCTCGTCCGCGCTCACCGGCCGCTCGCGCGACCAGTCGGACTGCCGGCCGCCGAGCGGCGCCCGCGGATAGCGCCGCTCGTCCGCCGCGATGACGTGAGCGTGCGTGTCGATCACTGGAGACGCCACATTTGTCTCATAAATTATCCGCTCGACCCCATAAGATCATGGCCGATGACACTCGTCCGCTTCCTCGCCTGCCTTGCTCTGTCGCTGCCGCTCGCGCTCGCCGCAGGCGCCGACGAGGTGCAGAAGCCGAACAAGATCGAGCGCGCTGCTAACAGGACGGCGAAGGGTGTCGAGCGCACCGTCAAGCGCACCGGCAACTGGGCCGAGCGCACCGGCAACCGCGCCGGCAAGGCAGCCGAGCGCACCGTCGACAAGACCGAGAACTGGGTCAAGAAGAAGCTCGAGTAGTTTTTCTGTTGGGGGGACCGCGTGATTTGCAGACTACTTCTGTGCGTTTCGCTGTTTGGAGCATTGTGGTCCGGCGCAATGGCTGCCAGCGCCGCCACGCCCGACGCCGTGACGCCGGATGGCGGCCGCTATTACGGCACGCTGAAGGACGGCAAGCTCCACGGCAAGGGCCGCCTCGAATGGGACAACGGCGCCTTCTACGAAGGCGGCTTTGCCAACGGCCTGATGTCGGGCCGCGGGCACCTGCGCTTTGCGAACGGCGAGTACCAAGGGGATTTCCGCGACGGCCTCATGTGGGGCGTCGGCGAGCTGCGCTACGACAACGGCCGCAAGTATCGCGGCGACTTTCAGCGCAGCGAAATGCAGGGCAAGGGACGGCTCGAAACCCCGGAAGGCGACGTTTACGAAGGCGGCTTCAGCAAGGATGAATTCACGGGCCCGGGCAGCTATACGCGCAAAGACGGGTCCCGTTACGACGGCGAGTTCCGCAACTGGATATTCCATGGCCATGGTCGTTACAGCGACGGTCACGGCACCGTGTACGAAGGCAACTTCGTCAACGGGCAGCTCGAGGGTCCTGGCAAGGCAACCAGCGCCGGCGGCACCTACGAAGGCGATTTCAAGAACGGGATATTCCACGGCCAAGGCGTTCTCAAGCTCCCGAACGGCGACCTCTATAAGGGCGGCTTCGCGGACGGCATGTACAGCGGGCCGGGAATGCTCACCTACGCGAAGCCGAAGCCCGACGGGCGCAAGGAGATGAGCGGGGTGTGGCGCTACGGTACGCTGCCGAACGACGACGAGCGTGCGAAGACGCGGGCCAACGTCGAGACTGCGCTTTATTCGCAGCGACAACTGCTCGACAAGGCGCTCTCCTCGCTGCAACAGCGCGAGCCGGGACGGATCAACCTTTACCTGCTCGCCGTGGCCGGTGATGGCTCACAGGAGGTGTTCCGCCGCGAGGTCGAATTCGTGCAGCGCCAGTTCGCGCAGCGCTTTCGTACCGCCGGGCACACCGTCGCGCTCGTCAACAGCCGCAACAGCGTGACCTCGGCGCCGATGGCGACGGTGAGCAGCATCCGCGAAGCGCTGACCGCCATCGCGGCACGCATGGACCGCGAGCAGGACATCCTGTTCCTTTTTCTCACGAGCCATGGCTCGCATGATCACGAGTTTTCGCTTCACCAGAATGGCATGCAGCTCCAAGGCCTGAGCGCCCCGGCGCTCGCGACGCTGCTGAAGGAGAGCGGCATCCGCTGGAAGGTCGTCGTCGTCTCCGCCTGCTATAGCGGCGGCTTCATCGAGCCAGTGCAGGACGGGCGCACACTTATCATCACTGCGGCACGCCAGGATCGCCGTTCTTTCGGCTGCGCGGACGAGAACGAATTCACCTACTTCGGACGAGCGTTCTTCAAGGAATCGCTGCCCAAGGCGGCCTCGTTCGACGACGCCTTCCGCCAGGCCGAGGTGCTCGTCGCCGATTGGGAGCGCAATGAAGCACGCGATCCGCAAAGCGCCGCCAAGTCGGGGAAGCCGGGTGATGACGAACGGTCATTTCCGCAGATCTCGACCACGAGCGCGATGGACGCCCAGCTGAAGCGCTGGTGGGGCCAGCTCGACAAGTAGTGCTATAACGCCTCCGAGAGGAGGTGCCCCATGCGCGGTCTCGCGCTCGCCACGCTTGCCGCGGTATTCACTGCGCAGGCGCAAACGTTCCCATCCAAGCCGCCGAAGATCTACGTCGGCTTCGTGCCTGGGGGCGGCGTCGACCAGACGACGCGCATCACGAGCGCCAAGCTCGCCGAACTCTGGGGAACGCCCATCACCGTGGAGCACAAGCCGGGCGCCGGCGGCACTATCGCCGCCGCGGCGACGGCGAAGTCCGCGCCCGACGGCTACACCTTCGTCCTGTGCAACGTCGGCTCGCACGGCATCGGGCCCTCGCTCTACAAGAACCCGGGCTACGACGCGCTGAAGGATGTGACCTACATCGGCATGATCGGCGTGACGCCGAACGTGATGGCGGTGCATCCGTCGGTGCCGGCGACGAGCGTCGCCGAGTTCATCGCCTATGCGAAAGCCAACCCGGGGAAGCTGTCCTATGGCTCATCGGGCGTCGGTACCTCGACGCACCTCGGCGTCGAGCTCTTCAAGATGATGACCGGCGTCAACATCGTGCACGTGCCCTACAAGGGCGGCGCGGCGTCCTCGGCGGACCTGGCGGGGGGCCAGGTCCAATTGGTGATCACCAACATGCCCGAGCAGGTTGCCTACATCCGCTCCGGGCGTACGCGCGCGCTCGGCGTCTCCACCGCCAAGCGCGCGCCGCAGTTTCCCGACGTGCCGTCGATCTCGGAAACCGTGCCGGGCTACGAAGTGACCGTGTGGTACGGCCTCTGTGGCCCCGGCGGCATGGCGCGCGCGCTCGTCGAGCGGATCAACGCCGATCTCGTAAGAGCGGTCACGGCGCCGGAGACGACGCAGCGCCTCTCGGCCGTCGGCATCGAGCCCACGCCCGGCACGCCGGAGCAATTCACCGATTTCGTGCGCGGCGAGCTCGCGAAATGGGCAAAGGTCATCCGGGACGCCGGCATTCCCGCCGAATAAAATCGGGGTCAGAGCCCTATTTTAAATAGGGCTCTGACCCCGATTTATTGCCGGTGGCGCTCGATGCGCGCCTGCAGCGCGCGCAACAGCACGTCGATCGCGACGCCGACGATGCCGATGGCGATCATGCCGCTCATGACGATCGCGGTGCTGATGTTGCTCTGTCCCTTCACCATCAGGTAGCCGATGCCGCTCGAGGCGACGATCAGCTCGGCGCCGATCAGCGACTGCCAGCCGAGGCCCGCGCTCACGCGCAGGCCGGCGACGATCGACGGGATCGATGCGGGCAGCAGCACTTCGCTCACCATCCTGAGATGCGAGGCGCCCATCATGCGCGCCGCCTCGATGTAGCGCGGCTCGACGAATTTCGCGCCGCGATAGGCGTTGATCAGGC
>VBCM01000079.1 GCA_005883675.1 Betaproteobacteria bacterium
CGCGACCTGGTCGCGCGGGCATCGGCCTACTCGGGCGCGGCGGACGAAGAGCTGGTTTCGCGGCGCATCGCCGAGCAGGAGGCACAGCTCGATATCTTGATCAAGAGACGGGCTGTGCTCGCCTCGGACGACTAGGTAATAGCGCGCGTCAGCCCTTCTCGGTCCATTCGAGGAGCGCGTCGAGCGCAGGGCAGAGCGACTGTCCCCAGGCAGTCAGGCGGTACTCGACTTTCGGCGGCACCTGATTGTGCACGGTGCGCACGACGATGCCGTCGGCTTCGAGGCGCCGCAGCTGCTGCGCGAGCATCTTCTGCGAGATGCCCGGGATCGCGCGCTCGAGGTCCGAGAAGCGCAGCACCTGGCCGCCGAAGAGGTGAAACAGGATCAGCAGCTTCCAGCGCCCGTCGATGTACTTAAGCGCCTGCTCGATGCCTTTCGCCGCGGAGAGCGGTGTGTATTCCGGGCGCTTACTTCCGGGTGCGTCCCTTACTTTCTCGTGCGTTCTTGTCATGCGGCGAGGTTAGTCCCATCGTGCGCGCGATGTCCATTCGGCTTCCTCAGGCCATCGCCGCATACGTAGACGCCGAGAATTCAGGCGACGTCGATTCGCTGTCTGGCTGGTTCGCGGCCGATGCCAGCGTGCGCGACGAAGGCCGCATCTACCGCGGCCTGCCGGCGATCCGCGAGTGGAAGGCCGAGACCAAGCGCAAGTACAACCATACGGTGACGCCGCTGGAAGTGTTCGTGCTCGCGGGCGGCAAGATCGCCTCGCTCGAGATCGGCGCGTGACCTATCTCGGACTCGAGGGGCAGCGCGCGCTCGTCACCGGGGGCACGAAGGGCGCGGGCGAAGCGATCGTCGCGGCGCTGCGCGCGGCGGGCGCAAGAGTGCTGACGACGGCGCGGTCGCGGCCCGGGGAGCTCGCGCAAGCCCACAACTTCGTCGTCGCGGACGTTTCGACCGCCGATGGGTGCACCGCGCTCGCCGACGTGGTGCGCGAGCGTATCGGCGGCCTCGACATCGTCGTGCACGTGGTCGGCGGCTCCTCCGCGCCCGCGGGCGGCTTTGCCGTCCTCGGCGACGACGAGTGGCACAAGGCACTCGACCAGAATCTCTTCGCCGCGGTGCGGCTCGACCGTGCGCTCCTGCCTGCGATGATCAAGCAGGGCTCGGGCGTCGTCATCCACGTCACTTCGATCCAGAGCAGGCTGCCGCTTCCCGAAGCGACGCTCGCCTACGCCGCGGCCAAGGCCGCGCTCTCGAATTACAGCAAGGGCTTGTCCAAGGAAGTGAGCCCGAAGGGGGTGCGCGTGGTCCGGGTCGCTCCCGGCTGGATCGAGACCGACGCGGCGGTGCGCCTCGTCAGCGAGCTCGCGCGGAAAGCGGGCACCGATTACGACAGTGCGCGCAAAGGCCTGATGAATTCGCTCGGCGGCATCCCGCTCGGCCGTCCCGCCAAGCCGAGCGAGGTCGCGGATCTCGTTACGTTCCTTGCCTCGCCGCGCGCGTCGTCGATCACCGGCGCCGAATACGTGATCGACGGCGGCACGGTGCCGACTGCATAGGTTTGTTGCAGGTGAAATAGCCCGGATCTGCCGGCGCTACCCTCCGGGCGCACCCATGAAGTCGCTCGGCGCAAAACCGCAAGGCGCTCGGCTCGAGCGCATCAAGGCGTCGCCGCGCTGGGCGGGCGAGCGTTTTCGCAACCTGCACCCGATCCTGCCGGGGCTGCGCGATCCGAACGTGCCGATGCCGACCATCACCGAGTTTCTCTGCGGCGGCGAGCGCCGCGTGCCGAAGGCACCGCTGCCGTCGGTGAATCCGCTCGAAGCCTGGCGCCGAAAACCCGGCAGCGGTTTGCGCGCCACCTGGCTCGGTCATTCGACGGTGTTGATCGAGGTCGACGGCCTGCGCGTGCTCACCGATCCGGTCTGGGGGCTGCGCGCCTCGCCGACGCGGCTCGCGGGCCCCAAGCGCTTCCAGCCCGTGCCGGTCGCGCTGCACTCGCTGCCACCGCTCGATCTCGTGATCGTCTCGCACGACCACTACGATCACCTCGACTATCCGACGATCCGCGAGCTGGCGGCGCTCGACGTGCCGTTCGTGACTTCGCTTGGCGTCGGCGCGCATCTCGAGGCCTGGGGCGTCTCGCCTGCGCGCATCGCCGAGCTCGACTGGTGGGAGTCGCACGAGCTCGCGAAAGGCGGCGTCAGGGTGAGCGCCGCGCCTTCGCAGCACTTCTCGGGTCGCACGATCAAGCGGCGGAACAGCACGCTCTGGTCCTCGTTCGTCATTCGCTCGCCACGACACGCGGTCTTTTTCAGCGGCGACAGCGGCCTCACCACCGAGTATCAGGAAATCGGCCAGCGCCTTGGCCCCTTCGATCTCGTGATGCTTGAAGTCGGCGGCTTGCATCCCTCATGGGGCGACATGCATCTCGGGCCGGAAAACGCGCTCAAGGCGCAGGCGCTGCTTGGCAGCGGCACATTTCTGCCCGTGCATTGGGGGACCTTCAGCCTCGCGATGCACGCGTGGGACCAGCCGGCGGAGGCGCTGCTCGCGCTCGGCCCCAAGGCGGGCGTGCGGCTGCTGATGCCGCGCCTCGGCGAACCGATCGAGCCGACGCAGGCCGATGGCGTCGTGCCCTGGTGGCGCGGTGTCGATGTCGAGCCGCTGAAGCCCGGTAGCGACACCGTGACGACGCTACCCAAGGCGATGCCCTGGCCGCTCGACTAGGAATGACGCCGCCGGCGTTCGTGATCAGCGTGCTCGTCGAGCGGCTGTTGCGCGCCTCATTGGCTCCGGCCGGCGGCGGCGAGGATCAGCTCAGCGATTTCCCGTGCATGGGAGACGAGCGAGAGGTGGCCCGCATCCAATTCCACCGTGGTCGCTCTCATGCGTGCGGCCAGAAACCGTTCCAGGTCGGGCGATATCGTCTGGTCGAGCTTCGACACCGCATACCAGCTCGGCTTGGAGCGCCAGGCGGCTGCCGAGGTGCGTCCGCCGAAGAGCGACGCCGCGGTCGGTTCCTGCTCGGCGTAAAGCACCATCGCGTTCTCGCGCGCAACACCGTTCGCGAAATACTTGAGAAATACGTCTTCGGAAAGATAGGTGAAGCCGTCGTGCTCCTGCACGCCGGCGCGCACCGGCATGGTGGGGAATTTTGCGGAGAGCGCGACGAAATCCTCGCCCGCATCGGGCGCGCGCGCCGCCACATAGACCAGCGCCGTGACCTTCGGATCGGTTCCGGTTTCGCTGATGACGGTGCCGCCCCAGGAATGCGCGACCAGCACCGTCGGCCCGTCCTGCAGCGCGAGGATCCGGCGCGTCGCGGCGACTGAATCGGCGAGCGATGTCAGCGGATTCTGCACCGCCGTGACGTGCAAGCCGGCCGCTTGAAGACGCGCGATGACCTCGCTCCAGGAGGAGCCGTCGGCCCAGGCGCCATGCACCAGGACCACATTGCGCGCTTGCGCCGGCGCGCCGGGCTGCGCCGAAGCTTGCGTCGCAAAAAGCAGCGCCGAAACCATGCTGAGGCTGAATGCCGCCAATTTGCGCAGTGTCTTCATTGCCTTTTTCTCCGAGAGTGAATTCGTTGCTGCCGAATGTGGGCGCGACGGCGTGCGCCTGCTGCAGATAAGCCCACTAGAGCAGCGCGAGGGCTACGAGCCAAGTACCGGCGGCTGCCGAGAGCGCCACAGTAGTGAGTACGATCCGGTTTTTCATAGTGGAGCAGCCTGCGCGCCGCGCCTGGCGCGCGCGTTTCAACCACGGGACCGGCGATTACGGCCGAAACAGGACCGACGCCCTCGGACGCGCGTCACCGGCGGCGCTGTCGCACCAGGCGGCGATCTCATCGAGCATCTGCGCGGTGGCGCGGTTCGCCGCCTCGACGGCCGCGGCGGCATTCTCGGCGCGCGTCGTCACGCTGCGCGCGAAGCGCTGCGCTTCGCCGACGCGGCGGCCGCTGCCATCGACGAGCTCGGCCGATACGACCAGTGTCACGCGTCCCGGCGTGCTGGCCGCATCGTGGTAGAGCTCTTCCAGCCGCGTACGCAGGACCACGTCGCCGCGCACGCCCGCCGTGGTGAGCGGCGCGCCGAGGCGCCGGCTCAGTAGGTCGGCAAAGGCGCGCCCGGGCCGCTCGGTCCAGGCGGCGAACTGGTAGTAGGCGCGCTCGCCGGGCGCGCGGCTATAGACAAGGCGCTGGGTGTCGTAGAAGGCGTTCACAGTGGTCGGATGCACGAGCAGCACGGGCCCGCCCACCGCGGCATGACGCGCCTCGGGCGCGGCGCCGGTGTCGCTGAGCACGTAGTACTGCACTGGCGGCACACTGGGCGCGCTCACGCATCCCGCCGCGAGCAAGCCAATGAGCGCGATCAGCCGCTTCATCGGCGTGCCTCGCCGGGGCCAAGCTGCTGCGGATTCGGGCCGAAGACGAGCGAGCGCGGATCGTCGAACCGCTCGGCCGCGCGCGATATGGCTTCCGCGCTCGAGCGCAGCTCCTGCGTGGTCGCGCTGAGCTCGTTCGTGCCGATGCTCGCGGCGCTTTCGAGCGCCGAAGCGGCGCGCGACAGATCGCGCAGCGTACCTTCCCCCTGCCCGCCGACGAGGTCGGCCGTATCGCCGACCTTGCCTGCAGCCGCGGCCACCTGACGGCCGGAGCGCGCGAGGTCGTCCGCCGCCAGGCGCACACGTGCCGACATGGTGCGCAGGTCGGCGATCGCCGTCATGATCTCCTTGCGGTTCGACTCGCTCAGGAGCTCGTTCACGCCGGCGAGTGTCCGGGCGGGTGCGGCGTATCGAGCGCGATGCGCGCCACGCCGCTTACGAGCTTGCGCTCCACGACCGCGACGGTGTTGTCGCTCACCGGCGTCCTGCCATAGATGCGCACGGTCACCTGGACGCGGTTGATGTTCTCGCGCTGGATCGTGACGCGCTCTACCCTGCCGACCTGGATGCCGCGCATCTCGACCACGCTGCCGATCTGCAGGCCCTCGAGCGACTCGCGCTCGAAGTACACCGTGTAGCGCCGGATCTCGGCGCGCGTGCCGGTGCGGCTGAGCCACACCGCGGCCGCGGCGAGCGCCACTACGAGTGCGAGGATCACCGCGCCGATCGCG
>VBCM01000115.1 GCA_005883675.1 Betaproteobacteria bacterium
GCCGAGCGGCTGCTGCGTGACGAGCGAGTACGGGCCCGTCGAGCGCGCATGCATCTTGTCGTCGACCAGGTGGTGGAGCTTCAGCATGTGCATGTAGCCGACCGTGACGTGGCGATCGAAAGCCTCGCCGGTGCGCCCGTCGAAGAGCTGCACCTGGCCCGAGGTCGGCAGGCCCGCCATCTCGAGCATGGCGTTGATCTCGGTCTCCGCCGCGCCGTCGAATACCGGCGTCGCGAATGGCACGCCCTCGCGCAGGTTCTCGGCGAGCTGCAGGAGCTCCTCATCGGTGAGCTTGGCGAGCTCCTCCTCGCGGCCGCTCGCGCCGTAGATGCGCTCGATGAGCTTCTTTATCTCGAGCTTCTGCTGCTGCTTCACGAGCTCGCCGATCTTGAGGCCCAAGCCCTTCGCCGCCCAGCCGAGGTGCGTCTCGAGGATCTGGCCGACGTTCATGCGCGAGGGCACGCCGAGCGGGTTGAGGACCAGGTCGACGGGCGTGCCGTCGGCCATGTGCGGCATGTCCTCGACCGGCGTGATCTTGGAGATCACGCCCTTGTTGCCATGCCGCCCGGCCATCTTGTCGCCCGGCTGCAGGCGCCGCTTCACCGCGACGTATACCTTCACCATCTTGAGCACGCCCGGCGGCAGCTCGTCACCCTGGGTGAGCTTCTTCTTCTTCGCCTCGAACATGGCGTCGAACTCCCGGCGCTTCTGGCCGAGCGAGTCCTTCAGGCCTTCGACCTGGGCCGCCGCTTCCTCGTTGGCGAGGCGAATGTCGAACCAGTCGTAGCGCTCCATGCCGGTGAGATACTCCTTGGTCACCTTGGTGCCCTTGGCGAGCCGCTTCGGGCCGCCGTTGGCCACCTTGTTGGTGAGCAGGCGCTCCAGGCGCTCGAACGTGTCGTTCTCGACGATGCGCATCTGGTCGTTGAGATCGGTGCGATAGCGCTTGAGCTCGTCCTCGATGATGCTTTGGCTCCTCTTGTCGCGCTCGATGCCCTCGCGCGTAAACACCTGGACATCGATCACCGTGCCGCTGATGCCCGAGGGCACGCGCAGCGACGTGTCTTTCACATCGCTCGCCTTTTCGCCGAAGATGGCGCGAAGCAGCTTCTCTTCCGGCGTGAGCTGGGTCTCGCCCTTCGGCGTCACCTTGCCGACCAGCACGTCGCCCGCCTCGACTTCCGCGCCGATGTACACGATGCCCGATTCATCCAGGCGCACGAGCTGCGCCTCCGAGAGATTCGAGATGTCGCGGGTGATCTCCTCGGGCCCGAGCTTCGTGTCCCGCGCCACCACCGTCAGTTCTTCGATGTGGATCGAGGTGAAGCGATCGTCGGCCACCACGCGCTCGCTGATGAGGAGCGAGTCCTCGAAGTTGAAGCCGTTCCAGGGCATGAAGGCGACCAGCATGTTCTGGCCGAGCGCGAGCTCGCCCAAGTCGGTGGAGGCGCCGTCGGCCACCACGTCGCCCTTGGCGATCCTCTCGCTCTGCTTCACGATCGGACGCTGGTTGATGTTGGTGTTCTGGTTCGAGCGCGTGTACTTCGTGAGCTTGTAGATGTCCACGCCGACGTCGCCGGCGACGGTTTCGTCGTCGTTGACGCGTACGACGAGGCGGTTCGCATCGACGTAGTCGACCACGCCGCCGCGCAGCGCGATGACGCAGGTGCCGGAGTCGATCGCCGCGGTGCGCTCGACGCCGGTGCCGACCAGCGGCTTCTCCGGCCGCAGGCAGGGCACCGCCTGGCGCTGCATGTTGGAGCCCATCAGCGCGCGGTTCGCGTCATCGTGCTCGAGGAACGGGATGAGCGAGGCCGCCACCGACACAATTTGGGAGGGCGCCACGTCCATGTGCTGCACTTCCTCGGGCGACTTCAGCTCGAACTCGTTCTTGAAGCGACAGGAAACCAGCGTGTCGGTGAGCTTGCCGCTTTTGTCGATCGAGGCGTTCGCCTGGGCGATCACGTAGTTGCCTTCCTCGATCGCCGACAGGTAGACGATCTCGTTCGTCACCTTGCTGTCCTTCACCTTGCGGTACGGGGTCTCGAGGAAGCCGTAGCGGTTGGTGCGGGCGTACAGCGCGAGCGAGTTGATGAGGCCGATGTTGGGGCCCTCGGGCGTCTCGATCGGGCAGACGCGGCCGTAGTGCGTCGGGTGCACGTCGCGCACCTCGAAGCCGGCGCGCTCGCGGGTGAGGCCGCCCGGCCCGAGCGCCGAGACGCGCCGCTTGTGCGTGATCTCGGACAGCGGGTTGGTCTGGTCCATGAACTGCGAGAGCTGCGAGGAGCCGAAGAACTCCTTGATCGCCGCCGAGATCGGCTTGGCGTTGATCAGGTCGTGGGGCATCAGGTTTTCCGACTCCGCCTGCGACAGCCTTTCCTTCACGGCGCGCTCGACGCGCACCAGGCCTGCGCGGAACTGATTCTCGGCGAGCTCGCCCACCGAGCGCGTCATCGTCAGCCAGCTGCACCGCTCGCCGGGCGTGTTCTTCGAGCACGATCGCGGCAAGACGCACTCGAGCGGGAAGCTGCTCTTCTCGGCGCGCGTCATTCCCTACCGCGGCTCCTGGCTCGACTTCGAGTTCGATCCGAAGGACATCGTGTTCTTCCGCGTCGACCGGCGCCGCAAGATGCCGGTGACGATCCTCCTCAAGGCGCTCGGCTACACGCCCGAGCGGATCCTCGACGAGTTCTTCGACTTCGACACCTTCCACATCAAGCCCACCGGGGCCGAGTTCGACATCGTGCCGGAGCGCCTGCGCGGCGAAGTGGCGCGCTTCGACATCAATGACCGGCAGGGCAAGACGCTGGTCGCGTCGGCGGCTCGCCGGGGCGCATCATGCGGTAGATCGCGACGCGCGCGGCGTTCATGTCCGCCGTCTCGTCGGTACGCAGGGTCTGCGAGACGTACGGGCCCTGGTCGAGGTCGTTGGTGAAGAGCGTCTGCACCTTGTCGACCTTCGCCTCGCGCAGCTGCGCGAGCAGCGTCTCGGTGATCTCGTCGTTCGCGTTGGCGATGATCTCGCCCGTGTCCTTGTTGATGACGTTGTGCGCGAGCGTGCGGCCGAGGATGAAGTCGTCCGGCGAGCTGATGCGCTTGATGCCGGCCGCCTCCATGTCGCGGATGTGCTTCACCGTGATGCGCTTGTCCTTGGCGACCAGCGTCTTGCCCTGCCGGTCATTGATGTCGAAGCGCGCCACTTCGCCGCGCAGGCGCTCCGGCACGATGTCGAACTCGGCCCCGGTGGGCTTGATGTGGAAGGTGTCGAAGTCGAAGAACTCGTCGAGGATCCGCTCGGGCGTGTAGCCGAGCGCCTTGAGGAGGATCGTCACCGGCATCTTGCGGCGCCGGTCGACGCGGAAGAACACGATGTCCTTCGGATCGAACTCGAAGTCGAGCCAGGAGCCGCGGTAGGGAATGACGCGCGCCGAGAAGAGCAGCTTCCCGCTCGAGTGCGTCTTGCCGCGATCGTGCTCGAAGAACACGCCCGGCGAGCGGTGCAGCTGGCTGACGATGACGCGCTCGGTGCCGTTGATGATGAAGGAGCCCGTGGTGGTCATGAGCGGGATCTCGCCCATGTACACCTCCTGCTCCTTCACTTCCTTGGTGGTGGGCTTGGGCGCCTCCTTGTCCATGATGACGAGGCGCACCTTGGCGCGCAGCGGGCTCGCGTAGGTGAGGCCGCGCTGCTGGCATTCCTTGACGTCGAACGGCGGCTCGCCGAGCGAGTAGCTCACGAACTCGAGCCGCGCGTTCTGCGAGTGGCTGACGATCGGGAAGATCGAGGTAAACGCCGCCTGCAAGCCCTCGTTCTTGCGGCCCTCGGGCGGCATGTGCGCCTGGAGGAACGCGGTGTAGGACTCGAGCTGGGTCGCGATGAGGAACGGCACTTTCTGCACGATCGCCCGCTTCGCGAAGCTCTTGCGGATGCGTTTACGCTCGGTCAAGGAATAGGTCATCGAGGCTCCAGGGTCGCCAACGGCTCAAGAACAGAGGAAAAACCTCGCGCGCACAAGGTCTTTGCTCTGCTCTCGGTCCGGGGGAGGGGACTAAGACCCCGCCCCGTTCCCGAAAGTTCCATAGCGGCGTTACTTGATCTCCGCCTTTGCACCAGCGTCGGTCAGCTTCTTCGCGATGGCCTCGGCGTCGGCCTTTGAGATGCCTTCCTTCACCGGCTTGGGCGCGCCGTCGACGAGGTCTTTCGCCTCCTTGAGGCCAAGGCTCGTCACCTCGCGCACCGCCTTAATCACGTTCACCTTGTTGTCGCCCATCGCGGTGAGCATCACGGTGAACTCGGTCTTCTCCTCGGCCGGTGCCGCGGCGGCGGCAGCGCCGCCGGCAGCGGGGCCCGCCGCGGCGACCGCGGCCGCCGCGGAGACGCCAAACTTCTCTTCCATGTCCTTGATGAGCTGCGAGAGCTCGAGGACGGTCATCTTGCTGATTTCTTCCAGGATCTGAGTGCGTTCCATTTCGTTTCCTCTGAATAGGTTCCTGATTGGTTAGGCGGCGGCCTTTTCCTTCGAATCGCGGTAAGCGGCGAGCGTGCGGGCAAAGCGCGCGGGCACTTCGTTCATCGTGCGCACGAGCTTCGCCATCGGCGCCTGCAGCGTGCCGACCAGCCTCGCCAGGAGCTGCTCGCGCGAGGGCAGCAGCGCGAGCGCCTTGACGTCCTTGTCGGACATCCTGTTGCCGGGCATCGCGCCGCCGCGGATCACGAAGCGCTCGTTCTCGCGGGCGAACTCGGAAAGCACCTTCGCGCCGGCGACCGGGTCGGCGGCAATGCCGTACATGAGCGGGCCGACCAGCTGATCGGACAAGCTCTCGAACGGCGTGCCCTTGACCGCCCTGCGCGCGAGCGTGTTCTTCAGCACGCGCAGATAAAGGCCCGACTTTCTCGCCCTGGCGCGAAGCTGCGTGACGCGCCCGACGTCCAAGCCGCGATACTCCGCGACGATGACCGCCTGGGCGCCCGCCAGCTTGGCCGCGACTTCCGCGACCACCGCCTGCTTCTGCTCCAGATTAAGACCCAAGGTCTACCTCCTTTGCCATGTTGCAAAACCGGCGACCTTGAATCAGGAACCCGTACTGCATTCCCTCCTCGGGGTACGCCGTCTGCGCAGGGCACTGCGCGATTAAGCCGTTGCCGGCCCCTGCGGTCTTTGACGACAGCTGTTCGTTGAAACAGCAGCCCAAAGTCATTGCACGGTCGAGAGCGATGCGGGATCGACTTTCACACCGACCCCCATCGTGCTCGACACGGATAATTTCTTCAGAAAAATTCCTTTCGTCGCCGCGGGCTTCGCCTTGTTCAGCGCGTCGACCAGCGCGGCCAAGTTCTCGCGCAGCTGCTCCGGCGTGAACGAGGCGCGGCCGATGGTGCATTGCACGACGCCGGTCTTGTCGGCGCGGAACTGCACCTGGCCCGCTTTGGCGTTCTTCACCGCGCCGGCAACGTCCGGCGTCACGGTGCCGACCTTCGGGTTTGGCATCAGGCCGCGCGGGCCGAGGATCTGGCCGAGCTGACCGACGACACGCATCGCCTCCGGCGCCGCGATCACCACGTCGAAGTCGAGCTTGC
Organism: Betaproteobacteria bacterium; assembly: GCA_005883675.1. Lineage (GTDB taxonomy): Bacteria > Pseudomonadota > Gammaproteobacteria > Burkholderiales > SG8-39 > SCGC-AG-212-J23. Next base: position 5,579 of record VBCM01000115.1, read on the forward strand.
CGGCCTTCACCTGCTCGGCAAGGTCTTCCATGCCCACGACATCGGCACCCGCCGCTTTCGCCGCCTGGGCCTTGTCGCCGGGCGCAAAGACGGCGACGCGCACCTTCTTGCCCGTGCCGGCCGGCAGCACCACGGAGCCGCGCACGGTCTGGTCGCCCTTTTTCGCGTCGATGCCGAGGTTCACCGCGACGTCGATCGCCTCATCGAACTTGGCGGTCGCGGTCTCCTTAACCAGGTTCAGCGCCTCGGCGGCGGCATAGGTCTTTTTCGGATCGACTTTGCTGATGAACGCCTTCCTGCGCTTGGAGACGTGCGCCATTACATGCCCTCCACAATTACGCCCATCGAGCGGGCGCTGCCCGCGACGATGCGCATTGCCGCTTCCAGGTCTGCGGCGTTCAGATCCGGCAGCTTCTGCTTGGCGATGTCCTCGACCTGCTTGCGCGTGATCTTGCCCACCTTGTCGGTGTGCGGCCGCGCGCTGCCCGACTCGATGCCGGCGGCCTTCTTGATGAGCACCGTGGTCGGCGGCGTCTTGATGATGAACGAGAAGCTCTTGTCCGCATAAGCGGTGATCACCACTGGCAGCGGCAGCCCCGGCTCGACCTTCTGCGTCTGCGCGTTGAACGCCTTGCAGAACTCCATGATGTTCAAGCCGCGCTGACCGAGCGCCGGCCCGATGGGCGGCGAGGGATTTGCCTTGCCGGCAGGGACCTGAAGCTTGATCAGGCCGACGATTTTCTTCGCCATGCGTCTCTCCTATGCGGGTGCAAGCGAGGCGGGCCGCCTCTCCCCGGTTAAGCCTTCTCTACCTGGCCGAATTCCAGCTCCACCGGCGTCGAGCGGCCGAAGATCGTCACCGCCACGCGCAGCCGGCTCTTCTCGTAATTCACGTCCTCCACCGTCCCCTGGAAATCGGTGAACGGGCCATCCTTGACGCGCACCATCTCGCCCACTTCAAACAGCACCTTGGGCTTGGGCTTCTCCACGCCCTCGCGCATCTGCTGCATGATCGCTTCGACTTCCTTCTCGGGGATCGGCGCCGGCTTGGTGGCCGTGCCGCCGACGAAGCCGGTGACCTTGTTCGTGTTCTTCACGAGATGCCAGGTGTCGTCGTTCATCTCCATCTCGACGAGCACGTAGCCGGGGAAGAACTTGCGCTCGGACATGTGCTTCTGGCCGCCCTTCATCTCGACGACCTCCTCCACCGGCACGAGGATCTTGCCGAACTTGTCGGTCATGCCGGCGCGGTTGATGCGGTCCTCGAGCGCGCGCGCCACCGACTTCTCGAAGCCCGAGTAGGCGTGCACCACGTACCAGCGCTTGCTCATGTCTTCTTCCAGCCGAGAATCAAGTCGTAGAGAACCCATTCCAGTGTCTTGTCGCTGATCCACAAAAAAATCGCCATCACCACCACGAAGGCGAACACCGCCGCCGTGGTCTGCATCGTCTCCTTGCGCGTGGGCCACACCACCTTCTTCACTTCGGTCACGGCTTCGCCCGCGAACACCGCGAACTGCCGCCCCGGCTCGCTGAACCAGGCCACCGCCGCGCCGGCCAACGCGCCCGCGATGACCGCGAGGATGCGCAGCACGAGCGCCGTGCCTTCGCCGAGCCAGTAATAGGCCCAGATGCCGGCGCCCACGAGCGCCACTCCTATCGCCAGCTTGAC
>VBCM01000141.1 GCA_005883675.1 Betaproteobacteria bacterium
GTACCTCTCCCACCGCGACCATGGACAGCGTTGGCGCCGCGCTCTACGTGAAGGACCTCAGGCCGAATCTGAAGGCGATCGCCGGCATCAACCAGAACTACGCCTGGGGACAGGATTCGTGGGGCGATTTCGAGGCGGCGATGAAGGTGCTGGTGCCGCAGCTCGAGGTGAAGACCTCGCAGATGCCCAAGCTCTTCGCCGGGCAATACAACGCGGAGATCTCCGCGCTGCTGAGCGCCAACGCGGACGTCATCCACTCCAGCTTCTGGGACGGCGACCTCGAGGCGCTGATCCTGCAGGGCGGCCCGCGCGGCCTGATGAAGAAGAGCATCACCATCCTCACCGCCGGCGAGACCGCGATGCACAAGCTGGGCGCGCAGATCCCCGACGGCACGGTGCTCGGCGCGCGCGGCCCGTTTGGTCCCTTTGCTCCCAACAACCGCTACAACCAGTGGTTCCTCAAGGGCTTCCAGGCAAAGTTCAAGGGCGATCAGCCCAACTACGCGTCCTACCAGATGGCGCAGGCCATCCTGGGAGTGAAGCTCGCGTGGGAGAAGGCGCAGGCAGCCAACGGCGGCAGGAAGCCGACGAACGAGCAGGTCTGCGCAGCGCTCGAGAACATGACCTACGAGGGACCCGGGGGCACGGTCAAGCTCGCCAACGGCATTGGACACCAGGCGGTCATGGAGACCGTCTATGGCCAGACCCAGTACGCGAATGGCAGGCTCTCGATCGTCAATGTCAAGCGCTACCCGGCCGACAAGGTGAATCCGCCAGCAGGCATGAAGGCGGCGGACTGGATCAAGGGCGCCTTCAAGAAATAGCCTGAGCGGATCGCGAGGAGAAAGGCGGAGTTGGATCAAATCCCCTCCGTCATAGTGGACGGCGTCATGTATTCGGCGTGGCTTTTCATGGCCGCGCTGGGCCTGACGCTGATCTACGGCGTGATGAAGATCGTCAACGTCACCCATGGCAGCTTCTACGCCATCGGTGCGTACGCGGCGGCGTCGCTGACCGCCGCGTACCTCGCGCGCGGCTTCCCGCCGATGCTCTCGTATGCGGTGCTGGTCGTCGCGGCAATCGTCGTGGCGGCGCCGTTCGCGATCGCGATCGAGCGCGTGATCCTGCGCTTCATGTACGCAAGAGACGAGGTGGTGATCCTGCTCGCCACGTATGCGCTCTTCCTCATCCTCGAGGACGTGATCAAGCTGATCTGGGGCGTGAATCCCTACTTCATCGCCGAGCCGTATGCGCTGCTCGGCAGCTTCCAGGTCGCGGACATGGCCTATCCGACGTACAACCTGCTGCTGGTGGCGGCGGCGCTCGTCTTCGGCGGCGGCCTCGCGTGGCTTCTGCATAGCACGCGCGCCGGCAAGCTGCTCGTCGCGGTGATCCACGACCCGGAGGTGAGCCGCGCGATGGGCGTGAATGTCGGACGCTACTACCTCGCCACGTTCCTGCTGGGCTCGCTGCTCGCCGCGCTGGCAGGCGCCTTTACCGCGCCCACCGTCTCGGTGGTGCCAGGGCTCGGCGTCGATGTCATCGTGCTCTCCTTCGCCGTGGTGGTAATCGGCGGGCTGGGCTCGCTGCCCGGCGCCGCGCTCGGCGCGGTGATCGTCGGCATCGTGCGCTCGCTTTCCGTGCATTACATGCCGCAGCTCGAGCTCTTCGTCATCTACTTCGTCATGGCGGCGGTGCTCGCGGTGCGACCGCGCGGCCTTTTCAGCCTCGCCGAGCCGAGGAAAATTTGAGGCGCGACCGCACCGTCGCCGTGATCGGCACCGCGTTCGTCGCGCTGGCGGCGGGGGGACCATGGCTGCCACAGTGGGCGATGTTCATCGCCACGGTGGCCTTCGCGCGCGGGCTGGTAGCGCTCGGGCTCGTGCTTCTCCTGCGCGCGGGCCTCATCTCGTTCGGGCAGGCGCTTTTCTATTGCCTGGGCGCCTACACCGCCGGCGCGCTCGGCCGCTTCTACGGCGTCTCCGACATCTTCATCGAGATGCTGGTCGGCGGCGCCGTGGCGGCGCTCGTCGCGTTCATCATCGGCTTCCTCCTCGCGCGCTATCGCGGCATCTTCTTCGGGCTCTTGAGCCTCGCGCTCTCGATGATCCTCTACGGCCTGCTGGTAAAGACGGAAGCGCTTGGCTCGACCGACGGCTTCAACATCGCGCCCTCCACGCTCTTCGGCGTGCGGCCGCCGCCCGAATGGGTGCGCTACTCGGTGCTCGTCTCGGCCGCCGCCGTCGCCGCGGCGGCCGCGTTGATCGTGCATCGCTACCTGCAGACGCCCCTCGGCCGCCTCGCGCCGGCGATCAAGGACAACGAGATCCGCGTCGAGTACATGGGCGCGTCCGCGCGCAAGGCGGTGCACGTCAAGTACGTGATCGCGGGCGCCCTCGCCGGCGTCGGCGGCGCGCTCGCGGCGACGGCGGTGGGGCACATCGATCCGGACATGGCGTACTGGACGACCTCCGGCGAATTCATCTTCATCACCATCCTCGCCGGCACCGGCAGCGTCGTCGCGCCTTTCGTGGGCGCGCTGATCTACGGCTCGATCCACACCCTCGCCTACGGGCTCTCGCCGAACACGTGGCAGATGAGCCTCGGGCTCGCGCTCCTCGTGCTCATCGTCTTCCTGCCCGAAGGACTCTGGTCACTTGCCACCCGCCATGCCCGTCGTACTTAACGCGCGCGGCCTCTCCAAGCGCTTTGGCGCCGTGACGGCTGCTCACGAGGTGAGCGCGGCGATCGACAAGGACTCGGTCGTCGGCCTGATCGGCACGAACGGCGCCGGCAAGACCACCTTCATCAACATGATCACCGGCTACCTCAAGCCCGACGCCGGCGCGATCACGTACGAGGGACGCGACATCACGCCACTTGCACCGCGCCAGATCACGCGCCTGGGGATCTGCCGCTCGTTCCAGATCCCCCAGCTCTACAGCTCGCTCAGCGTGCACGAGAACATGATGATCGGCCTCGGCATCGTGCTCGCCAACGCCGGGCACGGCGGCTTCCTTTCACGCGGCGATGCGCCCGTGCCGGGCTACGGCGAGCCGGCGGCGCAGGTGGCGGAGCACATCCTCGCGCGCTTCGGCCTCGCCGAGTACCGCGACCGCAATACGCAGGTGCTGCCGGGCGGCGTGAGGAAGCTGCTGGATATCGCGCTCACCATGGTGGCGAAGCCGCGCGTGCTCCTCCTGGATGAGCCGACGAGCGGCGTCTCGGCGCAGGAGAAGTTCGGCATCATGCAGATGGTGCTCGACGCGGTGCGCGCCGAAGGCGCTACCGTGCTCTTCGTCGAGCACGACATGGAAGTGGTAAGCCGCTTCGCGCAGCGCGTGCTCGCCTTCTACGACGGCCGCGTCATCGCCGACGCAACCCCCGAAGTCGCGCTCGCCGATCCGGAAGTGCGCCGCCATGTCGTCGGACGCCTCAGGGCAGCGCATGCTTGAAGTGCGCGACCTCGGCGTTTCCATCGCCGCGGTGCAAATCCTGCGCGGCGTATCGCTCGCCGTGCCCGACCAGGCGATGATCGGCTTGATCGGCCGCAACGGCGCCGGCAAGACGACGCTCATGAAGACCCTGATGGGCCTCCACCGGGCGGCCAGTGGCAGCGTGCAGTTCGACGGCCGCGATCTTCTCGCCCAGCCGACGCACGCGCGCGTGCGTCTCGGTATCGGCTACATGCCGGAGGACCGGCGCCTGATTCCGGACCTGACGGTGGAAGAGAACGTGCTCGTGCCGGCATGGGCGGCCGGGCTCGCGGATGCGCGCGAGCGCCTCGAGCGCGTCTACGGCCTCATCCCCGAGATGCGCGCATTCGCGCCGCGCAAGGGACTCGCGCTCTCGGGCGGCCAGCAGAAGCTCGCCGCGCTCGCGCGCGCGCTGATCGCCGGCACGCGCCTCCTCGTGCTCGATGAGCCCTTCGAGGGCGTCGCCCCGGCGCTCGCGCAGCGCCTGGCGGAGGTCATCGCCAATCTCAAGCGCGAAGGCATGTCGGTGCTGCTCTCCGAGTCGGACCTGCAGCACTCGGAGCGCCTCGTCGACCGCGTGGTCGTGATCGACCGCGGCGCGATCGCCTCGTGATGGAAACGGACGTCCTCGTCATCGGCTCCGGGGCGGCCGGCATGTACGCCGCGCTCGCCGCCGCGCGCGCGGGCGCGCGGGTGCTGCTCGTCGATCGGAGCCTCATCGGCCGGGGTGGCGCCACAGTAATGGCGCAGATGACCGTCGCGGTCGCGCTCGGCGAAGAGGTACCCGACCACTGGGAGCACCATCTCGCCGTGTATCCGCGAGCTCGACGATTGGGGCGTCGGCTGGGCGCGCAAGAACGGCCACATCAGCCAGGTGCAGGCGCCCGGGCACGATCGCCCGCGCTGCGTGTATGTCGACTTCGTCAACACCGGGCCAGCGGTATCAAAGACACTGCGCGCGCAGCTCCAGCGCACGAGCGAGGTCCGCCGTACCGGCGATTTGCTCGTCACCGAGCTCGCCCTCGCCGATGGCGCATGCGTCGGCGCGCATGCTGTGCATATCGCTACCGGGCGAACGATTGCCATCGCGTCGAAGGCGACGATCGTCGCCACCGGCGGCCTCACCCGCCTCTATGCGCGCAACAGCGCCTCGCTCAACATGGGAGGCGACGGCTACGCGCTCGCGCTGGCCGCCGGCGCCGAGCTCGTCGACATGGAATTCGTGCAGTACTTCCCGATCGGGCATCTCGCGCCGCGGCTTGTCGGCATGGATCCGATCATGTGGGACCCGTTCCGCTACAAGCTCGGTGGGAAGCTGGTCAATGCCGAGCAGCGCGAGTTCCTCGGCGAGGAAGGCCGCTACGCCACCGCGCGCGACCACGCGACGCGCGCCATCCTCGAGGAAGTCGCGCAAGGCCGCGGCTCGCCGCATGGCGGCGTCTGGCTTTCGTTCCAACATTGCAGCGAGACCGAGCTGCGCGCGGCGTTCGGGCCGATCATCGACCGGCTAAAAGCGAATGGGATCGATCTCACACGGCAGGCGATCGAGGTGGCGCCGATCGCGCACTACCACATGGGCGGCATCCGCGTGGACGCCAACATGCGCACCGCCGTACCGCATCTTTTCGCCGCGGGCGAAGCGGTGGGCGGCGCGAATGGCGCGAACCGCCTCTCGGGCAACGCGATTACCGAGGCGCTGGTTTTCGGCCGGCGCGCCGGCGAGCGCGCCGCCGCGCTGGCAGCGAGAACGCCAATGCCACCGGCCGTTGGGGCGGCGCCGGCGCGGGCAGCAAAGCGCGATATCAATCCCGCCGCGGAGATCGTGCGCCTGCAGGCGCTGATGAACGAGCACGTCGGGCCGCTGCGCACGCAAGCCGGCCTCGAGCACGCGCTTCGCCACATCGCTGCACTGGCAGAGCCATGCGCAGCGCTTCGCTCCCCGCGCGGGGCGTTCGATGCCGAGTGGGTCGATGTGCACGATCTCGCGAGTATGCGGCTCGTCGCCGAGTGCATCGCGCGCGCGGCACTCGCGCGCATCGAGAGCCGGGGCGCCCATCAGCGCGCCGATTTCCCGGCCACGAGCCCGAGCTGGGAGCGACATCAGCGCATCCGGCTCGGCGAGCGAGGGCTCAGCATTGAAAGCTAGGCTGAAAGTGCGGCGCGGCGCGCCCGGCGAGGCGGGTGGCTATGAGCACTACGAGGTGCCATTCGAGCAGGGCCAGACGGTGCTCGACGGCCTGCGCTGGATTCGCGTGCATCACGATCCGACGCTGGCGATCCGCTTCTCCTGCATCAATGCGAACGCGTGCAAGGAATGCATGATCCAAGTCGACGGCAAGACTGTGTACGCCTGCACCACGCGGCTTGCCGAGCGGGAGATGACGCTCGAGCCCCTGCCGAACAAGCCGCTCGTGCGCGACCTGGTGACGGAGATCGCGCCGCCCGACGAGCGGCTCAGCGAATGAGGCCGGCCTCGAGCGCCTTGATCTGCAGCGCGAGGTACTTCGAGTAGATCCGGCATTGCGCGAAGCTGCCGGCGATGAACCACAGCCCGGGCTGCGGCGTGCGCTGGAACATGTTGCGCAGCTCCTGGCCCTCGCCGAAGCCCCACACGGGGCCGACGCGCCGCGCAATGTGTTCGCCGAAGAGCTTGGCGACCAGCGCTTCCTGGCCCTGGTAGCCAGTCGCGAGCACGACGAGATCGGCAGGCAGCTTCTCGCCGCGCGCGAGCTGGGCGCCGTCGGAGACGAAGCGGGCGATGTCGGCGAACTGGAGAAGGCGCACCTTGCCCTCCACCACTAGGTCAGAGCAGCCGACGTTGAAGTAGTAGCCACCGCCGCGGGTGAGGTACTTGAACTGCCAGCCGGTGTCCTCCTCGCCGAAGTCGAGGCGGAAGCCTTTGCGCTCGAGCTGCTCGAGGAGCGGCCGGTCGAGTTCGCGTGCGTGGGCGGTCGCGAGCTGGTGCGCCTTGCGCGCGAGCGCAAGCGGCACCGACGCGGTGATGAGATCGCAGTCCTCGAGCGGCGGGCCCTCGCTGTAGAGCTCGTAGCCGAGCTGCGCGCTCGGCTCGATATTGACGATGAGCGTGGGCGAACGTTGAACCAGGGTCACGCTCGCGCCGCTGGAATGCAGATCTTGCGCGATGTCGTGGCCGCTGTTGCCGGTGCCGATCACAAGGGCGCGCTTGCCGCGCCAGGGCTCGCCGTCGGTATAGGCGCTCGAATGGAGCACGGTGCCGCGGAAGTTGGCGAGCGAGGGCATCTCGGGCATGTTCGCAATGCCGCTCACGCCGGTGGCGAGCACGACATGGCGCGGCTGCAGCTCGCGCTCGCTGCCGTCGGCGCGCCGCAGCCGCACACGCCAGCGGCGCTCGCGCTCCTCATAGTGCCCGCCCATGAATTCGGTGCCCGTCCAGCAGTTGAGCTCGAGCGCCTCGACATAGGCCTCGAACCAGCTCGCCAGCATGTCCTTCGGGATATAGACCGGCCAGGTCGGCGGGAACGGCAGGTACGGCAGATGATTGACGTGCACCTGGTTGTGGAGCGTCAGGGCGTGGTAGCGCCGGCGCCAGTTGTCGCCGACGCGCGGCCAGCGATCGACGATGAGCGCGTCGATGCCGAGCGCCTTCAGGCGCGCGGCGATCGAAAGGCCGGCCTGCCCGCCGCCGACGATGAGCACCTGGGGATCTCGATCGGTGTAGGCGGCGGCCGCCTTGCGCAGATCGAGCCAATTGGGACCCGAAAAGTCGCGCGAGTACGACTGCCCGGTCGGCCGCCGGCTGCCGATGCGCTCTTCGTGGCCGCGCAGCTCCTCGAGCGTGGTCAGCAGCGTCCAAGCGCGCGGCGGGTCGTTGTCGTCGGTGTCGGCAAGAAAGCGCAGCACGCCGCTGCCGCGGCCGGCGGCCGTCTCGAAGCGGAAGATCGCCTCGATGCACTTCGAGCCCGCGCGCGTCGTGTGGCGCGGCGCGCTGCGCTCGGGATCGGTGCGAAAGCCGCTCGCGCGTGCGAGCGGCGCCTCGAGCCCGAGCTGCGCAGCGATCGCTGGCGCGGCGCTCACGGTGCGGATGCGCCCGCTGAAGGCGAGCACGTCGCGCCAATGGCCGTCCGCGCGAAAAAGCGCCGCGAGCGCGGCGTCGTCGCCTGAGCCGAGGGCGTGCTCGAAGCGCGCGAGCCAGTGGTTGGCGATCGCCGCGAGCGTGTCGGAACCGGCTTGCATGCGACTTACAAGTTACACCATAGCAGTGCAAAATCGCCAACGTGAAACCGGACGACTTGGTGCGGCTGAAGATCGATCGCCTGGCGGAGGCGGCGACCGTGGCGAGCACTTATCCGACGCTCGGCTTCATCGTGCTCAACGCCGCAGGGTACGTCGTGCCGGGCAGGGCAGGCCGCCGAGGTGACGGTGGAGCAGACGCTGATCCGCGCGCCCTTCGATGCCATCGTGCTCACCAAGAACGCCGACGTCGGCGACAGCTCACCGGCCTTACGCGCGCCGAGCGCCGAGGCGCTGCTGCTCGGCCTGGTCGGGGGACTTGCCGACCTCGCGTTTCGCTTTACGCTCACGCCTTCGATCGTGGCCAAGACCATCGCCTTCGCCCTCGCCATGGCCCTGATTGGCGGCTTCCTCCCCGCCGTGCGTGCCGCCCGCCTCGAGATTGTCGATGCGCTGCGCGCCTCGTAAGAAATGGTGATAAGCCCGCGACCGCAGGGCGTTTTCGCGCACCATAGCGGCCGTGGCAGATGAAGATGAGGGAACCCATGGATGCCGTGACGCTCCTGCTCGACCCCGAGGCCATCGCCCAGATCCGCGTCGTGGAGCATGCCATTGGCCGCAACGACCTGTTCTCCGGCCTGGTGGCCAAGCTCGAAGGCCATCTGAACGGCTTCGGCGCGGCATGGTCGGAGCTGATGGCGCGCGGCGATACGACCGCCGCAACGCGCTCCGCTCATACGCTCAAAGGCACCTGCCGCCAGCTCGGGGCCGCGGCACTCGGCAACCTGTTTGCCGATATCGAGCGCAGTGCTAAGGCCGGCGACTACGCCGAGGCGAAGCGCAGGTTCGAAGGTGGCGCGAGCCTAATCGCGCAGTCGCTCGAGGCGCTGAAGCGCGCGTAGGCTCGCGCGCCGCGGCGCGGCCGAGCCCTTGATCTGCGTGCGATGCATCACGCGGCGCGCCTTTGCGTCGAAGGCGTCGCGCCGATGCATGGTGGTGCGGTTGTCCCACAGCACGAGGTCACCGAGCGCCCAGCGATGGCGATAGACCGTCGTCTCCACGAACGACCAGAGCGCCTCCAGCACGCGCTCTGACTCGGCGAGTTCCAGTCCCATCACATAGGCATTGCGCCGGCGCCCAAGGTACAGCGCGGGCTCGCCCGACACCGGATGTTCGATGACGATCGGGTGCGCTGTGCCCACAGAAGTGCGCGGATCGTTCGACGCGGCAAGCCCTTTGCGCAGGTTGCCGCCCGAATCGTAGGTGCCGTCGTGCTTGATATCGAGGCCCACCACGCGCTCGAGGAGCGCCTTCGGCATTTTGGCAAGCGCGAGCTTCATGCTGGCGAAGCAGGTGTCGCCGCCACTTGCCGGAATCTCCAGCGAGTAGAGCATCGACGCATCCGGCGGATGCGGCAAGTAGCTCATGTCGGTGTGCCAGGCGGCCTCGCCGTCGCCAAGCGCCCCGATCGGCTCCCCGCGTACATCGAGCACGTTCGAGACGATGTACACGTCCGGATAGCCCGGCGGCGATTTGCGGCCCGCGCCCTGATTGGGCGGCGGATCGAGCGTGCCGAAATGCCGCGAGAAAGCGAGCAGGTCGTCGTCGGTGAGGCGCTGATTGCGGAAAAAAATCACATCGTGGCGATACCACGCGGCTTTGATGGCGTCGACCTCGGCATTGCTCAGCCGAGCGAGATCTATGCCCTCGATCTCCGCGCCGAACAGGCCCACCTTACGCACCTTGATCTCCAGTACGGCCGCCATACAGCCGTCATCATAGCGAAAGACGTAGAGGGTTGAACTGCAAAACAAAGTGATGGGCGCTTTGAGCGTTCCAAGGCCACGCGATACTAGCGGGCGAAATTCATTTGATTGGGGAGGGACCTGCAGTGGCTGACATGGTTTTGGTGCTGTGCATCCTGATGAGCGCGTACTTCATACGCGGCATCACGGGCTTTGGCTCCGGGCTCATCTCCGTGCCGCTTCTCGCGCTGTCACAGCCGTTGCATTTCACGATACCGCTCGTGCTCGCGCTCGACTTCACCGCCTCGGTGATCCTCGGCAGTACGAACAACAAGAAGGCCAACTGGTCCGAGATCAAGGTGCTGCTGCCGGCCGGCATGGTCGGTGCGTGCATCGGCGCGTTCGCGTTGCTCAGCCTTCCGAACAAGCCGGTGCTCGTGGCGCTCGGTGCATTCACGATGTTCGTCGGCTTCCAGAACATTTTCGGCCTGCAACCCGAGGGGCGCCTGTCGCGCTCGTGGGCGATCCCGGCCGGACTCGCTGGCGGCGGCGCAGGCGCGCTGTTCGGCGTCGGCTCCCCGCCCTACATCATTTACCTCACGCGCCGGCTGCAGGACAAAGGCGAGGTGCGTGCCACGTTCTCGTGGCTCATCGCCATTGACGGCGGATTCCGGCTCGGGCTTTTCCTGATCGCGGGGTTGCTGCTCGAGCCTAAGCTGCAGATCGCCTACGCGCTCGGCCTCGCCCCCATGGCGCTCGGTCTCTACATGGGCAACAAAGTGCACCTCGACATGACGAGCGAAGGCATGTTGCGAGTGGTGGGCGCGCTGCTCATGCTGAGCGGATTAATGCTGTTCCTGAAAGTGGCCACTTAGAAGCTGCGCAAGGGGAGAGGAACATGTTTCGAAGAGCAATCACTACGGCAGCGACGCTGCTTGCCGCGAGCATCACGATGCAAATCCCGGCGCTCGCCGGACCGCAGCCCTATAGCTTCTATGTCCTGCATCAGCGCACGATCGCGCTGACCGCGCAGTACTTCAACCCGATCCTCACCTATGTGAGCGCGAAGAGCGGCGTGCCGCTCGACTTGAAGCTCGCCAAGACCGCGCAAGAGGGCAACGCCAATGCGGAAGCGGGCAAGTACGACTTTCTCTACACCAACCACTTCTTCACGCCGGAGCGCGATCGCCTGGGCTACAAGGTAATCGCGCGTCCCGCCGGACCCGGCATCCGTTCGCAAATCGTGGTGCCGGTCGACTCGCCGATCAAGACGCTGCTCGACCTCGAAGGCAAGGAGGTCGGCTTCGTTTCGCCGGACGGCTTTACCGGTTATTGGCTGCCGATGGATGCGCTTCTTAGAGCCGGCCTGCACATCAAAGTTGTGTTCACCGGGAACCAGGAGGCGTCTTCGGCGCAGCTGCGGCTGTACAAGATCGCGGCCGCCGGCGTCAACAGCTCGGTCATGGCGCGCTACGGCCGGCGCGAATCGTTCGAATACCGCGCCCTGTGGACTTCCGAAATGTATGGCGATCTTTGCATCATGGCGAATCCGAAGATGCCTCCGGCGAAGGTCGCCGCGGTCAAGGCGGCATTGATCAACATGGCGAACGATGCGGAAGGCCGCAAGATCCTCGAGGCAGGCGCGGACCTGCTGAAGAGTACCAGCGAGCTCGGTTTCGTCGCCGCCGACGATCGCGAGTACGACAACTACCGCAAATTCTTCAGGACGACGAAGGTCCCGCAGGTCAAATAGTCAGCCGCCGGCGAGAGCGAGCGACCATGAAAAACATGCGCGTGTTCCGATTCTGGGCAGACTGGGGCCTCATATCGCGCCTCATGCTCGCGGTCGGCATCGCCATCATTGCCGGTGGTGGCGTGCAGACGGCGCTGCTCCTTGCGGAAGGCCGGGCCGAGCACTCGACGCGGCTACAGCGCGAGCAGCGGGAGATCCTGACATTCATCGCGCCGCTGGTTGCCGACCAGGCACTGGTCGGCGAGTACCAGGCGATCAGTGAGCTGTTGAGGAACCAGGTAAAAAGAGGCGAGGTCGACCGATTCACCTGGACCGACCGCGACGGCAGGAAGATCGTCGCCCAAGACGTGCCGGATATGCTCGATGCGCCGGCCTGGTTCGCGCGCGTCGCCAACATCGAGCACGGCGAGCAAAGCGTGCAGGTGACGGCAGGAGGCGTGGGCTACGGCACGCTGAGCGCCAACATGACACCGATCAAGTCGCAGAACCGGCTCTGGCAGCAGTTCGTCAAGCAATTGCAGATCGTCGCGGTCACGCTGTTCCTCATGCTGCAGTTCATTTGGCTGATCTTCCGCGGCAACCTCGGAACGCTGCGCATGCTGGCCGAAGGCGCCAACCGCTTCAGCCAGGGCGAGCACGCCGTGCGCATCGCGCCCGAGGGCGCGCCGGAAGTGGTGCTCGCCGCCGATGCCTTCAACAACATGGCGAACAACATCGAGAGCCTGATCGCCTCTCTCGGCAAGAGCGAATCGAAGAACAAGCTCCTCGCCACCATCGTCGAGCAATCGAGCGAAGCCATCTGGACCAAGGACCTCGGCGGGAAGATCACGAGCTGGAACTCTGGCGCCGTGGCCATGTTCGGCTACTCCTCGGAGGAAGTCATCGGCCGCGAGCTCGACGTCTGCGAATCGACGCCCGCGGAGGAGCGCTCGCGCGTGCAGCGGCTGCTCGCCGGCGAAAAATTCGCCTATGACGCACGGGCGATCACCAGCGCCGGCGTCGCCATCGACGTGCAGGTCGCGATTGCGCCGCTGCTCGACGACGCCAACCGCTGCATCGGCAGTATTGCCGTGGCGCGCGACGTGACGCAGCACAAGCGCAGCGAGGAAGCGCTGCGCCTGGCGCGCGAAGCGGCCGAGGCGGCAAACCACGCGAAGAGCTCGTTCCTGGCGCGCATGAGCCACGAGATCCGCACGCCGATGAACGGCGTGCTCGGCATGACGGAACTGCTGCTCGAGACCGCGCTCGCCAGCACGCAGCGAAAGTATGCGGAGACCGTGCAGCGCTCGGGCAAAACGCTACTCGGCATCATCAATGACCTGCTCGACTTCTCCAAGATCGAGGCCGGCAAGCTCGAGCTCGAGAACGTCGACATGGACCTGCGCCGCACCATGGAGGACATCGTCGACCTCCTCGCCGAGCGCGCGCGCGCCAAGGGCCTTGAGCTCGCCTGCAGCATTCCGCCGGGGCTCATCACGCAGGTGAGAGGAGATCCGCTGCGCCTCGGCCAGGTATTGACCAACCTGCTCGGCAACGCCATCAAGTTCACCGATCAGGGGTCGGTGGTGATGCGCGTGGCAGCGGTGGAGGAAAGCGCGAGCCGCGTCACCATGCGCTTCGCCCTGAGCGATACCGGCGTCGGCATCAGCGCCGAAGCGCAGTCGCGCATCTTCGAAGAGTTCGCCCAGGCCGACGGCTCGACGACGCGCAAGCACGGCGGCTCCGGCCTGGGGCTTGCGATCAGCAAGCAGCTGGTCGAGATGATGGGCGGCAGCATCCACGTGGAATCGGTGCTTGGCGGCGGATCCACCTTCTGGTTCACCGCCAGCTTCGAAAAGCAGACGGCGCACGCGCACGGCGAGCCGGCCACCGCGCCGTTGGGACTGCTTACGGGAGCGCGCGCGCTCGTCATCGAGGCAAGCCCGATCAACCGCGGCATCCTGCTCGAGCAGATGGCGAACTGGGGAATGAACACGCGGGTGGCGGAGACGCCGCAGCAGGCGATCGAGCTCCTCGCGGATGCAGCGGGGCGCAGCCTTCCCTACGACATTGCGATTATCGATCTCGGGCTGCCGGGCGCCGATTCGTTCGAGCTCGCGCGCGCCGTCCGGTCGCGCGCTGATATCGGCCGAGTGCGGCTCATCATGCTGACCCGCCGCCACGTGGAGGTCAGGACCGCGCGCGAGGCCGGTTTTGACGCCTGCCTGATCAAGCCGGTGCGCCAGACCGTGCTGTACGAATGCCTGGTGAACGCGCTCGCCGGCCAGGCGCAAGAGGTGGCGGCGCCGGCCGCGGCGGCGCCCGCGGAAAGCGCTCCCGCAGGCAGCCGCGGCCGCATCCTGCTCGTGGAAGACAACGTCATCAACCAGCAGGTGGCGCTTGGCATCCTTCAGATCCAAGGCTACGGCGTGACGGTGGCGAATAACGGCAAGGAAGCGCTGGAAGCGTACACGCAAGACGACTTCGATCTGATCCTCATGGATTGCCACATGCCCGAGATGGACGGCTTCGAGGCCACCATGGAGCTACGCAAGCGCGAGCAGGCTTCGCGCCGCAAGCGCGTGCCGATCGTCGCGCTGACCGCCAATGCGATGGCGCAGGATCGTGAGGAATGCCTAAACGCCGGCATGGATGATCACTTGAGCAAGCCGTTCAGCATACAGACCATGCAGGAGATGCTGGAGCGCTGGACGCCGCGCTCCGCGCCCGCGCAAGCGAAAATCAGCCACCCCGCACCGGCGAGTGAGCAAGCGGCCGCCGTGATCGACCGGCAAGTGCTCGATTACCTCGCCAGCCTGCGTACCAACGGCAAGCCGGAATTGCTGGCGCGCACCATCAACCTTTACCTCGTCGAATCGCCGAAGCTCGTGCAGAAATTGAAGCAGGCGGCGGCCGCCAACGATGCGCCGGAGCTCGCGCGCTCGGCCCATTCCCTCAAATCATGCAGCGCGAACGTTGGCGCGCGCCTGCTGAGTCGCTACTGCGGCGACATCGAGGCATCGGCGCGCCGCGCCGACACCGAAGAGGCGCGCAAGATCGTCGCCAAGGTCGAGACCGAATATGGCCGCGTGCAGTCCGCGCTGAGCGCGGAGTTCGAGCTGCTCGCGGCCGGCAAGGCATAGGAGAAATGCAATGAATAAGACGATCGTGCTTGCCCTCGGCCTGCTCGTAGCCGTCTGCGCCTCGGGCGAGGAGTGGCCGGTCAAGCCCGTGCGCTTCATCGTGCCTTATCCGCCGGGCGGCGGCACCGACGTCATCGCGCGCATCATGCAGCAGCCGCTCTCGGAAGCGCTCGGACACCAGGTGGTGATCGAGAACCGCGGCGGCGCGGGCGGCGCGCTCGGCACCGAGGCGGCCGCGAAAGCCGCCCCCGACGGCTATACCTTCCTCTTCACCCTCTCCTCGCACACCATCAATCCGCTGCTCTACAAGCTCAACTTCGACGTCGAGCACGATTTCGCTGCCGTGAGCCTCATCGTCAGTGTGCCGCAGCTCATCGCCGCCTACCCCGGTGCTCCCCTCGAAAGCATGTGGGACCTCGTCGCCATGGCGAAGGCACAGCCGGGCAGCCTCCATTTCGCCTCGGTAGGCAACGGCACGCCGTCGCACATCGCAGGCGAGCTGCTCAAGCTGAGGACCGTCATCGACATCGTCCATGTGCCCTACAAGGGCGGCGGGCCGGCGCTCGCGGACACGCTCGGTGGCCAGGTGCCGCTTCTCATCGTCAGCATGCCTGCGGCGCTGTCGCACGTGCGCGCCGGCAAGCTGCGGGCGCTCGCCGTGACGACGGTCAAGCGCAGCCCCGGTGCCCCGGAAATCCCGACCGTTGCCGAGGCGCTCAAGATCCCGGACTACGAGGTCGATTCCTGGTACGCAATGTTCGCCCCGGCGAAGACGCCGAACGCGATCGTGACGCGCATGAACAAGGAGATCGTGCACGCCATCCGGTTGCCCGCAGTGCGGCAGAAGCTGCTCGAGCAAGGCGGCGACCCGGTCGGCTCGACGCCCGAAGAGCTCGACCGCGTCGTCAAGGCGGAGCTGCGCAAGTGGGCCGAAGTCATCCGGGACGCGCACATCAAGGTCGACTGACCCGTAGAATCCTCCCCCGATAAGAACGACGGGGGAGATGTGCCTAACAAGCTTTGGATCGCGGCGCTGGCGCTCGCCATCGCGCCGGCCGCGGCGCAAACGCCGCTTGAGCGCGGTAAATATCTGGTCGAAGGAGTCCTGACCTGCGGCAATTGCCACACGCCGCGCGGGCCGGGTGGCGTGCTCGATACAAGCAAACGCCATGCGGGCGGGCCCCAAGTCTGGGAAACGGCCGAATATCGCGTGCATCCTTCCAATATCACGCCGCACAACGAGACCGGCATCGGCCGCTGGACCGCTGGGCAGATCAAGACCGCGATCCGAGACGGCAGGCGCCCGAGCGGCCAGCAACTCTCCCCGCAGATGCCCTACGCCTACTACAAGATCTTCGCGCCCGCCGACCTCGATGCGGTCGTCGCCTACATGCGCTCGCTGCCACCCGCCCCCCGCCAGGTCGAGCCGCCGGTTTACAAGGCGAAGAAAATGACCGTGGATGTTCCGCCCGGCGCCACGAAGCCGTTGCCCGAAGCCGCGATGAAGGATGCGGCCAAGCGCGGCTTCTACCTCGTCACCATCGGCCACTGCATGGAGTGCCATACGCCGGTCGTGAACGGCCACCGCGACTTCACGGACGCGCTCGGCACGGGCGGAGAGCGCTTCGAGGGCCCCTGGGGCGTAAGCGTGTCGCGCAACATCACGTCGCACAAGGCCGATGGCATCGGCGCTTGGACTGACAATGAGGTGAAGCGCGCGATCACCAAGGGCGTGCGCAAGGACGGCACCAAGCTGCGACCACCGATGGGCTATGACTGGTACGCGAGGATGACCGACGCAGATCTCAGCGCGATCATCGCCTACCTGAGGACGCTTCCCGCGCGCTGAATCACTTCACGGCCCGGGTCACGAGCGAACTCGCTCCTGGCATGCCGCTCATCGGAGACAGGAATGTCAACGTCAGCACCCGGGCTACGCGCACCTTCGATGCCGCTTTGACGGCGACCTGCCCATTTTTCGGCACCGGAGTGCCATCCACCTCAGTTTGCCGATCCGACAGCGGCCTTGCAAAAGCTAAATGCCGTAGAGGCGCTTGAGGACTTCACCATTGATCGTGAAGCTCTGCTCCCTCCCGGGAAAGGTACCACTGCGCACTTCTTCCGCATAACGCTTTAGCGCATCCCGAATCGCATTACCGGCTTCCGCGTAGCGTTTCACGAACGTCGGCGTAAAGCCGCTGAAGAGCCCCACGACGTCATGGAACACGAGCACCTGACCATCGCAGTGTGCACCCGCACCGATGCCGATGGTTGGAATGCCGATCCGGTCCGTCACGAGCTTCGCCAGCTCCGCGGGCACGAGCTCCAGAACCACGCCCCAGCAACCCGCGTTCTCGAGGGCGACCGCACCTTCGACGATGCGCCGTGCGCCCTCATCATCCTTGCCCTGCAGCCGGTAGCCGCCGAGCGCCGATGCGGTCTGCGGCGTGAGGCCGACATGCCCCAGCACCGGAACGCCGGCCTTGACGAGCGTCTCGACAACGGGAACGACTTCCGCGCCACCTTCGAGCTTCACGGCATCGGCCCGCGCATCCTTCATCAGCCGCGCCGCGCTCTGCAGCGCCTGCTCGGGGCTGGCGTAGGAGAGAAACGGCATGTCGGCGATGAGGAATGCATCCGGTGCGCCACGGCGCGCGGCGCGCGTGTGATGCACCATGTCGTCCATGGTCACCGGCACCGTGGAGTCGTAACCCAACACGACCATGCCGAGCGAGTCGCCCACCAGGATGAGATCGACTCCCGCTTCGGCCACCAATCGCGCCGTCGGAAAGTCGTAGGCGGTGAGCATGGCCAGGCGCGCGCCCTTCTTGCGCTTCAACTCGAGGACGGTGGGCTTTTTCATTGACGCAGTCTAGCGAGCAATGCCAACCTTGCGCGCGCCGAACCTATAAAAGGAACCCGAACGTGTTCGAAGGCTCAGGCTTTCAGGCAACGTACAACGTCACCGCGAAGAAGACGGGCGACGTCAAGGCGGGTAATCGCTATTTCGGCTTCGACTGCTCAGCCTGCCATGCGCGCTTCGCGGTCTGGGATGATCCCGGCGCAGGCGCCAAGCCGTTCACCTCCAAGCGCCCATGCGTGTTCCGCGTTTCTTGCCCACAGTGCGGAGCCGATCGGCTCTACAGGACCGACCAGGTCCAGCCGTTCCGCGCCTGACGCGTCAAGCTGGCGGCCACGGCAAACCGCCGCAAAACCGCCATCAGCGTGGTAGGCGGCTTTATCTCAAGGGCTTCCGTCAGCGCGCGAGCTTCCTCGAACGATCCCCTCGTGCATCGCCAGCTCGGCCTTCCGATGTGGACTAGGGCTTCAACTGCGCGATGAAGGCGCGGCCTGCTGGCCCTGGTGGCGCGTCCTTTCGAAAAACCACTTTCATCGCCATGTCTATGTAGCGCGGATTCCCTTCGACGCGAATCCTGACCAACGCTTCGCTGTCGAGGTCCGTCTTAACCATATGCAGCGGCATATGGCCCCAGCCAAGACCGGCCTTGAGAAACGCGTGTTTGGCGCCTAGATCCGCCAGCCGCCAAACCAGCGGGGACAGAACGCCGAAGCTTTTGCCTTCTGACAGAGCGGTCCTGTCGGTGAGGACGAGCTGCACCTCCTTGGCGATCCTCGCCGCCGAAACCACTCCGCGCACCGCTGCCAGGCGATGCGAGGCGCTAATGACCGTCACGAAAGGAACATCGACCAGCGGCTCGGACTGCAGCTCGTCTGGAACGATCGGCAGCGAGCCGATCACGCCGACGCTGCAAGAACCCTCGAGGACGAGCTTGACCACCCCGCCGAGTGCTTCGACGTACAGCCGCAGCGGCGTGTGCGGATAGGTCTCTCGGCTATGAAGCGCCGCCCTTGTTAGCGCCTCCATCGGGTACATCACATCCACCACGACCGACAGCTCGGGCTCAAGGCCCTCGCGCATCGCGCGCGCCCGCGCCTTGAAGCCATCCCCTTCTCGAATGTCCAGCCCTTCACGCCGAGCTGGGCTTCCAAGTTGGCCAGGGTCTGGCTCACCACGGACTGGGCGCGCCGCAGCTTGCGGCTGGCGGCCGAGAAACTTCCCTCATCCACCGCAGCGATGAAGGTTCGCAGCTGATCGAGCGTCACACCGTCGAGCATCCATCGTCCCAGGCGATAGTCGGTATCGAAATATATAGACTTCTCAGATATGAGGCGACTCCCTATCCTGCCTTCATCAACCGATTGGAGATGGACATGGCCTCAAACGGAAAACTGATCGCGGTGGTCGGCGCCACCGGCCAGCAGGGCGGCGGAGTGCTGCGTGCATTGAAAGCGCGCGGCGACTTCAAGGTTCGCGCCCTCACCCGCCATCCAGCCAAGCATCGCGGACTCGCCGACGAAGTCGTCGAAGCAGACCTGGACCGCCCGGAAACGCTGAAGACCGCGTTCGAAGGAGCGCACGGCGTTTTCCTGGTCACCAATTTCTGGGAACAGGGCACCGACGAGCTCAAGCAGGCGACCGCGGTGGTGCGCGCGGCCAAGGCTGCCGGCGTCAAGCATTTCGTTTGGTCGACGCTGCCCGATGTGGAAGCGATCAGCGGGGGCAAGCTCCACCTTCCCCACTTCACCGGCAAGGCCAGGATCGACCGGATCGTGCGGGAAGCCGGCTTCGCCAATCACACGTTCGTCATCGCGCCCTTTTACTACGGGAACCTCGTGGGCATGTTGGCGCCGCAAAAACAGGCGGACGGATCTCTAGGCTGGGCGCTGCCCCTCGATCCCTCAGTGCGCGGCATCCACATGGGCGACATCCGTGAGCTTGGCAACATCGTCGCCGGTGCGTTCGCGCACCCGGAGCTGGCGGGGCACGGCGAGTATCTGCCGCTGGTCGGTGATTTCATGAGCTTCGGCGAAATCGTCGACACGCTCAATCGGCAAGGGCATCGGTATTCATTCAAGCAAGTCCCAAAGCAGGCCTTCGCCAGCCTGTTCCCCGGGGCGAGCGAAGTGGCGGAGACATTCGCTTATTTCCAAGCCCATACCTACTTGGGCTCGGATTGGAGCGATCGCATTGCCCTCGCGAACAAGGTCGCGGGCCGGCAGCCGACCAACTTCTCCACCTGGGCCCGAGCAAATTTCCGGGCGCAGGCAGCGTAACGAGACAAACATGGACAACGTTGCAACTCTGCAAGAGACGGCGGTAAGCACCCGCCAGCGCGGCATCGCTTTTCGCACCAGCGGCCGCAGGCATGGGCCGATTACCCGCCTCGTCAGCCCGTCCGACGTCGGCGAGCTGATCAAGCCCTTCGTTTTCCTCGATCACGGCGAAATCCGTCCGACAGGACAGCAGCTATTCGCGGGAATTCACCCCCACTCGGGCATTGCGACCCTCACCACAGTGCTTGC
>VBCM01000142.1 GCA_005883675.1 Betaproteobacteria bacterium
TCCCTCAGCATGCAGTCGCGGTGCTGCGCACCCTGCTGCCCTTGGCAGGCCTTCTCCGCCTGCGCGCGCTCGGCCCGCAGCTTCTCGCGCGCCTCGTCGGCGCTGGGCGCCTGTGCGTGCAGGCTCGCGGCCGCCGCGGCGAGCAGCGCGCCGATGAGCGATGGCAAAACCCGCATCGCTACGCGAGCTGCTTCAGCATCGTTGCGGCGTCCGACACTTCGAACTTGCCGGGCGCCTCGACGTTCAACTGCTTGACCACGCCGTTATCGACGAGCATCGAGAAGCGCTGCATGCGCGTGCCCATGCCACGCGCATTGAGGTCGAGCTCGAGGCCGAGCTTCTTGGTCCATTCCGCCGAGCCGTCGGCGAGGAAGCGGATCTTGCCGAGCGCCTTCTGGTCGCGGCCCCAGTGCGCCATGACGAAGGCGTCGTTGGTCGCGAGGCACCACACTTCGTTCACGCCCTTTTTCTTGAGCGGGTCGATGTTCTGCACGTAGCTTGGCACGTGCTTTGCCGAGCAGGTGGGCGTGTACGCGCCCGGCAGCCCGAAGATCGCGATCTTCTTGCCTTTCACCGCGTCGGCGACATGCACTTCCTTGGGCGGCATCGCGCATTGCGTGCCGCTGTCGAACTCGGTGGATTCCATCAGCTTGCCGTCAGGCAGGCGATCGCCAACCTTGATGGTCATGGCAGGCACTCCTTTAAGGTGGTCGCAGTGGGGAGCGAGAATAATACTTCGATGACGCGCGCGGAGCGAGTGCTGGAAGGCGAAGTGCTCGCGCCGGAGAGCGACGAGCAGCGCGCGGTGCGCGAGCGGCTTGCGTTCCTCGCCTGGCTGCTCGACAGCTCGATCCCGATCCCCGGCACGCGCTACACGGTGGGCCTCGACGCGATCGTGGGCCTCTTCCCGTTTATCGGCGACCTCGTCGGCGTGCTCGTATCGAGCTACATCCTCGCGGAGGCGAACCGGCTCGGCGTCGGCCGCGCGATCCTCGCCCGCATGGCGTTCAACGTCGCGGTCGAAGGCGTGATCGGCATCGTGCCGCTCTTCGGCGATCTCTTCGACGCCGCGTGGAAGGCCAACGTGCGCAACGTGCGGCTACTCGATGCCTGGGCCGAGCGGCCGCATGCAACACGGCGCGCGAGCGGTTTATTCCTCGTGCTCCTGACGCTCGCGCTCGTCGCGGCTGCGGCGCTCAGCGGCGCTCTGCTCTATCTGCTCATCGTCGCGCTCTTCGGCTAGCATGCGCGCCGATGGCCTGGTTGCGCTCGCTTGCAATGGCGGCCGCGCTGATCGCACTTGCGATGCTCGCGTTCTCTGGGCCGCTCACGCGCTTCGACGTGTGGTCGTATCGCGTCGGCTTAACGGCGTTTCGCTGGAGCGCTTACGTCGGGATTGCCGCCGCCGCGCTTGGCGCCCTGTCGCTCGCGCTGCCTGCGGCGCGCGCGCGGGGCGTGGCCGTGCCGCTGATCGCGCTTCTCCTGGGCCTCGCGTCGCTTTACCCGCCGCAGGCGTTCCTTAAGCGGGCGCGAGCTGTGCCGCCGATCAACGACATCACCACCGACACCGACAGTCCGCCGCGCTACATGACCGCGCCGCGAGCCTATCCCGGCGCCGAGTTCGCGCGCCAGCAGCGCGCCGCTTATCCGGACATTGCGCCGCTGATGCTCAAGGTGCCGCCGCGCGAGGCGTTCGCGAGGGCGCTGAAGGCGGCGGAAGCGATGCGCTGGGAAGTGGTCGGGCGCGACGCCGCCGCGGGCACGATCGAAGCCGTGGACACCACCAAGTGGTTCGGCTTCAAGGACGACATCGCCATCCGCGTGAGCGCCGCGGACGCTGGCAGCCGCATCGATGTGCGCTCGAAATCGCGCGTCGGCAGGAGCGACCTCGGTACTAATGCACAGCGCATCCGGGCCTATCTCCAGCAGCTAAAGTAATTTCGGGTTAGGCTAGTCGAAAATACGGCTGCCGGAGGCATGCCATGAACGATCGGGTCAAGGTTCTTCTCGCCATCGCGCTGCTCGTGGTTGCCGGCGGCGCCGCCTGGTACTTCTACTTTGATGAAAGCGCCGCGCCGCCCGCGCCGAAGAAAATGGCGGCAGCGGCGCCGAAGAGCGCACCTGCGGCGCCCAAGCCGGTTCCTGTCGCAGCGGCGCAGCCCGTGGCAGCCGAAGCCCCCGCCCCCGCGCCCGAGGCGCCGAAGCCTGAGGTGCAAGCGCCGCCGCCCGCCCCGACGCAGCCGATGGCCAGCACCCCGAAGCCCAGGAAATTCACTTCACGGCGCTTCGAGGACGCGCGTCACTGCCTCGAGAAGAGCACGAACAACGACATCATCAGGTGCGCAGAAGCGTATCTTTAGACCCGGGCACGCCCCCCGAGAGGTCCATCGGCACGTAGAAGTCGCTTTTGCCGCGGCGCACGAGGAGCGAGAGGCTGCCGCCCGCCTGCGCCGCCACGAGACGCGCGAAGTCCTCGATATTGCGCAGCCGCTGCTGGTTCACCGCGTAGATGATGTCGCCGACGCGCAGGCCCGCGCGCTCGGCGATCGTCCCCGTGCTTACCACCGCCAGCCCATAGGGCAGGCCGCTTGCCCGCAGGACCGCGGCGGGCAGCTCGCGCAAGCTTAGCCCGAGCGTCGCCGGGCTCTCGATCGTCAGTTCGCGCAGTTGGCTCTCCGGAGCATCGCACGCGCCAAGCGAGAGCAGGGCGGCGGCAAGTAGCAGTCTCATCGCCCTCCTTGCCAGCAAAACTCGAACCCGCCCGCGGGACTGCCGCTTGCTCGCTACTGCGGCGG
Source organism: Betaproteobacteria bacterium (assembly GCA_005883675.1). Taxonomy (GTDB): domain Bacteria; phylum Pseudomonadota; class Gammaproteobacteria; order Burkholderiales; family SG8-39; genus SCGC-AG-212-J23. The sequence goes on from VBCM01000142.1 coordinate 2,796, forward strand.
ATCAAAGCACGGAGGTTTCCATGGCTACGGCAGTCAATCCCTACCACGAACGCCGCACGGGCGAGCGCCGCCGCGTCGCTTATCCCGGGCTCTTCAGCGCTGAGGGCATGCGGGTCTCCTGGGGCGGCATCTTCGGCGGCGTGCTGGTCGCCGTAGGGCTTTTGCTCCTGCTCGCCGCGCTCGGCGTGGCGATCGGCATCAGCGCGGTCGACCCGACGCAGACGGAGCTCGCCAAGGTGGGCACCGGCGCGGGCATCTGGGCCGGCATATCGCTGCTGGTTGCGCTCTTCATCGGCGGCTTCGTCTCCACGCGCATCGGCGCGACGCACGATGCGAGCACCGGTTTCTTCGCCGGCTTCCTCGTCTGGGTAGTGTCGCTCCTGCTGGTGGCTTATCTCGCCGCGAGCGGCGTGAGCTCGCTCGCCGGCGGTGCCTTCAGCCTCATGGGCGGGGCGCAGCAGATGGCCGAGCAGGTGCAGCAGCAGGCGCAGGACATCCAGCAGAACATGCCGCAGCTGCAGCAAAAGGCGCAGGAAGTGAAGCCGCAGGCGAGCCGTGCGGCCTGGGCGACATTCGGCGCGCTGATCCTGTCGCTTGCCGCCGCGGTGCTCGGCGCCGCCGCCGGACGCCGCCGCGCGCCACGCAGCAGCTATCCGAGCTCGAGCGGCACGTAAAGCGCGGCATCGCCGCGGCGCACGAAGAGGGCGACCATGCCGCCCTTGGGATGCGCCGCGAGCAGCCGCTCGAACTCCTGCTTGCTGGTAAAGCGGCGCTGGTTCACGCCGACGATGACGTCGCCGGGGAGGATCGCGCTCCCGGGCCCGGAGCGCTGCACGACCTCCACTACCATGAGCCCGTAGTCGACGCCCATCGCGCGGCGCTCCGTGGGAGTGAGCTCGCGCACCGCCATGCCGAGGCGTGAATCATGCTGCTTGGCGGGAGCCTCGCGCGCCGCGGCGTTGGCCTCGAGCGGCACTTCGCCCACGCGTAGCTCGAGCGTGCGCTGCTTCCCCTCGCGCCAAATCGCCATGTGCGCGAGGCTGCCGGGCGCCGTGGCCGCCACGCGCCGCGGCAGCTCCATCGGCTCGTCGATCGCCTCGCCATTCCACTCGAGCACCACGTCGCCGATGCGCGCGCCGGCCTTGTCGCCGGGGCCGCCCTTTTCCACGTTGATGATGACAGCGCCCGCGGGCGACTTGAGGCCGAAGGAGCGCGCGAGCTCCGCCGTCAGCGGCTGGATGGCGATGCCGATGCGCCCGCGCGTGACCTTGCCCTGGTCCTTCAGCTGCCGCGAGACATCGAGCGCCACCTCGATCGGGATGGCGAACGACACGCCCATGTAGCCGCCCGTGCCGCTGTAGATCATGGAATTCACACCGACCACCTCGCCTTGCAGGTTGAGGAGCGGCCCGCCGGAGTTTCCCGGGTTCACCGCCACGTCGGTCTGGATGAACGGTACGTACATTTCGTCGGGCAGCGAGCGCCCCTTCGCGCTGACGATGCCCGCGGTGATCGTGTTGGCGAAGCCGAAGGGCGAGCCGATCGCCGCCACCCAGTCGCCCGCCTCGAGCACGGAGGAGTCGCCGAGCCTGGCCGTGGGCAGGCCTTCGGCCTCGACCTTGAGGAGCGCCACGTCGCTTCGCTTGTCGACGCCGACGACCCTCGCCTTGAACTCGCGCTTGGCGTCCGCGAGGCGCACGTTGACGTCGTCGTATTCGGCAACGACGTGCGCATTGGTGAGGATGTAGCCGTCCTCGCTGATGATGAAGCCCGAGCCCAGCCCTTGCCGCGGCTGCGGCCGGTCGGGCAGATCGGGCATATAGCGGCGCAGGAGTTCACTTAGCGGGTCCTGCGCGATCTCGGGCGAACTGCCGGCTGTGCCGCCGGCCGCCGCGGTCTGCGCCTTGCGCGTCGAGATGACGTTCACCACCGACGGGCCGGCTGCTTTCATGAGCGAGGTGAAATCGGGCAGGCTGCGCGTCTGCGCCTGCGCGCCCAAGCTCAGCAGCAGCAGGGCGAACGCGAAGCTCAGCTTTTGGATGCTCAGTGCTGGCACGGATGGCTTGCGACCACGCGGTTGACGCGCTGCGGCACCGGCTCGCCCTCCGCCCAGGTCTTGAGGAGCGCGTCGATCACCTCGTGCTTGGGCGTGCGCGCGACTACGCGGTCGTTGAGCTGCAGCGTCATCCCCGGTCCGGGCAGGTAGGCCACCGTGAGGCGGTCGCCGACCGAGAGCTCGTGCCAGGCTTCGCGGACCGCGCCGAAGGCGGCGCCATCGAGCTCGCCTTGCAGCGTGTCACGCCATTTCTTCGGCATCTCCTTGGGCAGGAACGCCTTGCTCAGGATCTGCACGTGCAGCGCCTTGGGCTGCTGCGGGTCCTGCAGCGCGTCGATGGGCGACTCCCGCGGCGGGACATACAACGCCGCGGCGTAGTGATGGATCCAGAGGGTATCGCGCGTAGCGCAGCTCGCCGCCGGCAGCTGCACGTCGCCGATACGCATGGCGCTCGGTACCCGGATCGCCGTGGAGGTTGGCATCAGCGCCGCCGTGCCGAGCACGAGCAACGCGAGCGCGAGAAGCCACTTCACGCCGGTTTATGAGCAAATTGCGCTCCCGGTACGAAATGTGCCTGCGGCCAGAGCGCCAATGAGACTGACGATGAGATTCGCCGCCATCGTTGCCGTAGTGCTGGTCGCCGCCTGCGCCGCGCCCCGGCCGCGCGACGAAGCGTTGCAGGCCGCCTACGCCGCGGCGGAGGCCGAGGCGACGTCGCTCGAAGCGCGCCTGCGCGAGTCCGAGGAGGCGCGCCAACAGGCGCAAGCCAGGGCAAAGGAGCTCGAGCAGGCGCGCGATTTGAGCGAGCGCCTGAGCGCGGAGCTGCGCCGGCTCGAGGCGCAGGTCGCCGCGCTGAAGGCGCACGAGACCGAGCACGGCTGGATCCTCACGCTCGGCAGCGATGTGCTCTTCGACGTCGGCGAAGCGAAGCTCAAGCCCGAGGGCGCCCGCGCCATCGCCAAGGTGGCGCGCTTCATGCGCGAGCAGCCCGAGCGCAGGATCGTGATCGAGGGCTTCACCGACGACCGCGGCTCGCGAGGGCTCAACCAGCGGCTCTCCGAGAAGCGCGCGCGGGCGGTGCGCGCCGCGCTGGCAAAAGAAGGCATCGAGCCGCAGCGCATCGTCGCGCGCGGCTTGGGCCCCGCCTACCCGGTGGCCGCCAACAGCGACCCGCGCGGCCGCAGCCTCAACCGGCGCGTCGAGATCCTGATCGGCGAGACGGTGGGGCGCGCGGCTACCGGGGCGAGCTCACGCGGACCAAAGTGAGCAGATAGGCGCCGGCTGCGAACAGTACGATCACCGAGAGAATCGACAGCCGCGGGCTGCCGGTCAGGTAGCTCACCGAGCCGACGAGCAGCGGGCCGATGATGGCGGCGAACTCGCCCAGCATGTTGTAGAAGCCGAAGAACTCGCCCGCGCGTTCAGGCGGCACCAGGCGGGCGAAATACGAGCGGCTCAGGAGCTGCACCCCGCCCTGCACGAGCCCCACCATTCCCGCGACGAGGTAGAACTCGAACGGCCGGGTCATGAACGTGGCATAGATCGACACGAACACGTACACGGCGAGGCCGATGAAGATCGCCCGCCGCGGCCCGATGCGGCTGCCGAGATAGCCGGCGGCGAGCGCCGCGGGCACGCCCACGAACTGCACGAGCAGCACGGCGAGGATCAGGTCGGCCGTGCCGAAGCCGATCGACTTGCCGTAGTCGACCGCCATCTGGATCACCGTGTTCACGCCGTCGATATAGACCCAGTAAGCGGCGAGGAACACGAACACCGGCTTGTAGCCGCGGATATGCCGGAACGTTTCGACGAACTGCAGGAGGCCCTCGCGCGCGGCAACGCCGAACGGTATATGCGCCGCCGCGCGCGGCGGCGGGGGCACCCAGAAGAGGAGTGGCAGCGAGAAGAGCGCCCACCATAGCGCCGCCAGCACGAGGAGCAGGCGCACCGCCGCTGCGGCGTCGGCAAGGCCGAACCATTCGGGCTTCAGGCTCATCGCGACGCCGAGGGCGAGGAAGAGTCCGCCGCCGAGATAGCCCGCGAAGTAGCCCACCGCGGAGGTGATGTCGAGCTTGCCCGGCTCCGCGACGCTCACCAGCATCGAATCGCCGAACACGTTGCCCCAGAAGTAACCAAGCGACGCGAGGACGTAGAACGTGACGGCCCATTGCCATTCGCCTTTGCCCACCCAGTGCAGCGCCAGCACCATCACCGCGCCGAACAACGCGGAGGCGACGAGGAAGCGCTTCGCGCGGCCGCCGCGATCGGCGATCGCGCCGAGCACCGGCGCCGAAACCGCGACGACCAGGCTCGCGATCGAGTTCGCGAGCCCCAGGCGAAACGTGCTCAGCGTGACGTCCGCGCCCGCGCTCCAGTAGTCCTTGAAGAAGATCGGGAAGAAGACGGTGATGATCGACGTGGTAAAGGCGTGGTTGCCCCAGTAGTACAGGCCCCAGCCCCAAACCTTGCGGCTCACCGGTAGCCGCATGCTCTAGCTGCGCCCGCGCTTTAGCTCGGCCTGATAGGCCTCGAGCCGCGGCAGGAAGGCGCGTCGACGCTCGAGGCTTGCCGCCGGCCAGTATTTCTCGCGGTCGTAGTACTCCGGCACCGCCCGCATCCCGGGCGGGATCACCACCCACGGCTGCTTGGACGCAGTGAAGATGTGGATGTCGGGCGGCAGCTCGTCGGGCACATCGAGCGTGCCAACGCGCACGAAGCTGAGAATCGGGCCGGCGCCAGCATAGTGGCTCCACAGCGCGATGCGGCAGTTGCGGCAGCGCGCGATCTTCTGTCCCATGCCGCTCTGCGAGGGCGTGTCGACAAGCTCGGGCCTTTCGGCGAGCGTGGTTAGACGCTCAGATTCGATCAGCGCGTTGAGCGCGAACGACGCACCAGTCTCGCGCTGGCACCAGCGGCAGTGACAGCAATGCACGAAGAGCGGCGCGCTCTCCATGCGGTAGCGTACGGCTCGGCAATCGCAGCCGCCTTCGAGGGTCATTTCGTTCTCCAAAACTTGCGCCATTGACGGGCAAACCAGTGTGGCAGGTTGATGCCGCCGTAGATGCGCTCGATCAGGTCGATCACGCGATCCCAGGCGGCGCTGCCCTCAAGGCTCAGCGTCTTGCGCAGCGCGCGATGCTCGTGCAGCGTGTGTCCGACATTGTTGTAGATCTCGCCCGAGGTCGACGCATAGAGCACGTTGCCGATCAGGCGATCGGCGAGCTCGCCGCGGTTCTGCGCGCGCAGCTCGCGCACCACGATACCGAGGTCCGACCAGCTCTCGGCGAGCTCGGCGTCGGTCATCAAGGCAGGCGCACCGCGTCACCGGTCCGGACCGTGCCTTCGCGCAGCACGCGCGCGTAAAGCCGGCTCCAGCCCGGATGCACTTTCTGCGCGACACGCATGAACTTTCCTGCGGTGAAGTACGCCACGAGGTTGCTGCACGGCGCCGCATAGGCCGTGAGCTCGAGACCCACGGCGCCGACTTCGAGCGTCGCGCCGGGCACCATCTTCTCCCACGGCACTCCGGTGAGCGTGAAGTTCTCACCGAGGCAGCCGACATCGATCGAATGGCCTTCAGCCCGCAAGGCACGGATCAGCTCGAGCGAGTAGAGTGATACGGCGCGCGTCGGTCCGCCGTGGTAACGCAGGTCGCGCTGGCGGTCGCCTTCGACGCCACTCGTGCGAACCGCCGCGGTGTGCCGCGGCAGCTTCGGCACGCCGCCATTCGACACGTTGATTGAATGCAGCACGCCGCTCACCGCGCTTTGCCATAGAGCTGCTTGACCGAAGGGCGGTCGAGCACGAGCAGCGTGAAGATGGTCAGGATCGCGCCGTAGGGGATGAAGAGGACGCGCGGCAGCGCAACGAGAAACGAGAAGAGCCAGCGACGCCGCTGGCTCATGAAGCGGCCCGAGAGCACTTCGAGCACGCCGTAAGCCGTGCCGAGCAGGAAAAGCAGGGCAAAGAAGGCAAAAAACATCGCGGGCGGACCTTGCAGATGCGCGGAGGCCGCTTCGGCTCGTGAGACGAGCGTGAAAAGAGCGCCCATGAACACCATCCACGCGCCGAAAAACAAGCTGAAGGCCAAAGTCATGGCGCCCGAAATGTAATGAAAAAGCGCGAGCAGCCGCAGGTGCTCGTCGTCGAGAACCGCCTGGCGCTCATCCGGACTCATGAGCTGCACCGCCGCATGCAATTACGCACGTTTGCCCCTTCTTCGCGGGAATCGAAATCGCGAGTTTGGGGTATAGTCTTTCGCCGATGCAACAAGCAGTTAAGACGCCCACGGGGGAGGCGCGCGCAGATCAGCGGCTCTCTCTTTCCGACATCCTCGACTGGCTGGTCGCGGACAAGCTCGTGGGCGCGCCGGCGGCCGAAGAGCTGAAGAAGGAGCGCCGCTACTACCGCGGCTCGCTCCATCCGCTGGTCATCGTCGCCGACCAGAAATGGCGCCACGGCGCCTCGAGCGGCAAGCCGCTCACGCTCGAAGCGCTCACCGAATGGCTCGCCAAGCGCGTCGGCATGGATTACCTGCACATCGATCCGCTGAAGATCGATTTCGCGGCGGTCACCGAAGTGATGAGCTCGGCCTATGCGACGCGCTTTCGCATCCTGCCGGTGGGCGTGACGAGCAAGGAAGCGATTATCGCCAGCGCCGAGCCGTACATCCGCGAGTGGGAAGCGGAGCTCGCGCGCATCATCAAGCGCGACATCAAGCGCGTCATCGCGAACCCGCTCGACATCGAGCGCTACCAGGTCGAGTTCTACAACCTCGCGAAATCGATCAAGGGCGCGGGCAAGAGCGCCACCGGTGCAACCGGGCTTTCGAATTTCGAGCAGCTGGTCGAGCTCGGCAAAGAAAACAAACAGCTCGATGCGAACGACGCGCATGTGGTGCGCATCGTCGACTGGCTGTGGCAGTACGCCTTCGAGCAGCGCGCGAGCGACATCCACGTCGAGCCGCGCCGCGAGAGCGGCATCGTGCGCTTTCGCATCGACGGCGTGCTGCACCAGGTCTATCAGATTCCCGCCGCCGTGCTCATCGCGATGACCAGCCGGATAAAGATCCTCGCGCGCATGGACGTGGTGGAGAAGCGCCGCCCGCAGGACGGCCGCATCAAGACGCGCACCCTCGCCGGCGAGGAAGTGGAGCTTCGCCTCTCGACGCTGCCGACCGCCTTCGGCGAGAAGCTCGTCATGCGCATCTTCGACCCCGAGGTGCTGGTGCGCGACTTCAAGGAGCTCGGCTTCTCGGAAGAGGATCACAAGCGCTGGCAGGAGATGACCAACCGGCCGAACGGCATCGTGCTGGTCACCGGGCCCACCGGGTCGGGGAAGACGACCACGCTCTACTCGACGCTGAAAACCCTGGCGACGTCCGAAGTCAACGTCTGCACCATCGAGGACCCGATCGAGATGGTCGAGCCGGCGTTCAACCAGATGCAGGTGGTGCAGGCGATCGAGCTCGGCTTCGCCGAGGGCGTACGCGCGCTCATGCGCCAGGACCCCGACATCATCATGGTGGGCGAGATCCGCGACCTCGAGACCGCGGAGATGGCGGTGCAGGCGGCGCTCACCGGGCACCTCGTGCTCTCGACGCTGCACACCAACGACGCGCCGAGCGCGGTGGCGCGCCTGCTCGAGCTCGGCGTGCCGGCTTATCTCTTGAGCGCCACGCTGAACGGCGTCATGGGCCAGCGCCTGCTGCGTACGCTGTGCCCGCATTGCAAGCAGAAGGTCGATCTGCAGCGCACCGAGGACCAGCAGGCCTGGGAGGCGCTGGTGGCGCCCTGGAAGTCGAAGCATCCGGCGAAGCTCTACAAGCCGGTCGGCTGCCTCGAGTGCCGCATGACCGGCTTCATGGGTCGCATCGGCATCTACGAGACGCTGGTGCTGACGCCGGGGTTCAAGGGTCTGCTCGGCGCGACGCCCGAGCTCGGGCGCCTGCGCGAGCAGGCGTTCAAGGACGGCATGAAGCCGCTGCGCATCAGCGGCGCGATGAAGGTCGGTGCCGGCGTGACGACGATCGAGGAAGTGCTCAAGGTCGCGCCGCCGGTGCGCGACGGCGCTGCCTGAATCCGTTCAGCGACGCGCTGCTCCTCGCCGCCATCGCGGCGGCCATCGTCTACCTCGCCATGGTGCTCGTCGCCCGCCGGCGCGAGCGCGAGCTCGCGCGCTCGCGCGCGCACGAGGAGCGGCTGAGAAGCCTCACCGAGCTCTCCGCCGACTGGTTCTGGGAGACCGACGAGCGCCACCGCATCATCTGGCTCTCGGGCGGCGGACCGGTGGCGACGCTCTTTCGCGACACGCCGACCTATGGCAAGTACTTCTGGGAGATCCCGGGCGTCGAGGTCGACCCGCGCGCGCTCCAAGCGCACCTCGAGCGGCTGGAAAGGCAACTGCCGTTCTTCGATCTCGAGATCGCGCGCACCGATGAGCGCGGCGCACGTCAGGTGCATATCGTCTCCGGGCAGTCGTACCACGACCCCGCGGGGGCGTTTCGCGGCTACCGCGGTGTGGGACGCGACATCACCGAGCAGCGCCGTGCCGAGGCGAGCCTGTCGCAGGCCAAGGCGCGGCTCGAGCTCGCGCTCGACGGCGGCAACCTCGCCGAGTGGCATTACGACCTGACGCTTGATGAGCTCTACGCGGGCGACGGCTGGGTGCGCTTCCTCGGCCACGAGCGCTCGCCGCCGGTCACGCGCGGCGTGCAGCTCGAGCGGCTGCTGCATGCGCAGGACCTGCCGAAGGCGCGCGCGGCGCTGGTGCGCGCGCTGAAGGGCGTGGAGGAGTACGACGTGGAGCTGCGCGTGCGCACGCGCGAGGGCGACTGGAAATGGCTGCACGCGATGGGCCGTGTCACCGAGCGCGATGCAAACGGCCGCGCGACGCGCATGTCGGGCGTGGTGGCCGATATCGATGCCCGCAAACGCGCGGAAGCCGCGGTGAGCGCGGCCGACCAGCGCTTCCGCGACGTCGCCGCCGTGTCGAGCGAATACGTCTGGGAAGCGGACGCCGAGTGGCGCTACAGCTATCTTTCCGAGCGCGTGGAGGCGCTGCTCGGCTATTCGAGGAGCGAGCTCCTCGGCCGGCGCGCCTGGGATTTCATTCCGCTGGGCGAAGAGCGCGCCATTCGCCAGTGGCTCGCCAACCACGGCGGCGAAGGCCGGCCGTTCCGCGACCTTGTGCACCGTGTCATGACCAAGTCGGGCGGCGTCATCTGGCAATCGATGAGCGGCCTGCCGCTCACCGATGCCGAGGGCCGCTGGTGCGGCTACCGCGGCATGGCGGCCGACGTCACCGCGCGCAAGCTCGCCGAGGCGCGCATCGAGCAGCTCGCCACGCGCGACGCGCTCACCGGGCTCGCCAACCGCGCGCTCCTCGCCGAGCGCACCGCCGAGGCAATCGCCGCGGCCGCCCGCTCGCGCAGCGAGCTTGCGCTGCTCGCGATCGACCTCGACCGCTTCAAGCTGGTGAACGAAACGCTCGGCCACGCGGCAGGCGACGCGCTGCTACGCGCCGTGGCGGAGCGGCTCTCGAACGCCGCGCGCCGCGAGGACGTGCTAGCGCGCCTGGGCGGCGATGATTTCGTGCTCCTCTGGCAGGCGCTCAAATCGCGCGAGGAGGCGGCGAGCCTTGGCGCGCGGCTCCTCACCATCCTCGGCCGCCCGTTCACCGTCGAGGGACGCACGCTCGCCGTCAGCGCCTCGATCGGCATCGCGCGCTACCCCGCCGACGGGCGCGACTTCGGCGAGCTCCTGAAGCATGCCGATGCCGCGATGTACGCGGCGAAGGACGCCGGGCGCGCTACGTTGTGCTTTTACGAGCGCGCGCTCGGCGACCAGGCAGCCGAGCGACTGCAGACGGCAAACGAGCTGCGCGGCGCGCTCTCGAGGAGCGAGCTCGTGCTCTACTGGCAGCCGGTGGTGCAGGGCCGCTCGAACGTCGTCGGTGCGGAGGCGCTCGTGCGCTGGCGCCATCCCGAGCGCGGACTCCTCGGCCCCGAGGAGTTCGTGCCGCTCGCCGAAGACGCGGGCCTCATCCGCGCGGTCGGCGAGTGGACGCTCGAGCACGCGCTCGCCCAAGCCGCGGCCTGGAGCCGCGAGTTCAAGGGAGAAATGCACGGCGCGCCCTGGTTCGCGATCAACGTCTCGGCGCCCGAGCTCGCGCAGGGCGACGCGTTCGTCGAGCGCCTCGCCGGCGCACTCAAGGCGCACGGCGTGCCGGGCGAGCGCATCGAGCTGGAAGTGACCGAGCGCGTGCTGATGACGCATTTCGCCGAGAACGCGGCGACGCTACGCAAGGCGGGTGCGCTCGGCGTGCGCTTCGCCATCGACGATTTCGGCACCGGCTACTCGAGCCTCGCTTACCTGCGCGAGCTGCCGATCGACAAGCTGAAGATCGATCGGCTGTTCCTGCGCGAGCTCGAGTCCAATGCCGCCGACCAGGCGATCGTGCGCACCATCGCGGCGCTCGCCCACACCCTGGGCATCGCCATCGCCGCCGAGGGCGTGGAGAGCGCCGCGCAGCTCGAGCGCCTGCTTGCCGCGGGCTGCGAGCAGTGGCAGGGCCATCTTTTCAGCAGCCCGCTCGAGGCCACCGACTTCGCCGCGCTCGTCGCCCTCAGCGCGCGCACCGAGCGCCGCGCCTAACTTAGTACGGAATTCGAAAGCTCATCGCAGCACGAGCGCCGCGAGCAGCCAGGAAAAAAGGCTGTAGACGATCGCCGCGACGATCGCCGACCCGAGCCCCGCCACCTGGAACCCGGGCACGAGGTGCGCGATGGCGAGGAAGATGACGCCGTTGATCACGAGGATGAAGAGGCCGAGCGTCAGCACCGTGACGGGCAGGGTGAGGATGATGAGGATCGGCCGCACCACGGTATTCGCAAGGCCGAGGAGCGCCGCGGCGAGGAGCGCCGCGCCGAAGCTCTCGATGCGCACCGAGGGCATCAGATACGCCACGGCGAGCAGCGCCACCGTGTGGATCAGCCAGACGACGACCAGCCTCAGCACTTCACTCCCATAGGCCCGCCGGCATCGGCAGGCCGGCATAGTCCGCGGCGGTGAGCGGGCCCTCGGGCGAAATGCCGCAGCGCTCGAGCACCGCCATGATCTGGCGCGCATGCTGCGCCGAATGCCAGGTGCAGCGCTCCATGACGTGGTGCAGCGGCTGATCGCCGTAGTAGGTCTGGACTTTGGCCTGCGCCGCGCGGTCTCCATCGCGCCGCCACCACCGCTCGAGGCGCGCGCTCACCGCTCTGCCGTAGTCACGGATCTGCTCGACGCGCGTCACGTCTGC
>VBCM01000116.1 GCA_005883675.1 Betaproteobacteria bacterium
CGAAGCCGGTTCCCGAGCTGCGCTTCAACGACGCGGATGGCCGGGCGCATACGCTCGCCGACTTTCGCGGCAAGCTGGTGCTGCTCAATATCTGGGCGACGTGGTGCGAGCCCTGCCGCGAGGAGATGCCGGCGCTCGACCGCCTGCAGGCGAAGCTCGGCGGCGAGCGCTTCCTGGTGGTCGCGCTGTCGGTCGATCAGCAGGGCCCGGCGATCGCCCGCAGGTTCTACGCGGAGACCGGCATCAAGGCGCTGCCGCTCTACATCGATCCGACGGCGAAGGCCGCGTTCACGGTAGATGCGACTGGCCTGCCGGCGAGCCTCCTCATCGACCGCCAGGGACGCGAGATCGGCCGGCATCTCGGCGCGGTGAAGTGGGATGACGCCGAGGTCGTGGAGCGACTGCGCCGCGCCATAGCAGCAGAGTAAACTCGCGGCCATGACCATCTACCTGCAGACGGCGGCCCGTCCGGCGAAAGACCTGCCGATGACCGACGCCGAGCGCAAGGCGCGCGTCGAGCTCGCCGCGTGCTATCGCATCTTCGACATGCTCGGCTGGACCGAGATGATCTTCAATCACATCACGCTGCGCGTGCCGGGCGCCGAGCCCCGTTTCCTCATCAATCCCTTCGGTTTGCATTACCGCGAGATCACGGCATCGAGCCTCGTGCTCATCGACCTCGAGGGCAACGCGCTGCGCGAGACCAAGTGGCCGGTGAACCGCGCCGGCTTCGTGATCCATTCGGCGATCCACGGCGCCGTCCCGCAGGCGCATTGCGTGATGCACACGCATACGACGAACGGCGTCGCCGTCGCGAGCCTGAAGAACGGGCTCTCGAGCGACAACTTCTACGGCGCGATGCTGCACGGGCGAGTCGCCTACCATGAGCTGCAGGGCGTGACCGTGGATCTCGCCGAGCGCGAGAGCCTGGTGCGCGACCTCGGCGACAAGCACGTCATGATCCTGCGCAACCACGGCCTGCTTTCCTGGGGCCGTAACGTGGCCGAGGCTTATCTGCGCCTCTGGACGCTGCAGCGCGCCTGCGACGTGCAGGTGGCGGCAGGCCAGGCGGGCGGCGCGGTCAACCGCCTCTCGCCGGAGATTATCGAGCGCATGCTGGCCGAATCCGGCCCGGGCGAGACGCAGACCTGCGAGGACGTCTACGCCGCGCTCGTGCGCCTGTTGGATGCGCGCGACCCGTCTTATCGGGATTGACGTTTACGTAAACGTAAACTAGCCTTCCGGCGATGACCGACCTCTCGGACTCGGCCAAGCTCGTCTACAAGGCAAAGCACAAGATCCGCTTCGTCACCGCGGCGAGCCTGTTCGACGGCCACGACGCGTCGATCAACATCATGCGCCGCATCCTGCAGGCCTCCGGCGCCGAAGTGATCCACCTGGGCCACAACCGCTCGGTGGAGGAGATCGTCAGCGCCGCGCTGCAGGAAGACGTGCAGGGCATCGCCGTCTCGTCCTACCAGGGCGGCCACCTCGAGTACTTCAAGTACATGGTGGACCTGCTGCGCGAGCGGGGCGGCGCGCAAATCAAGGTGTTCGGCGGCGGGGGCGGCGTCATCGTGCCCGCCGAGATCAAGGAGCTGCAGGACTACGGCGTCGCGCGCATCTACTCGCCCGAGGACGGCCAGCGCATGGGCCTGCAGGGCATGATCAACGACATGCTCGCGCGCTGCGACTACGATCTCGCGCCATACGCGCCGAAAGCGCTCGAGCCCGGCAATGCGCGCGCACTGGCCCAAATCATCACCGCCCTCGAGCTCGGCGGGATGGACGCTCAGGCGCTGCGCCAGGCGGCGGAGAAAAGCACGGCGCCCGTCCTCGGTGTCACCGGCACGGGCGGCGCGGGCAAGAGCTCGCTCACCGACGAGCTCGTGCGGCGCTTCCGCCTCGACCAGGGCGACGAGCTCGGCATCGCCGTGCTCTCGGTCGATCCGACCCGCCGCAAGACGGGCGGCGCGCTCCTGGGCGACCGTATCCGCATGAACGCCATCCACGGTGGGCGCACCTTCATGCGCTCGCTCGCGACGCGCGACACCGATAGCGAGCTCTCGGCCGCCATCGGCGATGCCATCGCGGCGTGCCAGGCGGCCGGATACCAGCTCGTCATCGTCGAGACAGCCGGCATCGGGCAGGGCGATGCGGCGATCGTGCCGCATGCCGACGTCACCCTCTATGTGATGACGCCCGAGTTCGGCGCCGCGAGCCAGCTCGAGAAGATCGACATGCTCGACTTCGCCGATTTCGTCGCCATCAACAAGTACGACCGCAAGGGCGCCGAGGACGCGCTGCGCGACGTGCGCAAGCAGGTGCAGCGCAACCGCGAGGCGTTCCGGGAGCCGCCTGACACGATGCCCGTCTTCGGCACCATCGCCGCTCGGTTCAACGACGACGGCGTCACCGCGCTCTATCACGCGCTCGCCGATGCGCTCGCGATCAAGGGTTTAAAAATGGGCCATCGCCGCCTGCCGCGACCCGCCGGCAAGGTGTCGTCCAACGTGCACGTCATCATCCCGGCGAAGCAGCAGCGCTACCTCGCCGAGATCGCCGAGACGGTGCGCGGCTATCACGACGCCGTTCGCCAACAGTCGCAGCTCGCCCGCGAGCTCCAGCAACTCCGCTCCACGCAGGCGATGCTCAGCACCGACGTGCCGGAGCTCGGCGCGCTGGTCGCGGAGAAGGAGACAGCGCTCGAGCCCGGAGCGAAAAAGCTGCTGGAGACTTGGCCCGCGACGGTAAAGGCGTACTCCGGCGAAGAGCAAGTGGTGAAGATTCGCGGCAAGGAGATCCGCACGCGGCTCACCACGACGTCGCTGTCCGGCACCAACGTGCCGAAGGTGGCGCTGCCGCGCTATGAGTGCCATGGGGAGCTCCTGCGCTGGCGCATGCGCGAGAACCTGCCCGGCGAGTTTCCCTACACGGCGGGCGTGTTCCACTTCAAGCGCGAGAACGAAGATCCGACGCGCATGTTCGCGGGCGAAGGCGACGCCTTCCGCACGAACAAGCGTTTCCACCTGCTCTCGAAGGACATGCCGGCGAAGCGGCTCTCCACGGCCTTCGACTCGGTCACGCTCTATGGCTTCGATCCGGACGAGCGGCCCGACATCTACGGCAAGGTCGGCAACTCGGGCGTCTCGATCGCGACGCTCGAGGACATGAAGGTGCTCTACGCGGGCTTCGACCTCTGCGACCCGGCGACCTCGGTCTCCATGACGATCAACGGTCCGGCGCCCACCATCCTGGCGATGTTCTTCAACACCGCGATCGACCAGCAGGTGGAGAAGTTCCGCGCGCAGCATGGGCGCGAGCCGAGCGAGGCCGAGCGCGCCAAGATCAAAGCAAAAACGCTCTCCACCGTGCGCGGCACCGTACAGGCGGACATCCTGAAGGAGGACCAGGGCCAGAACACCTGCATCTTCTCGACCGAGTTCTCGCTCAAGGTGATGGGCGACATCCAGGAGTACTTCATCGAGCACGACGTGAAGAACTTCTACTCGGTCTCCATATCCGGCTACCACATCGCCGAGGCGGGCGCGAATCCGATCTCGCAGCTTGCCTTCACCTTGGCGAATGGCTTCACGTTCGTGGAGGCCTATTTGGCGCGCGGCATGAAGATCGACGACTTCGCGCCGAACCTCTCGTTCTTCTTCTCCTACGGCATGGACCCCGAGTACGCCGTGCTCGGGCGCGTGGCGCGGCGCATCTGGGCGGTGGCGATGAAGCAGCGCTACGGCGGCAACGACCGCAGCCAGAAGCTCAAGTTTCACTCTCAGACTTCCGGGCGCTCGCTGCATGCGCAGGAAGTGGCATTCAACGACATCCGCACCACGCTGCAGGCGCTGATTTCCACCTACGACAATACGAACTCGCTGCACACCAACGCTTACGACGAGGCCATCACCACGCCCACCGAGGAATCAGTGCGCCGCGCGATGGCGATCCAGCTCATCATCAACAAGGAATGGGGCGTGGCGAAGAACGAGAACCCGAACCAGGGCTCGTTCGTCCTTGAGGAGCTGACCGACCTCGTGGAGGAGGCGGTGCTGAAGGAATTCGAAGCGATTTCCAGCCGCGGCGGCGTGCTTGGCGCGATGGAGACCGGCTACCAGCGCAACAAGATCCAGGAGGAGTCGCTCTACTACGAGCATAAGAAGCACGACGGCTCCTACCCGCTCATCGGCGTCAATACCTTCCGCAATCCGCACGGCGGCCCGGTGCCGCAGAAGCTCGAGCTGATCCGCTCGACTGACGCCGAGAAGCAGTCGCAGCTAAAGCGCCTGCGCGAATTTCAGCAGAAAAACGAAAGCGCGGCACCCGCGATGCTCGAGCGGCTGCGTCAGGCGGTGATCCAGGATGAGAACGTCTTCGAGGTGCTGATGGACGCGGTGTGCGTCTGCTCGCTCGGGCAGATCACGCACGCGCTCTTCGAGGTCGGCGGCCAGTACCGCCGCAGCATGTAGGAAATCGGGGTCAGAGCCCTATTTAAACCGTCTCGTCTCCCTAGCTGCATTGCAGCTCGGGATCCAGCCAAACCCACGCCTACTGTTCGGGATCCGATCCGGCGCGCTGCTGCACCTGCTGCATCGCTGCATCGATCTTTTGCTGGGCCTGCTGCATCG
>VBCM01000143.1 GCA_005883675.1 Betaproteobacteria bacterium
CGCCGACGATCCACACCTCGCGCTCCTTCAGCTCGCCGAGCGTGCGCGCAAGGTTGGTCACCATGAGATAGGGGATCGCCTCGGCGGCGCCGCTGGCGACCTTCGAGACGGCGGGCGTGATGCCCGCCGCGCGGTCCTTGGGCGCGATCACCGCATGCGCGCCGGCCGCGTTCGCGACGCGCAGGCACGCGCCGAGATTGTGCGGATCGGTCACGCCGTCGAGCACAAGCAGCAGCGGTTTCTCTATTCCCTGCAAAACGTCGTCCAGCGTGTCGCCCAGCGATTTGACCGTCACCCGCGCCACCACGCCTTGGTGGCGGCCGCCGCCGTAGAAGCCATCGAGGCGCTTCGTCGGCACGCGCATCAGCCGCACACCGGCGCGCTCGGCGACGGCGGCGAGGTCCTTGCCGCGCGCGTCGTTTCTCGTTTCGTCGAGGAAGATCTCCACCACCGAGGACGGATCCGCACGCAATCGCGCGAGCACGGCATGAAAGCCGAATACGACTCTCGGTTCCCGTTCGCGCGCCATCTAAATGAGAAAAATAGGGACTGTCCCTATTTTCCCGGCGCGGCCGGGACGAGGTCGATCTTGCGCTGGTCGACATCGACGCGCACCAGCTTGACGCTCATGCGGTCGGCAAGGCGAAAGCGCTTCTTGGTGCGCTCGCCATAGAGCAGGTGCCGCGCGCCGTCGTACTGGAAGTAGTCGCGGCCGAGCTCGGAGATGTGCACCAGCCCATCCACGAAGTACTCATCCAGAGTGACGAAGAGGCCGAAAGGCACGACCCCGGTGATCGTGCCGGCGAAGCTCTCGCCGACATGCTCGCGCATGTAGTAGCACTTGAGCCAGCTCTCGACGTCGCGGCTCGCGTCGTCCGCGCGCCGCTCGGTCTCCGAGCAATGGCGCCCGAGCGCTTGCCAGTCGAGACCACCCTCGTAGCGCTTGCCGGCAAGGAGCGCCTTGATGGCGCGATGCACGAGCAGATCGGGATAGCGGCGGATCGGGGAGGTGAAGTGCACGTACGCCTCGTACGCGAGGCCGAAATGGCCAACGTTCTCCGGCGTATAGATCGCCTGCTTGAGCGAGCGCAGAAGCACCGTCTGCAGCAGGTGGAAGTCTGGGCGACCGCGAATCTTTTCCAGGAGCGCCGCGTAATCGCGCGGCTTCGGAATATCGCCGCCCGGAAGCCCGAGGCCAAGCTCGGCGAGGAACGCGCGCAGCGCGGCGACCTTCTCCTCGGAGGGCACGTCGTGCACGCGGTAGAGCACGGGGTGCTTGTGCCGCGCGATGAAGTTGCCGGCGCAGACGTTCGCCGCCAGCATGCACTCCTCGATGATGCGGTGCGCGTCGTTGCGCGCCTCGGGCACGATGCGCTCGATCTTGCCCTTGGCGTCGAACATCATGCGCGTCTCGACCGTCTCGAAGTCGATCGCGCCGCGGCGGCTGCGGCTCGCGTAGAGAACCTTGAAGAGATCGTAGAGGCGCGCGATATGCGTGGGCGGCTGGCCGCTCTGGATATCGGCCCAGACCTGGGTGTAAGTGAGCCGCGCGTGCGAGCGGAACACCGCGGGATAGAACTCGTAGCGGCCGAGCTCGCCCTGGGCCGAGATCTCGACTTCGCAGACCACCGCGAGGCGCTCGACATTCGGGTTGAGCGAGCAGATGCCGTTGGAGAGCTTTTCCGGCAGCATCGGGATCACGCGACGCGGGAAGTAGACGGAGGTACCGCGCTCGCGGGCGTCCGTGTCGAGCGGGTCGCCGTGCTTCACATAGTGGCTGACGTCGGCGATCGCCACCCACAGGCGGAAGCCTTTGCCGGTGCGCTCGCAATAGACGGCGTCGTCGAAGTCCTTGGCGGTCTCGCCATCGATGGTGACGAAGTGCAGCTCGCGCAGATCGCGCCGGCCGCGCCGGTCCTCCTCGCGCACCTCGTCGTCGAGCGATTTCGCAACCGCCAGCGCCTGGCGCGAGAAGCGATGCGGCAGGTCGAACTTGCGCAGCGCAATCTCGATCTCCATGCCGGGATCGGCGTAGTGGCCGAGGACTTCGGTGACGCGGCCGACGGCTTGAGCGTGCGGCGCCGGCGGCTGGACGAGCTCCACCGTCACCACTTCGCCGGGGCTCGCTTTTTTCGCCTCCGCCGGCGGCACCAGGATGTCGTGCGCGATGCGGGGGCCGGCCGCGGGCATCGGCTCCGGTGACGCGCACCGCAGCGCGATCGCCGTGCATGAGGCTCCTCATCTCGTGCGGCGGGAGATACACCGAGGCGCCGCCCTCATCGGGCACGAGGAAGCCGTGGCCGTCGGGATGGCCGTCGACGCGCCCCGCGACGAGCGCGATGCGCCGCGCGACGAGCAGCGCGCCGGCGCGGTTCTGCACGATGTCGCCGGCGCGCTCGAGCGCGGCGAGGCCGGCGTCGAACGGGCGCCGCTCGCGGGAGCGGATCTCCAGCCGCTGCGCGAGCTCGCGCGGCGTGAGCGGCTCGCCCGCGCGCTCGAGCTCGCGCAGGATCTCGCGCCGGTACTCGGCGCCGCTCGTGTCCTCGCGCTCGGCGCGCGCACGGCGGCGTAACGCAGTTCTCTTCGGTTGTCGCTTGGTCAAGCGCTTCTCTTTTTCAGCTAAAATCGCGCCTCCTTGGCCGAGGTGGCGGAATTGGTAGACGCACTAGGTTCAGGTCCTAGCGGTGGCAACACTGTGGGGGTTCGAGTCCCTTCCTCGGCACCAGACCCCGGCACCTCGAGAAGTTTAACCCGCGACTAGAGCTTAGCGCTTTATGGCGTGCGCCGCACCGGCCATGGCGCGCGCGACAGCCTGCTGGCCCTGACGGCGTGCCCGCTCGATGCTGTAGAGCCGGCTTTGCACGAGCTCCAGGGCGCTGCGGATCTGCTGGCGCAGGAAGTCCGCGCCCGACAGCGCGCCGCGCGCGCGATGCTCGCCCCGCGAGAGCAGCTCCGCGGCGTATTCGAGCACGGTACGCACCTTCTCGCGGCAGTAGTCGTCATCGACCGATTCGGAGAGCTCGCGGCACAGATCGACGGTGCGCCGCAGCGCGCGCAGATTCGCGCCGGGCCCGGCGTGCGCCTCGACGATGCGCCGGATGGCAGCTTGACTTTCGCGCGCGCGCTCGATGTCCGGGTAGCCCATGTTCTTGCTCGCATTGTGTGCCTTCAGGCCGAGCTACGCTGTCGCGGTCGCGGGGAACGCGTTGTCGCCGGCCGGCTACAGCACGCATGGCGCAGGGCCGTCCGGACTATCGGCAGAGGGCGGGCCGGTGACACTGCGGTGATAAAACTTGCCGCTCATGATCCGGCCGCTGTTTACCTTCCCGGCTGCCATCGCGCTGCTTGCGCTCATCGCCGGGTGTTCTTCGCTGCTGCCCAAGTCCAGGGAAGTCACCGCCAGCCCCTGGCAGACCTACCAGGACGCCCAGGACGCCTTCGACAAGATCATTCCCGGGCAGACCACGATCGCGGAGCTGCGCCAGATGAGCCTCGATCCCGCGCGCAACGCGAACATCGCGATCCTCAATTACGCCGACGTGATGCGCAGGTTCATGCTGAACCAGTCGTTCTCGATCAACGACCTGGACAACGGCGTGCGCGACTGCGTCAGCGCCAAGGTGGCCTGCCGCGGCTTCGAGATCAACCAGAGTCAGGTGCACCGCCAGCGCATGGGCAACGTGGTGCTCGATGTGCTGGGCTTTCAGCGCGAGACGCACACCGCGGGCTGGCGCTTCAACGGCCTGATCCTCCTCAAGGACGACATCGTCGTCTACAAGCTCACCGGCGGGCAGCCGGCCATCCAGCAGACCGAAGAAAACCAGAATCCGCTCGGCCCGGTGCAGGCGATCGGCAGCAAGGTCACCGGCATCAGCTTCTAGGAATTCGGGGACGGAGCCCGAACTCTGCCCGCAGCACGCGAATTAACGTTTGCGATTTGCCGCGCCGAAGCGGGCAGCGTTAGGTAGGCGTCCGGCGACGACGCGGTGTTAAACCTCATCTTGCATTACTCCCCAGGATTCGCAACGTCCGCCAAAATCAGCCATCAGTTCGGACATTTCTCTTTGTATGCGTATCACCAGATCGTACGTTACAAGGGCGTGCACTTGAAATTGGACGTGCGCACGATCTTCGCCATCAGGTGGACGTAGTACGGCATTTGGATAGCGGTGGCGGACGACCGCTAATGCTTCTGTCGTAGGCGGCCATTCTTCGAAATCCACGTTGAAGTCGATCAGGTGGTACTTCGAGAAATCGAACCCGCTCTCCTCCATGCGGCGAAATACGTCCCCATCAACGTCATTTGGCCAGTCAGGCTGCATGCGTTGATGAGTCTAACGTTGCTTGCGCAGTTCGGGCTCCGTCCCCGAATTCCAGCCTCCGCCGAGCGCCTTCATCAGATCGACGCTGAAGGCAAGCCGCGCCTGGCGGTTGCGCACGTAGGCGAGCTCGGCGTCGTTCGCGTTGCGCTGCGCGTCCAGCACCTCGAGGTAGGGCGAGTAGCCCTTCTCGTAGCGCAGGGTCGATAGCTCGAGCGCGGCGCGCGCGGCGTCGAGGCGCTGTTTCAGCTCCGCTTCCGAATCGCCGCTCTGCTCGACGTTCACTAGTGCATCCGCGACTTCGCGAAAGCCGGTCTCGACGGCGCGCTGGTAGCCCGCCACCGCCTGCTCGCGGCGTGCCGTGGCCTGATCGACGCGCGCGGCGCGCCGCCCGGCGTCGAAGAGCGGGAGCGCCAGGCCGAAGCCCACCGTCCAGATCTTGGCGCCGCTCGTGAGCAGGTCGCCGAGCTCCGCGCTTTGCCCGCCGGCCACTCCGGTCAGCGTGATGGCGGGAAACATCGCTGCGCGCGCGATGCCGATCTGTGCGTTGGCGGCGACGAGATTCTCCTCCGCCTGGCGGATGTCGGGCCGGCGCTCGAGCAGCGCCGAGGGCAGCCCCGGCGGCGGCACCGGCGCTAGCGGCAGTGCGAAGAGCTCGCCGGAGGCGAGCTTGAGATCCATCTTGCCCGTGAGCAGCCCGAGCTGGTGCTCGACGAGCGCGCGATTTCTCACCGCGTCGCGCTTCTGCACGAGCGCGTCGTACAGCGCGCCGCGCGCCTGGTGCACGTCGAGCTCGCTCGCCAGGCCCGCGTCGAGGCGCGCCTGGGCGATATCGAGCGACTCGCGCCGCACGCGGATCGCGTTCTCCAGCACCGCGAGCTGCGCATCGAGCGAGCGCAGCGCGAAGTACGCCTGCGTGATCGCGCCCGCGAGGCTCAGCTGCACGGTGTCGCGCGCGTACTGCGCGCCGAAGAGGTTCGCCCGCGCCGCCTCGCTCGCGCGCGCGAAGCGGCCCCAGAAATCGAGCTCGAAATTGGTCGAGGCAGCGAGCGTGTGGTTCGGCCGGATCAGCGGAAACCCCGGCGGCACCGGCGGCGAGGCCACGGTGCTCACGCGGCTGCGGGCATAGGTGTAGCTGCCGGTGACCTCGGGGAAGAGGGCCGCGCGCGCTTCGCGCAACGCGCCCTCGGCCTCCTGCACGCGGGCGGCGGCGAGGCGCACGTCGGCGTTCGCCTTTTGCGCCGTGTCGATCAGCCCATCGAGCGTCTTGTCGCTGTAGAGCTGCCACCACTGTGGCGCGAGCGCCTGCGCCGCGGCGGGCGCCGGTTCGGGATATTGCGCGGGGAGCTCGAGCTGCGGCCGCTTGTAATCGGGGCCGAGCGTGCAGCCGCACAGCACGAGGAGCGGCAGCAGCCGCTTCATGCGGCGCTGGCTTCGGCCGGAGCCTGGCGGGACTTACGGCGGCGCGCGACGACGGCGAAGAAGAGCGGCACGAAAAGCGTGGCGATGAAGGTCGCGGCAAGCATGCCGCCCACGACGCCGGTGCCCATTGAGCGGCGTGCACCGGCGCCCGCGCCGGAAGAAAACATGAGGGGCAGCACACCTAGGACGAAGGCGAGCGAGGTCATGATGATCGGCCGGAACCGCAGCCGCGCCGCTGTCAGCGCCGCCTCGATCGCCGACTTGCCCTCGAGAAATCCCTGCTGTGCGAATTCGACGATCAGGATGGCGTTTTTCCCGGCAAGACCGATGAGCACGACGAGCCCGATCTGAAAGTAGATGTCGTTCTCCAGCCCGCGCAGGGCGACGAAGCCGAGCGCCCCCCACACGGCGAAGGGCACCGCGAGCACCACGGCGAACGGCAAGAGCCAGCGCTCGTAGAGCGCGGCGAGGATGAGGAACACCATGACGAGCGCAAGGCCGAAGGCAATCGCCGATTGCCGCCCGGTGCGCTTTTCCTGGAACGCCTGGCCGGTCCAGGCGATGGTATAGCCCTCGGGAAGCGCGGCGGCGGCGACGTCTTCCACTGCCTTGATCGCTTCGCCCGAGGAGACCCCCGGCCGGCCGCCGCCGACCACCTTGGCGGCGAGGAAGCCGTTGAAGCGCTCGAGCTGCTCCGGGCCGATGAGGCTCGAAGTGCGGATGAGGGCCTTGAGCGGGATCATCTCGCGCGTCGTGGTCGATCGCACGTATACGGCGCCCAGGTCCTCCGGTTGCGCGCGAAACGGCGCATCGGCCTGCACCTGCACGCGGAAGGTGCGGCCGAACTTGTTGAAGTCGTTCACGTAGAGCGCCGCCATGGTGCTCGAGAGCGCGTCGAACACGTCCTGCACCGGCACGCCGAGCGAGATGGCCTTCTCCCGATCGACCTCGACTCTGAGCTGCGGCACCGTCGGGCGGTAGAAGGAGTTGATGCCGGCGAGCTGCGGGTGCTTCGAGAGCGCGGCCATGAACTGTTGTGTCGCCTGGTAGAGCCGTGTCGGATCCGGATTGCTGCGAGCCTGCAGGTAGACCTCGAGGCCGCCCGCCGTGCCGATGCCGCGGATCGCCGCCGGATTGAAAGCGAGCGCCAGGCCGTCGCGCAGGCCGCCGCCCTTCTGCACGATGTCGCGTGCGATGAGCTGGGCGGTGTTGGCGCCGCGCTCGTCCCATTCCTTGAGCGGCACGAACATGGTGGCGGCATTGCTCTTGTTGCCGCCGCCGATCAGATCGAAGCCGATGATGCCGATGGTGTTCTGCACGCCGCTGTTCGAGGAAATGATCTTCACCATGTCGTCGGACATCTTGCGCGTGCGCTCGAGCGTAGCGCCGTCGGGGAGCTGCAGCGTGGCGAAGATATAGCCCTGGTCCTCCGGCGGCACGAAGCTGCCGGGAATGCGCAGGAAAAGCCCGCCCGTGATGGCGAGCACCACGACGAAGGCCAGGAGCGAGGCGATGCGGTGCGCAAGCACCAGGTTCACGGCCCACAGAAAGCGGCCCGTGAGCCAGGCGAAGCCACGGTTGAACGGCCTGAAGAGGCGCGACTCGTGCTCGCCCGGCTTCATGAGGAGCGCGCACAACGCCGGCGTCAGCGTGAGCGCCATGAAGCCCGAGATCACGACCGCGAAAGTCAGCGTCAGGGCGAACTGCCGGTAGAGCTGGCCGGCGATGCCGCCGAGGAACGCGACGGGCACGAACACCGCGCAAAGCACGAGCACGATGGCGACCACCGCGCCCGAGACCTCGCGCATCGCTTCGAGCGCTGCCTCGAAAGGCGGCATCTTGTTCTCGCGCATCAGGCGCTCGACGTTTTCCAGCACCACGATGGCGTCGTCCACCACGATGCCGATCGCGAGCACCAGCGCGAAGAGCGTCAGCGTGTTGATCGTGAAGCCCACTGCCCAGAGTCCGGCAAAGGCGCCGATCAGCGACACGGGCACCGCGATCATCGGGATCAGCGTCGCTCGCCAGGTCTGCAGAAACAGGAACACCACTGCAAGCACGAGAAGCGCTGCTTCAAAGATGGTTTTGGTGACCTCGCGGATCGAGGCATCGACGAAGCGCGTGGTGTCGAAGGGAATGGCGTAGTCGACGTCCTCGGGAAAGCCCGCCTTGAGCTCCGCCATGCGCGTTCTCACGAGCTGCGCGACCTCGAGCGCGTTGGCGCCCGGCTGCAGGAACGTCGCCATGCCAATGGCGGGCTTGCCATCGATGGTGTTGTAGGTGTCGTAGTTGAGCGCGCCAAGCTCGATGCGAGCGATGTCGCGCAGCCGCAGGACCCCGCCCGGACCCGCATTGTTGAATGAGGCCCGCACGACGATGTCGCCGAACTGCTCCGGGTCGACCAGGCGCCCGGTAGCGGTGACGGTGTACACGACCGCCTGGCCCGGCGGCGCCGGCTCGGTGCCGATCTTGCCCGCGGCGTACTGCGCGTTTTGCGCGCGCAGCGCACCGGCGACGTCGGAGGGCGTGACGCCCAGGCGCGCCATTTTCTCGGTGTTGAGCCACACCCGCATCGAGTAATCGCGGGCACCGAATACCGTGACATCGGCAAGTCCCGGCAGGCGCTTGAGCTCGTCGACCAGGTTGATCGACGCGTAATTCGACAGGAACAACGTGTCGCGCGTGCCCTTCGGCGACGAAAGCGTGACCACGTTCAGGATGTCGAACGAGCGCTTCTGCACGATGATGCCGTTCCTGCGCACCTCGTCGGGCAGGCGGGGCAGGGCGATGTTCACGCGGTTATTCACGTTGAACACCGCCTGGTCCACGTTCGAGCCGGGCTCGAAGGTAATGGTGATGCTGAGCGCTCCGGTCGAGGAGGCCGTGGAGCTGAAGTAGGACAGCCGCTCGAGTCCGGAGAGCTGCTCCTCGATCGGCGCGGCCACCGTCTTCGTCAGCGTCTCGGCGCTCGCGCCCGGATAGCTCGTGGTGATGAGCACCGTCGGCGGCGCGATTTCCGGGTACTGCGCGACCGCGAGGAGCTTTGCCGAGACGAGGCCAGCCAGCACGATGACGATGGCGATCACGCCGGCGAACACCGGCCGGTGTATGAAAAAGCGCGACATTTAGCCCGCGGCCTTCGCCTGCACCGGCGCGCCCTGGCGCAGCCGCACGAGGTTGTCGATGATCACCTTCTCACCCGGCTTGAGCCCGTCGAGCACCACCCAGTCGTTGCCAACCCAGTTGCCGGCGCGGATGGCGCGCTGCGCCGCCTTGCCCTCCGCATCGAGGAGCCAGACATAGCGGCCGCTTTCGTTCTGTTGCACCGCCGCCTGCGGCACGACGATCGCGCGCTGGTTGCCGGCGATCACCTGCACGCGCACGTATTGCCCGGGCAAGATGCGCAGCTCCGCGTTCTTGAACTCCGCGCGCATCTGCACCGTTCCAAGGCTCGCGTCGACGGTGGAGCCCGAAAAATTCAGGCGACCGCTCTCTGCGTAGGGCCGGCCGTCGGCCATCTCGATCCTGACCTCGGGAGCGGCAGTGTCGCGTGCGCGCAGGCTGGCGAACTCTGCCTCCGACAGCGCGAAGCGCACCCAGATCGGATCCGTGCGCGTGAGGCTCGTCAGCATTGCCGTGTCGTTGTTCGGCGCGACCAAGCTGCCGATCGATTGCTGAGCGCGCCCGGTGACGCCGCCGATGGGCGCCTCGACCGTCGTGTACGAGAGGTTGAGCGCCGACTGGCGCACGCGCGCCTCGGCGAGCTGCACCGCGGCGACGCTTTGCTGGAGTGCGGACGCCGCTTGGTCGGCCTCCCGTTGGCTGATGGCGCGCCGGTCGGCGAGCGCCTTGAGGCGCTCGTAGTCCTGCTTGGCGAGCTCGTAGCGCGCCTTCTCCTGCGCGAGTGCCGCCTTGTTCTGCTGCAGGTCGATCTCGAAGGGCGCGCGCTCGATCTGGAAGAGCGTCGCGCCCGCCTTCACGCGGTCGCCTTCGGTATAGAGCTGCTTCTCCAGGATGCCGGCGACGCGAGCGCGCACCTGCACCTCGCGCGAGCCTTCGGTGCGCCCGACGGCTTCGAACACCACCGGCACCTCGCGCGGCGCCACCTCGATCACCGTCACCGGCACCGGCGGCGCCGCTTTGGCGTCGCCCTTCTTCTGCTTGGCGTCGCCTTCGCTGCAGGCGACGAGCGCTGCACAGATCATGAGGAGGACGAGGCGCGTCATGGCTGGTAGGCCCGCAGGAAGCAATCGATGATCTGCCGGCTGCGCGCTTCGTCGGCGCCCGAATTTGTGCCATTTACGCGCTCGACACAGAAGAGCCGCTTGATGCGGTCGTGGCCGGTAAGCATGCCGAGGAGGAGCTCGGCGGCGAACTGCGGCTCGTCGCGGCGCAGTTCCCCCGCCTGCATCGCGCGCTCGAGATAGGCGGCGAGCTGGCGCACCATCTCGCCCGCGCCGGCAGCGTACATGGTGCGCGCCAGGGCGCGGAAGCGCGGCACCTCGGGAAGCACGATGCGGAACGTGGCGAGTCCCTGGGCGCCGAGCGCGCGGCTGCGATAGGCGACGGCGAAGCGCACGAGCGCGCTGCGCAGATCGGTGCCGCCGCCCTCGAGCTCGACCAGCACGCCGCGGGTGAGCTCGTGCGCGACCTGCTTGAAAAGCATGTCCTTGCTCGGGAAGTGGTGGTAGACGGTCTGCTTGGCGACCCCGGCGCGGCGCGCGATCTCCTCGACGCTCGCCTGGTAGCCGTGGCGCATGAACGACTCGGCGGCGGCGCGCAGCACGCGCGCCCGGTTCTCGGCGGGCAACGGCACTCCCCGGGTGACTAGACTAGACCGTGCAGTCTAGCCGAAAAACATCACGCCGGGTCGAACGGGTGGCGCCGCACGATGGTCTCCTCGCGGTCCGCGCCGGTGGAGATGAGATCGATCGGCACGCCGGCGAGCGCGCCGATGCGCTGCAGGTAGGCCTGCGCCGCCGGCGGCAGCCGCTCGTAGGACTTGATGCCCACGGTGCTTTCCATCCAGCCCGGCAGCTCCTCGTACACGGGGTGGCAGCGCTCGAGCTCTTCGGCGCCGACCGGCAGGATCTCGGAGAAGTCGCCTTCGAGCTCGTAGCCGACGCAGATCTTCACCGCCTCGACGCCGTCCAGCACGTCGAGCTTGGTGATGCACAGGCCCGAGCAGCCGTTGAGCTGGATCGAGCGCTTGAGCGCGGCGGCGTCGAACCAGCCGGTGCGGCGCGGCCGGCCGGTCGTGGCGCCGAACTCCTGGCCGCGCTGGCGCAGCCGCTCGCCCATGTCGTCGGAGAGCTCGGTAGGGAAGGGGCCGCCGCCGACGCGCGTGCTGTAGGCCTTGGTGATGCCGAGCACGTAGTGCAGGTGCATCGGGCCGATGCCCGCGCCCGCCGCGGCGGCACCGGCGACGCAGTTCGAGGAAGTGACGTACGGATAGGTGCCGTGGTCGATGTCCAGTAGCGAGCCTTGCGCACCCTCGAACAGCAAATTCTTTCCCGCCCGATTGGCGTGGTAGAGCGCGCGCGGCACGTCGGCGATCAGCGGCGCAAGCCGCGGCGCGAGCGCAAGCGTCTCGTCGAGCGTCTTCTGATAGCTCACTTCTTCCTGCCGGTAATAGTTCTTCAGCACGAAGTTGTGAAAAGCAAGGAGCTCGCGGAGCTTCTCGGCGAAGCGCTGCGCGTCGAAGAGGTCCTGCAGCCGAATCGCGCGGCGCGCCACCTTGTCCTCGTACGCCGGGCCGATGCCGCGGCCGGTGGTGCCGATTTTTTTCTCACCCTTCGCCGTCTCGCGCGCGGCGTCGAGCGCGGCGTGATACGGAAGGATGAGGGGACATGCCTCCGAAACCGAGAGGCGCGCCACGACGCCGGGCACGCCGCCCGCGTCGAGCTCGTCCATCTCCGCCACCAGCGCCTGCGGCGAGACGACGACGCCGTTGCCGATGAAGCAATCGACGCTCGGGCGCATGATCCCCGACGGGATGAGGTGCAGCACGGTCTTCTTGCCGCCCACCACCAGCGTATGGCCGGCGTTGTGTCCGCCCTGGAAACGCACCACTCCTTGAGCGCGGTCGGTCAGCCAGTCGACGATCTTGCCCTTGCCCTCGTCGCCCCACTGGGTGCCGATGACGACGACGTTGCGCGCGCTCATGGTTTTGCCCCACTGATAAGGCGGGTGGCGCGCAGCGCCGGGGGGTTTCGCTTTTTAAAAAGCAAAACCCCCCGCTCGCCTGCGGCTCGCGACCCCCTTATCAGGGGGTCGGCGAAAAGACAAACCATGGCGCTCATTTCACCACGCCTGCGACGCTGCGGAGATCAATGGAGAAGCCAGTCGCCGGCCGCGCGCGGCCGAAGGCCTTGCCCACCTCGTCGTAGCGCCCGCCGCGCGCAATGAGGATAGAAGCCGAGGCAGGGCCGCTTCCCCCCGCGCAGTAGGCATCGAACACGACGCCCGAGTGATAGTGGTAGCCGCGCAGCTCGGCGAGATCGAAGCTCACTGGCACCGGGCAGGCCTTGGCGAGCGCACGGAGCGTCTTCAGCGCCTGCGACAGCGCCGGCAGCTTCGGCAGGCGCTTCTGCGCCGTGTCGAGCACCTCGGCGCCGCCGTAGAGCTCAGGCAAGAGCTCGAGCGCCGCGCGCGTTTTCGCGTCGAGCTTGCGCGAGAGGCTCTTCAGCTCGGGCAGGTCCTTCTTCTGCAGCGCCTCGAAAAGCTGCACCTCGAGCCCGGCCTGCGCCCTGGCGGCGTGGGCGAGGGAGCGAAACACCGCCACGTGGCCGACGTCGAGCCGCAGCCCGCGCAGTTGCGCGAGGCGCAGCGCGTCGCAAAGCAGGCGCTGGATCTCGAGGTCCGCCTCGACGCCGGCGGCGCCGTAGATCTCGGCGCCGAGCTGGATCGGCTCGCGCGTCGCGCCCGGCGCCGCCGGGCGCGTATGGAGCACGCTCCCGCAATAGCAAAGCCGGGTGACGCTCTTGCGGTTGAGAAGGTGCGCGTCGATGCGCGCCACCTGCGGGGTGATGTCGGCACGCACGCCCATCATGCGGCCCGAGAACTGGTCGACCACCTTGAAGGTGCGAAGCTCGAGGTCGTGTCCGGTGCCGGTGAGGAGCGAATCCATGTACTCGAGGAGCGGCGGCATGACGAGCTCGTAGCCGCGCTTGAAGAAGAGGTCGAGCACGCGCCGGCGCAGGCGCTCCATGCGCATCGCCTCCGCCGGCAGGATGTCCTCCACATGCTCCGGCAGGAGCCAGCGCATCGGCTAGCTACGCGCCCAGGCGAGGAGCAGCAGGCCGACGATGATCGAGGAAAGGCCGACGAAGCGGATCTGCCCGTCGGTCATCTGGGTGATGCGGCGGAAGGTCTCGCGCCAGAGCGTCGGCGCGACGAAGGGCAGGACGCCTTCGAGCACGAGCATCAGGGCGAACGCCATGAGGAACGTCGTGCCCATCGCTCACTTGCGCGGGGTTTGAGCCTGGCGGCCGAGCGAATCCCTGAAGTAGCGCAGGAACTCCGAGTTGGTCTCGAGCAGCATGACGTCGTTGCGGCCGCGGAAGGTCGAGCGGTACGCCTCCATGCTGCGATAGAAGGAGAAGAACTCGGGGTTCTGCGAGAACGCCGCGGCGTAGATCGACGCCGACTTGGCGTCGCCCTCGCCGCGCACGCGCTGCGCGTCGCGGTACGCTTCGGCGAGGACCACCTCGCGCTGCCGGTCGGCATCGGCCCGGATCTTCTCGCCCTCGGCGCCGCCGGTGGAGCGCAGCTCGTTGGCGATGCGCTTTCTCTCCGACTCCATGCGCCGGTAGACGGACTCGCTCACTTCCTGCGGCAGGTCGACGCGCTTGAGCCGCACATCGACCACGCCGACGCCGATGCGCTTCAGGTCCTGGTCGACCTTCTCGCGCACGCGCGACATGATCTGCTCGCGCTCGCCCGACACCACCTCGTGCACCGTGCGGATGCCGAACTCGTCGCGCAGCGTCCCCGAGACGGTCTGGCGGATGCGCGTCTGCGCGCGGAACTCGTCGCCCTGCACGCTGACGTAGTACTGGCGCACGTCGATGATGTGCCACTTGACGAAGGAGTCGACCAGCACCGGGCGGTTGCCCTGGGTGAGGAAGCGCAGCGGCTCGGCGTCGTCGTAGGTGAGGATGCGCATGTCGAAGGCGCGCACGTTCTGAAGCAGCGGCCACTTGAAGTGCAGGCCGGGCTTGTTCACCACGTCCTTGATCTCGCCGAGCTGGAACACGATCGCGTTCTGGCGCTGATCGACGGTGTAGAGGGTGCCCGAGATGAGCAGCGCCACCAGCACCAGGACCGCGAGGATCGGACCCAGAGCCCTCATGGGCGACTCCGCTTTGCTCTCATCGGTCGACGCGCTCCCGGTTGCGCAGGCTTTCGCGCGAGCGGGGGCTCGCCTCGGCCGCGGGCGGCTCGCTCGGGCGCTGCGACGCCTGCGCCTCGGTCGGGTTGACGGTGCCGCCCGCCTGCTGCAGCAGCTTCTCGAGCGGCAGCATCAGCAGGTTGCCCGAGCCGCGGTAATCCATCATCACCTTGTTGGTCGACGACAGGATCTCGCGCATCGTGTCGATGTAGATCCTCTCGCGCGTCACCTGCGGCGCCTTGGCGTATTCGGTGAGCACCTGCTTGAAGCGCGAGGCGTCGCCCTCGGCGTTGGCGATCACGCGCTGCTTGTAGCCTTCGGACTCCTGCTGCAGGCGCGACGCGGCGCCGCGCGCGCGCGGGATGACGTCGTTGGCGTATGCCTGGCCTTCGTTCTTCTGGCGCTCGCGATCCTGCCCCGCCTTGACCGCATCGTCGAACGCCGCCTGCACCTGCTCGGGCGGCTGCGCGTTCTGGATGGTGACCGTGCTCACCGTGATGCCGGTGTTGTAGCGGTCGTGGATCAGCTGCATCAGGTCGCGCGCCTTGTTCGCGACGTCGACCTGCGTCTCGTAGAGGATCCGGTCCATGCTGTTCTTGCCGATCACTTCGCGCATCGCGGTCTCGGCGATCTGCATCGCCGACTCGTCGGGGCGCCGCACGTTGAACACGAAGGCCTGCGCATCCTTCACCAGGTACTGCACGGCGAACTGCAGGTCGACGATGTTCTCGTCGTCGGTGAGCATCAACGACTCTTTCAGCACCTTGGTGCGCACATTGTTGCGATAGCCCACCTCGAGCGTGCGCACCTGCGAGAGATTCACGATCTCGTGCGACTGGATCGGCCAGGGCCAGCGCCAGTTGAGGCCGGAGGTGGTTTCCTTGGAGAACTTGCCGAAGCTGAGCACCACGCCGCGCGTGCCCTCGACCACGATATAGAAGCCGCTCGCCAGCCACACCGCCAGCACCAGCGCGATGAGCGCGCCCGCGCCGCCGCCCAGTCCGCGTACCGAGGGCGGCCGCGGCGGCTCGTCGCCTGCGCCGCGCCCGCGCCGGCGAAAGATCTCCGAGAGCCGGCGGTTGAAGTTGCGCCACAGCTCGTCGAGATCGGGCGGCCCCTGGTTGCCGCCGCCGGGGCCCTGCGGGCCGCGGGAACCGCCGCGTCCCCAGTTGGGATCGTTCAAGGACATTGGGCTAGAAGCTTATGGATTCTTTGGAAGGCTTGCGCTCGGTCGCGCGCGCCGCGCCGAACTCGGCGATGGCGCCGCGCAGCGCCTCCAGACCTGCGCCGGTGCGAGCGCTCACGTAGACGCGGGAAATCCTACCATACTGGTCGCGCTCGACTCCCGGAGCGAGCGCGGTGGCGTCGATCTTGTTCCAGACGGTGATGCGAGGTGCTTCCTCGGCGCCAATCTCGGCGAGCACCTTGTCCACTTCGGCTGCCTGCGCATCGCGCGCGGGTGAGCTCGCGTCGACGACGTGCAGCAGCAGGTCGGCGCGCACCGTCTCTTCGAGCGTGGCGCGGAACGCGGCCACCAGCGTGTGCGGCAAATCGCGGATGAAGCCGACGGTGTCGGACACGACGACCGGGCCCGCGCGAGGCAGAAAGAGCTTGCGCGTCGTGGTGTCGAGCGTGGCGAAGAGCTGGTCCGCCTCGTAGGCGCGCGCTCCGGCGAGCGCGTTGAAGAGCGTCGACTTGCCGGCGTTGGTATAGCCGACGATCGACACGGAGAGCACGTCGCGCCGCACGCGGCCGCGCCGCTGCACCGTGCGCTGCTTCTGCAGCTGCTGGAGCTTGCCCTTGAGCGTCTTCACGCGCGTGGCGATGTAGCGCCGGTCGAGCTCGAGCTGCGTCTCGCCGGGGCCGCCGGTCTTGCCGAGGCCGCCGCGCTGGCGCTCGAGGTGCGTCCAGCCGCGCACGAGGCGCGTGGAGAGGTGCTCGAGCCGCGCGAGCTCCACCTGCAGCTTGCCCTCGCTCGTCTGCGCGCGCTGCGCAAAGATCTCGAGGATGAGCTCCGTGGAATGCGGCATTGAGCTCGTGCACCGCGTGCACGATCTCGCCCACCTTGCCGGCGCCGGCAAAAAACTTCGGGTCCGGGCGGCTGCGGCGGCCGCCGATCAGGCGGTGGCGCGCGACGCCCGCGCTACTGACGAGGCGCACGACTTCCGCCACGCCCTCCTCGTGCTCGGCGTCGCCGAAATCCAGGCACACGATGATCGCCGCGCGGGAATCGGCGGCGGCTTGCTGCTGCTGCGGCAACCTACTCGGCGTCCTTCTCCGCTCCCAGGTTGATCGGGCGCGAAGGCACGACCGTGGAGATGGCGTGCTTGTAGACCATTTGCGTCACCGAGTTGCGCAGCAGCACGACGTACTGGTCGAAGGACTCGATCTGGCCTTGCAGCTTGATGCCGTTCACGAGATAGATCGAAACGGGGACGTGCTCCTTGCGCAGCGTGTTCAAAAACGGGTCTTGTAGCAACTGGCCCTTGTTGCTCATGTTCTTCTCTCTTGGGGATTTTGTATCCATAACTCTAATTGATTTAGCTCGGCATTTCTACCTTGCGAGCTTCACGGGCGGCGTGACGTCGCCGCATTGCGCGCGCTGGCGCAGCGCGTGGTCCATCAGCACGCAGGCGAGCATTGCCTCGGCGATCGGCGTGGCGCGGATGCCGACGCAGGGGTCGTGTCGTCCGGTGGTCTCGATGGTGGTGGGGCGCCCGTGCCGGTCGATCGTGCGCCGGGGTAGCCGGATGCTTGACGTCGGCTTCAGCGCGAGCGAGACGGTGATGTCCTGGCCGGTGGAGATGCCCCCTAGCACGCCGCCATTGTTGTTGGAGAGGAAGCCCTGCGGGCTCATCTCGTCGCCGTGCTCGGACCCCTGCTGCACGATGGCGCCGAAGCCGACGCCGATTTCCACGCCCTTGACCGCGTTGATGCCCATCATCGCGCTGGCGATGTCGGAGTCGAGCCTGCCATAGACCGGCTCGCCCCAGCCGACCGGAACGCCGCTCGCGACGACGTTGCGCAGCGCGTCCATCTGCTTTTCCAACTGGGCAACGATGCGCCCGTTGGGTGCGAAGAACGGGTTTTGGTCCACCGCGTCCCACGACTCGAACCCGATCACGGTGCGGCCGAGCTGCGCGAGATAGCCGCGCACGCGCACGCCGTAGCGCTCGCGCAACCACTTCTTGGCAATCGCGCCCGCCGCGACCCGCACCACCGTCTCGCGCGCCGAAGCACGGCCACCACCGCGTGCGTCGCGGACGCCGTACTTCTGCAGATACGTGTAGTCCGCGTGCCCGGGGCGGAACTTGTCGGCGATAGCGGAATAGTCCTTGGAGCGCTGGTCCTCGTTGCGGATGAGAAAGCCGATCGCGGTGC
>VBCM01000144.1 GCA_005883675.1 Betaproteobacteria bacterium
GCTTGTGTTTCAGGTCCCATGGCTCACCTTTTTTCCGGCGGTGTCTCCTTGATCGCCGCGGCGAAGCGCTCATGCACCGCGAGATCGACCGGCTTGTGCTTCACCGTGCGGCTCGCCGGATAGTCGCCGAGATAGTTGCCGCCCTTCCAGTTGCGCGACGGCCGGATCGGCCGCGGCGCGAAGTTGCCGCCGCAGTTCGGGCAGACGTTCCCAAGCAGCTCCGCGCAGGTCGCGCAGAACGTGCATTCGAAGCTGCAGATGCGCGCATCCAGCGCTTCTGGCGGCAAGGGCTTGTTGCAGTGCTCGCAGTTCGGTCGCAGTTCCAGCATCAATCAGCCTTCACGAAATCGTATTTCCCCACTCCCTGGATGAGCAGGAAGCGGCAGGGCGCTCGCCCCGGGTTCGACACATGATGCACGGTCGGCGGGTTCACTCTAGCGAACTGCCCGGCGCCGAGCTCGTGCCGCTCGGCCGGCTCGCGCGTCTCCACCAGCACCGTGCCCTCGAGGCCATAGTAGTAATCGGACACCTGCGTATGCCGGTGCCACGGTATCGCCTCGCCAGGGTCGAGAGTGTACTCGCGCACCAGCACATCGGCTCCCTTGGCAACGACATGGATGTCGCGCACCCGGTACGGCTGCGGTCTCGCTTGAGTCATGGACTCACCATAGCGGCTTGCTCAAGGTCGCGGTGAAGGCGGAAAACATGGCGTTGAAGCTGATGCTGATCCTTTCCTCTTCGCTCGTCGTGGCATCGACGGAGTGCTCAAGATAAGAAGGAAACATGAGGAGCGTGCCGTCGTTCACCGTGACGACGACCTGATCGGTATTCTCGGCGGTCAGCTCGACCACCGGCGGGCGGATGATGCCGGTCTGGTTGCGCGGATCGTGGAAGTTGATGCTGTCTGCGCCCGCATGGGTGCGCAGATAGTAAACCGCGCTTAGGAAATTGTTCGGATGGCTATGCATACGGTGCGCTGCGCCTTTGGCAAGCACGGTGGCCCAGCAAGCCGTGATTTCCAGAGCAACGTCGCCGATGCGCAGGAAGCGCAGCACGCTCCTCATCGCATCG
Source organism: Betaproteobacteria bacterium (assembly GCA_005883675.1). GTDB lineage: Bacteria > Pseudomonadota > Gammaproteobacteria > Burkholderiales > SG8-39 > SCGC-AG-212-J23. The sequence goes on from VBCM01000144.1 coordinate 1,072, forward strand.
CCGACGCAGTCCGCGAGGTCACGGAATTCGGCACGCTCATGCAACGCCTGCTCCGATTGCCAGCCGCGGCCGGGCTCGAGCGGCGGCGCCTTTGCCCGCAGCGCCGCGAGCGCGGGCAGCATCTGTGCCGCCATGGCATCGCGCCACGCGGGTCTCACCAGGATCTTCCAGACCAGCGTGGGAAACATCGGAATCACGTCCGATGCCTCGATCCAGTTGTCCGTGCGCTCGGTCATTCGCCTAGGCGCCGCGACGGCGCTCGACGAAGCGCTCCGCGCCGTCCGCTGTCAGAAATTCTACGATGTCCGCCGCCGGTAGCTCGGGAGCGGCGAGCCGTCCTTCCGTATGGTACTGGCGGAAGGTCGCGCCCCAGGGGAACTCCTCGAGTGGCATCTCACGCGTCGCACGCTGCATCTCGGTGTCGACCACGCCCGGCTCATAGCTGAACACGCCGACATCCTCCACCTCGGCGGCGACCACCATCCCCGCCATGCGCAGCGCCGCCTTCGTGCTGCAATAGGTCGCGAGCCCGGGAAACGGGCGCTGGGCGGCGCCGGAGGAGATATTCACCACCCGGACCTCTGCGCCTTCCGGTCGGCGGCGCAGCACGAAGCCCATTAGCCACAGCGGCATCACCGCGTTCACCGCATAGGCGCGCTCGAGCTCGGCTGCCTCGAGCTTCTGCACCCGTCCCGCCGGCGCCAGCGCGGCGTTGTTCACGAGGCCGACTCGCTCCCAGGCGCGCTCGGCGAGCCGCGCCCCCATCTGCCGCTCGATTGCCGCTGCCGCACCGGACACGTCCGCCAGGTCCAGCGCCAGGTGCTGATAGTTGGCACCCGGAAACTTCGGCGTGCGCCGCGCGACGCCGACGACCTGCCAGCCGTGCTCGAGCAGCTGCCTCGCCACCGCGGCCCCGATGCCCGAGCTCGTGCCGGTGACGAGAGCAAGACGAGTCATGTTCATTCCCTCAGGCGTCGGCAAGCTCGCAGAGCGGACGCGCTTCGAGCACCTGCCGGTTGAGAGTCGTCATTATGGCGAGGCAGATGTACGACAGCGCAAACAGCGCCGCGGTTGCGAAAGAGCGCCGGCAGCTTCATGCCGGAAAGTGCTGTTCACCCGACCCTGCAACGCGTCCGGAATGAGCGCCAGGCGATAGCTGAACTGCACGACGTTGTAGATGGGCCCGATGAAGTATATGAGGGCAAAGACCACGCCCAGGAGCAGATACTGCGGCACGATCGCATAGAGCGGAAAGAGCAGCGCCTCGATCCACATGAGCGCGACGATGGCTTGGCCGAAGCTGAAGCGCTTCTGCACGCGACCGCCGATGAGCGACCCGAGGATGCCGCCGATGCCGCCGATGCTGAAGATGAGGCCGATATCGACCGGCCGCGCGCCGAGGTCCTGGGCGAGAAGGATCACAACGAGGCCGGTGCCCGCGTTCACGAGATTGATGCTCCCGGTGTCTTCGCCTGCGCGGGCGGCGCCGCGCGAAAAGGCGTGCGGATGAGCATGAGCGAGACGATGGAAGCGACGTAGGAGATCGCATCGGCGACGAACGGCGCCGCACGTCCGAGCCCTTGGTAGAGGAGCGTCCCGAAGGACGGGCCGACGATATGCGCGGCGGCAAACGCGGCTTCGTTCTGCGCCGAAGCCTGCGGCAGCTCGTCTTTCGGCACCACGCGGGGCAGCGCCGCCACCTCGGCGATGTTGAAGAAGACGAAGAAGCTGCCCTCGATGAACGACGCGATATAGAGCTGCCACACCGTAAGCACATCGAGCCACAGCGCGATGGCAATGCTCGCCACGGCGAGTGCGCGACCCACATCGCAACTGATCATGACGCGCTTGCGATCCCAGCGATCGATCAGCGCGCCGGCGGGCAGCGAGAAGATGAGGTAGGGCAGATTGCCGAGCGCCGCCGCGATGCCGGCTGCCGCCGGCGAACCGGTGATCGCCAGGATGAGCAGCGGATAGACGACATACGAAGCCGAGGAGCCGAGGGTCGAGACCACCTGCCCGCTCCAGAGCAGCATGTAATCGCGGTTGCGAAAGAGCGCCGGCAGCTTCATGCCAGCTCGTGGATGCGCGCGCGCACCTTGTCGCCTGAGATTTTCAACTCGCCCACCGCGACGGGCAGCGTGAAGCGCCGCGGGCCGGCGCTGCCCGGATTGACGTACAGGACGCCGTCGCGCTCCTTGACTATCGGCTTGTGCGAATGGCCGGAGACGACGACCTTGTATTTGCCAACCGGGTCGATGTCCAGTTCGGCGAGATTGTGCAACACATAGATCGCCACCTTGCCGATGCGCACGACCGCGCTTTCGGGCACCTGCGCTGCCCAGCGGCCGCGGTCGTTGTTCCCGCGTACCGCTGTCAATGGCGCGAGCGCACCCAATTCATCCAGGATCTCGGGCTTGCCGATGTCGCCCGCGTGGATGATGCGATCGGCGCCGCGCAGCAAGCGCACCGCCTCCGGACGCAGCAGACCGTGCGTATCCGAGATGAGCGCGACGCGCGTCAGAGTATGAAGCTCACCGTCCCGAGCGAAGCGAGCTCCATCGCGTCGAGGATCGCCTCGCGCGCCTTGATGCGCAGGCCACCGTCCTGGCGCACCAGCGTATAGCGATAGCGCCCGACGTACGTGCGCACGTCTTCGTTGCCGCGGTAGCGATAGACGACGAAGTTGGCTTCCACCCGCAACGGAGCCTGCTCGACGATACGCACGTTGGAGATCAGCCGGCGCGTGCGCGAGCGTGGGGATTCGGCATGCGCGTGCGGGTCCTTCAGGCGCGCGACGCGAGCGCGCATGCGGCGCATGTCGTCGGCGATGGTGAAGAGCGCCGCCTTCGGATCCGACTCAGGCTGGTCATTCGACGGCACGCGATAGGTGGCATCGTCAGTGAGCAGTGCGAGCCACTCGTCCAGCCGCCACGCGTCGAGCAGCGCCGCCTCGTGGTAGAGGAAGTCCTCGACCTCGGCGCGAGCGACGTCATTCATGCAGCGCGCATCAGCTTGTCCCATTGGATCCAGAAGGCGCGCAGATGCGCCTCGTCGGTGTTGAGCTGCTCGCCCTGCTTCGCCATGCCGCGCGTGAGCGGCGACCACTGCACCTCCTTGTACGCACCCAGCCCTTCCTGCACCGCTTCCAGCGCGGCGATGTCATCAGGAGTGGCGAAGCCGCCCGGGCCGTAGAAGGTGAGGAAGCTGTCGAGGCGCACCTGCCGGGCGAGCGGCGTTTCCTCCACGGGTCCGAGCGCCCCGGCACGTACGCGCATGCGATCGGGCGCGAGCGGCTGGAAGCTGCGCACGGAGACCGACGAGCCGTCGAGCAGCACGAGGTTGGGGAAGATCAGCAGGTTGCGATTGGTATCGGCGACGCGCTTCGCGCGCTCGGGCCCGAGCCGCTGCACGAGCTCCGCGCGGATGCGCTCGAGCTCGGGCTTCGCCGCGTCACCGTAGATCGGGATCCACGCGGCGACCGGGCGGCCGCGGAAGTTGACGTTGTCCGTCGTGCCGTGCCCATTGCCGAGATCTTTGCCCAGGCCGTGCGAGGGCAGCACGTGTCCCTTCTCGGGACGCTTCACCTCGACGCCGGAGCTCTTCAGGTAGTCGAGCCAGGTCGCATGCGTCGTGAGCAGGTGATAGTCGTCGTAGCTGTTCTCGACGAGCAGCTTCCAGTTAGCGCGGTTATCGTACTCCTGTGTGCCGTGGATCATCTCCATGCGGCCGGAAGGTGACTGATCCAGTACGAGATCGATGTTCTCGACCGCCGAACCGAGGTATTCGCGCAGCGGCACGGCGTTCGCATCGAAGTTGAGAAAGACAAAACCGCGATAGGCCTCGACGCGGGGCGGCTCCTTGAGGCCGAGCTCGCTGCGATTGAAATTCGGCGGGTAGGCGCTCTGCCCCGGCACGGCGTAAAGCCGCCCGTCGCGGTCGTAGGTCCAGCCGTGATAGAAGCAGGTGTAGCGCTCGGCATTGCCTTGCGCCTCGCGGCAGACGACGGTGCCGCGATGGCGGCAGGTGTTCAGGAAAACGCGCAGCTCGTTCCGGCTGTCGCGGCACAAGATGAGCGGCCGCCCGCACACCATGCGCGTGCGGAAGTCCCCCGGCGCGCGCACCTCGGACTCATGCCCGACGTAAAGCCAGCAGCGCTCGAAGATGCGCTCCTGCTCCTCGCGGAAGATCGCGGCATCGACGAGCGCGGCGCGATTGATTTCGAAACGATGCTGCTGCGGCTCGTTAAGCACGATCCGGGACGCGCTCATCCTTCCATAATAGGGGAATGACGCGCGCGCTTGCCGTCCTGTTTCTCGCGACGCTCGCCGGCGTCGCCGCGGCACAGGAGCAGTGGCCCAGCCGCCCGGTGCACATCGTCGTTCCTTACACGCCGGGCACCGGCGCCGACATCCTCTCGCGCGTGCTCGGGCCGAAGCTCGCGGAGCGCTGGAAGGCGGCGGTGGTCACCGACAACAAGCCGGGCGCCACCGGCAACATCGGCGCCGACTTCGCCGCCAAGACGACCTCAGACGGCTATACGCTGCTGCTCACGGCGACGTCCTTCACCACCAATCCGGCGCTGAAGCCCGCGCCGTTCGACCCGGTGAAGGACTTCGCCCCGATCGCGCTTCTTGCCACGGGCGCGCTCGGCGTCTACATCAACCCGCAGGTGCCGGCGAAGAGCATGCGCGAGTTCGTGACGCTCGTGCGCTCGCAGCCCGGCAAGCTCTACTACTCCTCGCCCGGCAACGGCGGCCCGCAGCATCTCGCGATGGAGCTCCTCAAGCTGGAAACGGGAATGAACATCGTGCACGTGCCCTACAAGGGCGCGGGCGGCGCGATCACCGATCTGGTCGGCGGTCACGTGCAGGCGATGATCTCCGCCCTGCAGACGGTAGCGCCGCATGTGCAAGCGGGGCGCTTGCGCATGCTCGCGGTGATGAGCGCACACCGTGCCGAGGCCTTCCCCGACGTGCCGACGCTCAAGGAAGCGGGCATGCCCGACCTCGAGGTAGAAACCTGGTACGCGATGTTCGCGCCGGCCGGCACGCCGGCGGGCATCATCGATCGCGTCAATCGCGACGTGAATGAGTTCCTCAAGGAAGCCGATGTGCGCGACGTGCTCGCAAAGCAAGGACTCGAGCCGGCGGGCGGCACGCCGGAGGCGCTCGGCGTGCGCGTGAAGCGCGAGCTCGCGAACTGGACGCGCGTTGTCAAAGCGGCTGGCATAAAGGCGGACTGACATGAACCATTTGGAAGACCTGGTAGCGGCCTATCGCATCCTCACCGAATACGGCGTCATCGACGCCTACGGGCACGTAAGCCTGCGCTCGCCGTCGAACCCGCAGCGCTATTACCTCGCGCGCTCGCTTGCCCCGGAGCGCGTGCAGGTGGAGGACATCCTGGAGTACGACCTGGAGAGCAATCCGCTCAACGCTCAGGGGCGCGAATCGGTGACCGAGCGCTACATCCACGGCGAGATCTACAATTCGCGTCCCGATGTCCTCGCCGTCGTGCACAACCATTCGCCCTCCGTCGTGCCGTTCAGCGTCACCGGCGTGCCGATGCGCGCGCTGTGGCACATGGCGGCTTTCATCGCCGACGGGTTACCCAACTGGGAAATCCGCAGCGTGCGCAAGGGAACCGATCTGCTGGTGCGCGATTCGACCCTCGGCGCCTCGCTCGCAAAGACGCTGGGCGCGAAGCCCGCGGCGCTCATGCGCGGCCACGGCTCGGTCACCGTTGGCGAGAGCCTGCCGCGCGCGGTAGGCCGCAGCGTCTACCTCGAGCTGAGCGCGCGGATGCAGATGCAGGCGCTCGCGCTCTCCAAAGACATCACCTACCTCGATGCCGCAGAGGTGCAGGCCTCGACACCGCACCAGGACTACAAGCGCGCCTGGCCGATGTGGCGTGAGAAGGCGCTCGCGCGGGCGCGCGCCGAACGCAAATGAGAAAAATAGGGACTGTCCCTATATATGAGCTGGGCGCCACCGAGCTCCTTGAGGCCTATCGCAAGCACGAGGTCTCGCCCGTCGAAGTGACACGCGCGGTACTCGAGCGCATCGAGCGGCTGAATCCGGTGCTGAACGCCTTCAATCTCGTCTCCGAGCGCGCGCTCGAGGACGCCAAGGCTTCGGAGGCGCGCTGGCTGGCCGGACAGCCAAAAGGCCTGCTCGACGGCGTGCCGGTGTCGATCAAGGACATCCTGCTCACCAAAGGCTGGCCGACGCTGCGCGGCTCGAAGACCGTCGATCCGAAGGGACCTTGGCCGGACGACGCGCCGGCGAGCGCGCGGCTGCGCGAGCACGGCGCAGTGCTGCTCGGAAAAACGACGACGCCGGAATTCGGCTGGAAAGGCGTCACCGACAGCCCGCTCACCGGCATCACGCGCAATCCGTGGAATCCGAAGAAGACGCCCGGCGGCTCCTCGGGCGGCGCCGCCGCCGCGCTCGCGGCCGGCATGGGAGCGCTGGCGGTCGGCACCGACGGCGGCGGCTCGATTCGCATTCCCTGCAGCTTCACCGGGCTCTTCGGGCTGAAGCCCTCCTTCGGGCGCGTGCCCGCATGGCCGCTTTCGCCCTTCGGCACCGTGGCGCACGTCGGGCCGATGACGCGCAGCGTTGCCGACGCGGCGCTGATGCTCAATGTCCTCGCGTTGCCGGATGCGCGCGACTGGCACGCGCTCGCCTATGAGCGGCGCGACTGGCGCACCGGCCTCGACGAGGGCGTGACCGACTTGCGCATCGCGTTTTCGCCCGATCTCGGCTACGCCAAGGTCGATGCGGAAGTCGCGGACATCGTGCGTAAGGCGGTAAGCGTGTTCAGCGATCTCGGCGCTCGCGTGGAGGAGAAGAGCCCAGGCTTCGCCAATCCGGATGCGATCTTCCGCACCCACTGGTTCTCCGGCGCCGCGATGCTGGTCAATGCCATTGCGCCGGATAAGCGCAAGCTCATCGATCCGGGCCTGCGCGAAGTCGCCGAAGACGGCGCGAAGATCAGCGCGGCGGAGCTGCACGACGCACAGATGAAGCGCGGCGCGCTCGGCACGCACATGAATCTTTTCCATCGCGACTATGACCTGCTCGTCACGCCGACACTCGCAGTAGCGGCGTTCGACGTCGGGCTCGAATGCCCGCCGGGCAAGCAGCGCTGGATCGACTGGACGCCCTTCAGCTTCCCCTTCAATCTCACCCAGCAGCCCGCGGCGTCGATTCCCTGCGGCCTCACGCGCGAGGGCTTGCCGGTGGGCCTTCACCTCGTCGGGCCGCGCTACGGCGATGCGCTCGTGCTGCGCGCGGCGCGCGCCTTCGAGAGCGCGCGGCCGATCGCGCTGCCGGATCTCGCCAAGCTCTAGTCGAACCTACCTGCAGCGCAGGTTGCCGGCCCTGAGATCGATCGGCTTGGTGCAGTCCTGCTCGTTGACCTTGCGGCTGCGCTCCATCGAGGGTATGAGGCCCTCGACGTTGTAGTCAGCAGACTCCATCCATGAATACGTCTGCGCGGGCGGCGCGGGCTTCGGCGCGGCCTGCGCGAGCGCCGGGTCGCGGGGCGAGGCGCAGCCGCAAACGAACCCGATGAGCGTCAGCACGATGAGCGAGCGGTAGATCATGAGCGTCTCCTTTTGCCTTTGTCATTGCCGCCGGCCATTCTATGCTTCCCGCCCATGCGCCTGTTCGCGCTCCTCGTGCTGCAGTTCACAGTCCTCGCGGCCCAGGCCACGTGCATGTTCGCGCGCGATGCCAAGCCGCAGGACTGGTACGCATGGGCTGCAGTGCTCGTCGCGGGCGATGTCGCCGCCGTCGAGCAGCGCGGCACGATCGACGTCGTATCGCTGCTCGTCGTCGAGACGTACAAAGGGCCGGCCGGCGTACAGACGGCGACGCTCGAGATCCCGCAGAAGCTCTGGCCGACATGCCGTATCGTGCGTCCGGCCGTGGGCGAGCGCGTGCTGGGAGCGCTCAATGCGAACAACGATGCGCTTCTGGTCCCGCTTACGGCTGCCTATGCCGATCGGCTGAGAGCCGCCAAGCCGCGCCAGGACTAGAATCAAGGCTTATGGCGCAAACATATACCGCAGTTATTAAGCAAGATCATCCGTGGTGGATCGGTTGGATCGAGGAAGTCCCGGGCGTTAATTGCCAAGAACCTACGCGAGAGGAATTGCTTGAGTCACTACGCGTAACTTTGACCGAAGCGCTTGCAATGAATCGCGACGAAGCCCGCCAGGCAGCCGGCAAAGGTTACGAAGAGCTGACCATCGCGGTGTGAAGCGCCGCGACCTCCTGCGGCATCTGAAAAGTCAAGGTTGTTCGTTACTGCGCGAAGGCGGCCGGCATTCGTGATGGCAGAATCAAGCGCTGAACCGGCGTAGTGCCGTTCCGCGCCACAACGAAATCAACAATCATCTGGCGCGAAAGATCTGCAAGGATCTCGGCGTGCCGTTCCCGTAGTTGCATCAAGCAGCCGTGAGCTCGAGCGCCCACGTCGAAATGATCTTGTCTTCCTCCATCATCGCGCCGCGCACGCTGTAGCGGCGCTCGTCGCGCTGCTGGATGCACTCGAAGCCGCGGTAGCGGCCGGTCCCATTGGCATAGAAGGACAGGATGGCGTCGCCTGTCAGCACGAAGCGGCCGCGCAGCGTGCCGAGCGCCTGATGCGTCGAGGTCCAGTGTGTCGAGCGCGCGCCCGGAGCGAACGGCTCGATCTCGTAGCGGTTGTGCTGCAGCGCCGGACGGTCGCCGCGTAGACGCAGCACGGCTTCGAAGCGCCACGTGGCGCTCTCATGGTAGATAGTCGTCTCGCCCGCGACCACCGCGCGCTGCCCGGCCGCGTCGCGGTACTCGCCTTCGGCGAGCCAGTTGCCCTGCCGCAGGAGAAAGGTGTGCTCTATCCGTGGACCTTCACGGAATCGGCGGGCACCTGACGGCGCTCGTCCATCGTGTAGTCGCGCAGCACCTGCGCGACCCGCAAGCGGTAGGACTTGAAGATGCCGCCGCGGCCTTTCTTCTGGGCTTCGCGGTGCTTCTGCAGGTTGCGCCACTTGCGCACCGCTTCCTCGTCCCGCCAGAAGGAGAGCGATACGAACTTGCCCTTCGTGGTGATGCTCTCGAAGCGCTCGATGGAGATGAAGCCATCGGAATTGCTTACGTCGTCGGCGAGCCCATCGGCGAGCGCCTTGTAGTCGGCAAAGCGTCCCTCGACGGGCGTGAATTCGAAGATCACGGCGATCATGGTTTTCGACCTTCGTAGGCATTGTGCAATAGCTCGAGCACGCCCTCGTACTCGACCTTGCGGGGATTAGGGTACGGCGCCTGCACCGCGATGCGCGCGGCGCGCTCGAGGTCGGCCTCCTTCATGCCGATGTCGGCGAGCTTCATGGGCAGCCCGAGACGCTGCTCAAGCTGCCAGAGCCCGGTCGGCGCGGTTTCCGTGCCCGCCTTTATTCCCAGCGCGCGGGCGATGCGGCGCATCGCTTCGGGCGCCGCGGCGGCGTTGTACGCCATGGCGTGCGGCAGCACGATTGAATGCGTCTCGGCGTGCGGCAGGCCGAAGCCGCCGAGCACGTGACAGAGCTTATGGTGCAAAGCGTTGCCGGTGGTGCTGATGGAAAGCCCGGCGAGCCACGATCCATACAGCGCCGAGGTGCGCGCCTCGAGGTCCCGTGGCGCCTGGGCGATGATCGGCAGCGCCGCAGCGAGCGCGCGGATGCCCTCTTCGGCGATCAGCGAGACGAGCGGGTTGCCGTCATGCGCGTAGAGCGCCTCGCAGCAATGCGCGATGGCGTTCATGCCGCTCGCCGCCGAGACGCCGGCCGGCAAATCGAGCGTGAGCTGCGGGTCGTAGATCACGGCCTTCGGCAGCACCTTCGGGTCGCGGCCAGTCTTCTTGGCGCCGCCTTCCGAGATGCCCCAGATGGTGGTCATCTCCGAGCCGGAATATGTCGTCGGCACCACGACAACGGGCAGCGACGAGCTGAGCGCGATCGCCTTGCCGAAGCCGATGGTCGAGCCGCCGCCGATGGCGATGCAGCAGTCCGCCTCCACCGAGCTCGCCATGTCGCGCGCCGCCTCGACCGCCTTGATCGGCGTGTGCATCACCGCCTGGTCGAAGATGCCGGCGACCTGCAGCCCCCGCGCGATGGCGCGCACCATGTGCGCCCGGCCGGGCGTCGAAATCAGCAGCGCGCGCTTCGCGCCCAGCCGCTGCACTTCCGCGGCGAGCTGCGCCACCGCGCCCGCGCCGAACACCACGCGCGTCGGCATGGCAACATAGGTGAACTTGTCCATGGGCCGCGTCGCATCATAGTGCAATCCCGGGCCGAGCTAGCGCTGATCGTGGGTGCGGGCAGCGGGCTCTCCGCCTCGCTCGCGCGCAAGTGCGCCGCCGCGGGCATGCGCGTCGCGCTCGCCGCGCGCCATGTCGGCAAGCTCGATCCGCTCGTCGCCGAGACGCATGCGCGCGCCGTTGCGTGCGATGCCGCCGATGCCGCGCAGGTCGAGGCGCTCTTCGCCACCATCGACACGCCGGATCTCGTCGTCTACAACCCGAGCTATCGCGTGCGCGGACCGTTCCTCGAGCTCGACCGCGCCGAGGTGCTCAAGACGATGATCGTGAGCGCCTATGGCGGCTTTCTCGTCGCACAGGCGGCGCTCAAGCGCATGGTGGAACGCGGGCGCGGCGCGCTTTTCTTCACCGGCGCTTCCGCCAGCGTCAAGGGCTATGCCGAGTCCGCCCCCTTCGCCATGGGCAAGTTCGCGTTGCGCGCCCTCGCGCAGAGCCTCGCGCGCGAGTTCGGCCCCAGGAACATCCATGTCGCGCACTTCGTCATCGACGGCGGCATCGAGCGTTCCGGGGGCGCAAGTAACGAAGAAATGCGGCGCGCGGCAGCCCGCGGGCAGGATGGCATGCTGGATCCCGATGCGATCGCCGAAACGTATCTCGCGGTATATCGGCAGCATCGCTCGGCCTGGGCGTTCGAGGTGGATTTGCGACCCTGGGTGGAGAAGTTCTGATGCACGAGGTCGCGATCCGGCCCGAGATCATCGAGCGCGTGGTCGCGCGCCGCGGCCGGCTGCACCTCTACGACCGGCTGGAGGCGCGGCGCACGGCGCTCGTGGTGATCGACATGCAGAACGCATTCGTCGCCCCCGGCGCGCCGATCGAAGTGCCGGGCGCGCGCGCCATCGTGCCGGCGATCAATCGGCTCGCGGCCGAGCTGCGCCGGCGCGGCGTCCCCGTGATCTGGGTGCTGCACCGGAACGCGCCCGACGGCGGCGACTGGGAGCGGTTCTTCGGCTGTTTCGTCGCGCCCGAGAATCGCTCGCGCGCGGCGCGCGCCCTCGCCGCGGGATCGGAGCTGCAGCGCCTGTGGCCCGAGCTCACCGTCCAGGCGAGCGACGTCGTGGTGACGAAGAATCGCTACAGCGCGCTCATTCCCGGCGCGTCGTCGCTCGCCGACGTACTGCGCGCCAAGGGCATCGATACGCTGCTCATCGCCGGCACGAAGACCAACGTGTGCTGCGAATGCACCGCGCGCGACGCGATGATGCTCGACTACCAGGTGGTGCTGCTGTCCGACTGCACCGCCGCGCTCTCGGACGACGAGCACCGCGCGACGCTCGAGAACGTCATCCAGCAGTTCGGCGACGTCATGACCGCCGACCAAGCGCTAGCGCTGCTCATATGAGCAAGCGGCAGATCCACAGCGACAAGATCCGCCAGCCCTCGGGCCACTTTTCGCAGGCCATCGAGGCCCCGGCGAAAGGCCGGCTGGTGTTCATCTCCGGCATGACCGCGCGCCGCGCTGACGGCGCGATCGCGGGCATCGGCGACATCGAGGCGCAGACGCGCCAGGTGTGCGAGAACCTTAAGAGCGCGGTCGAAGCCGCGGGCGGCACGATGGACGACGTCTGCCGCGTGGATGTCTACGTGCGCAACATGGAGCACTTCGAGAAGATCCACAAGGTGCGACGCGAATACTTCGGCTCACCGCCACCCGCATCGACCATGGTCGAGGTGACGAAGATGACCTCGCCCGAGTACCTGATCGAGATCAGCGCCATCGCCGTCATCGGTGGCTGAGGATCCGCGGCTCGAGCTCGTCGAGCGCTTTTTCCGCGGCACCGGAGCCACCTACGATCGCGTCGTCGACGCCGCGACGTTCGGCATCGATCGCCGGTGGAAGCGACGCATCGTCGGCCTGATTCCGGCGCACGCGACGCGCATCCTCGATCTCGCCTGCGGCACCGGCATCTCGACGGCGGCCATTGCGCGGCGCTTTCCGCAGGCCGGCATCGTAGGCGTCGAGCTGCGCGAGGAGTACCTGGCGTTCGCGCGGCGCAAGCTTCCGGATGTGGAGTTCGTGCTCTCGCGTGCCGAGGATTACCGCTCCACCGAGCCGTTCGACTGCATCACGTCATCCTATCTCGCCAAGTACGCGGACCTCGCGCGGCTCGTGCCGCAATGCCGCGACATGCTGACGTCGGATGGCGTGCTGCTGATGCACGACTTCATCTACCCCCCGACGCGCACGCTGCAGGCGATATGGCGCCTGTACTTCAAGGTGCTGCAAGCGATCGGTAGCGCGCTGCTGCCGTCTTGGCGCGAGATCTACTACGGCCTGCCGGCGCTCATCGAGCGCACGCGCTGGCTGCCGGAACTGCAGGCGCTGCTCGCGCAGCACCGCTTCCGCGACATCCGCGTCGAGTACCTCACTGCCTACGGCTCGGCGATCGTTGCCGCGCGCAGGTAGTTAACCCCATACGCGCCACGCCAGCATGGCGGCGGCAAGCGCGAGCACGGCGATGCTCACGCTCTTGAGGATGGCCTCCAGCGTAGCGAGCTGGGCGCCTTCAGCAGCGCGAGTGCGCTTGAGAGCCTTGTACGGCCGCGAGGCCTTGATCTCGACGAGACTCAGAAGTCCCATGGCGAGCGCCATGAGCAGTGCCGAAGCGGAGACTGCATTGGTCTGCAGGATGTAGCCGGCGAGAACCGGCAGCGCGCCCCATGAAAGCGCGAACCACGAGTCGCGGTGAAAGCGGCCGCCGAACCACTCGAGGTTGTACGCGAGCAGAAAAAAGCCCTCCGGAATCGCGATCAGCCAGAGGAGCGGCGTGTAGCGCACCATGTACCAGATGCCGATCGCGTAGGCGGCGACCACGGTCGCAATCGCGACGGTCCAGAGCTGCGCGCGGCTGAACGCATCGCCCCACGGTTTGGCCTCCCGGCTGCCGAGCGCATCGAGCGCGTGTGCGCCGATGCCGAGCGCGAGGAAGTAGATCGCCACGATCGCCGCCACGCGATCCCAGTGGATCGCCGGCGCGAGCAACGAGCCGATGATGGTGAAGCCGAGCACCATGCCGGTGTAGGGCAGGAAGAGCAGCCCCACCGCGAGGCGAAAACGCTCCGGGCCGTACGCGGGGACGAACCACTCGCCGCGCCGGTCCACGCGCGCGGCTTAGGGGGCGGCCATGCGGCGCGCCATCTCCGCGCGCCATTCGTCGACCGGCTTGAAGCCCGGTTGCTTCCTCGCCTCGCGCTCCGCCCAGGACCAGAGCTCGGCGTCCGAGAGCCGCATGTCCATCGGCACGCGCAGCGGCTGCCGCACGTACCAGGGCGTATCGACGAAGAGCTCGATGCGGTTCGCCTCCGGGTCGTGGAAATACACCGAGAGCGCGTTGCCGTGCGACACCGGATAGAGCTCGCTGACCTCCTCGGCCACGAGCCGCCGGTACATCTCGCGTAAGCCCTTGAATTCGGACATGCGGAACGAGATCTGGTTGATCGGGTTGAAGCCAAGCTCGCGGGGCTTGCCGCTGACCATCACGATCTGGTGGTGCTCGCGCGGGTCACGCGAGAGGAATACGAAACGCAGCCGGCCGCGCGGCGTTTCCATGTCGCCCGAGTCGGTGACGGTAAAACCGAGCAGGCGTGTGTAAAAATCCTGCATTCGCGCGAGATCGGCGACGAACATCCCCATGTGGCTGAACGCGAATTTTGGTATCGAGGCTGGAGTGGACATATATGAGACTCGCTACGTTTAGGACTGCGCAGGGCACAAGCTACGGCATCGTCACGGCGAAGGGCATTGTCGACCTGAAGCGCTATATCGGCAACCGCTTCGCGGACCTCAAGGCGCTGATCGGCGGCAACGCCTTCACCGAGGCGGCGAAGCACGCCGCCGAGGCGCCCGACTACAAGGAATCCGACGTCACCTGGCTGCCGGTGATCCCCAACCCGGACAAGATCATCTGCGTCGGTCTCAACTACCAGGAGCACGTGGTGGAGACCGGCCGGGAGAACACCGAGCAGCCGGCGATCTTCCTGCGCGTGCCGGAATCCCAGGTCGGGCACAAGCAGCCGATCATCCGGCCGCGCGAGTCGAAGAACCTCGACTACGAGGCGGAGATCGCCGTGGTCATCGGCAAAGGAGGCCGCCGCATCAAGCAGGCGGACGCGTGGGACCACGTCGCCGGCTATAGCTGCTACAACGAGGGCTCGGTGCGCGACTGGCAGCGCCACACGGTGCAGTGGACCGCGGGCAAGAACTTCGCGCACACGGGCGCGCTCGGGCCGTGGATGGTGACCGCGGATGAGATTCCGCCCAACACGCGGCTCACGCTCTCCTGCCGCCTGAACGGCGAGCGCATGCAGCACGCCACCACCGACCAGATGATCTTCAAGATCCCGAAGATCATCGAGTACGTCTCGACCTGGACCACGCTCGCGCCGGGGGACGTGCTCGTCACCGGCACACCCGGCGGCGTCGGTGCGCGCCGCAATCCGCCCGTCTGGATGAAGCCCGGCGACAAGGTCGAGATCGAGATCGACAAAGTCGGCATCCTGGAGAACACCATCGCCGACGGCTGAACTGAAAAAGGGGTCAGAGCAATTTTCCTGAAACAAAAGCGGCACGACTGACGGTCGATTTGTAACGGGAAAATTGCTCTGACCCCTTTTTGCCTATGAGCCCCGTCGTTGACGTGCACACGCACATGCTGTCGAAGGAGTGGCTCTCGCTCCTCGAGCAGCATGGCCTTCCGCATTACAGCCTGAAGGAGGTGCGCGGCGGCCTGCGCGCGATCCACCTTGACGGCGCGCCGTTCATGACGCCGGTGCCGTACATGTTCGACTGGGAGGCGCGCATCGCGAACATGGACAAGGCGCGCGTGGACATCGCCATCACCTCGCTCACCTGCCCAA
>VBCM01000145.1 GCA_005883675.1 Betaproteobacteria bacterium
GCTGTCGGCGACCGAAGACAACCTCGACTGGGCGCTCGCCATGGAGGCGGACCGCATGGTCAATTCGCGCGTCTCGCGCGAGGACCTGGACAGCGAGATGACCGTGGTGCGCAACGAGTTCGAGCTGGGCGAGAACAATCCCGGCGCGGTGCTCTTCCAGCGCGTGCAGCAGCTCGCCTTCGTCTGGCACAACTACGGCAACCCGATCATCGGCGAGCGCGCCGACATCGAGAAAGTGCCGATCGAGAAGCTGCAGGCGTTCTACCGCACGTGGTACCAGCCCGATAACGCCGTGCTGCTCGTCGCCGGGCATTTCGACGAGGCGCGCATGCTCGAGCGCGTGGCGCGGCATTTCGGGGCGGTGCCGAAGCCCGCGCGCGCCTTGCCCACCTTCTACACCGACGAGCCGACGCAGGACGGCGAGCGCAGCGTGACCCTGCAGCGCGTCGGCGACCAGCAGATGGTGGTGGCGCTCTACCGCGCGATGGCGGGCAGCCATCCCGATTACCCGGCGCTCGACGTGCTGGTCCAGGTCCTCGGCGACACGCCCACCGGGCGGCTGCACCGCGCGCTCGTGCAGAAGGGCATCGCCTCGAGCACCTGGGGCGCCGAGCGCCAGCTCCACGATCCGGGCTACATGTACTTCGGTGCCCAGCTCTCGAAGGACATGGACCTCGGGCGGGCGCAACAGGCGCTGATCTCGGTCGTGGAGGACGTCGCGCGCAACAAGATTACCGCCGAGGAGCTCGAGCGCTCGCGCACCCGGCTCCTGAACGACATCGAGCGCGCGCAGCTCGACAGCGGCCAGCTCGTGCGCGCGCTCTCCGAGAACGCGGCGATCGGCGACTGGCGGCTCTTTTTCCTGTATCGCGACCAGCTGCGCAAGGTGACAGTCGCCGACGTGCAGCGCGTCGCCGAGCACTATCTCAAGCGCGCGAACCGCGTGGTCGGACTCTTCGTGCCGAGCGAGCACCCCGAGCGCGCCGAGATTCCGCCGACGCCGGACGTCGCGGCAGAGCTCGCGAACTACCAGGGCGGCGAGCGCGTGCGCCTGGGCGAGGCATTCGACCCCTCCCCGCAGAACATCGAGGCGCGCCTCGTGCGCCGTACGGCGGCGAACGGCATCAAGCTCGCGCTCCTGCCGAAGCAGACGCGCGGCGGCCGCGTGGTGGCGCACCTGGCGCTGCATTGGGGCGACGAGAAAACGCTCATGAACCGCGAGGTGGCGTGCGAGTTCGCGGGCGAGATGCTGCTGCGCGGCACGAAGAAGAGGAGTCGCAGCGAGCTCAAGGAGGCGTTCGACAAGCTGAACGCGCGCGTCTCGGTGAGCGCCGAGGGCGCGACCGTCGAGGTGCGCAGCGAAAACCTGCTGCCGGCGCTCGCGCTCGTGGCCGAAGCGCTGCGCGAGCCGTCGTTCCCGCCGGCGGAGTTCGAGGAGCTCAAGCGCGCGACGCTCACCGGCACGCAGGCACAGCTCTCCGATCCCGCCGCCAACGCCGAGGTGCGGCTCACGCGGCATCTCGAGCGCTATCCGGTAGGCCACCGCAACTACACTCCGACCATCGAGGAGCGCCTCGCCTGGATCCGCAAGACCACGCTCAACGATGCCGAGAGCTGCTATCGCGAGTTGATCGGCGCCACCGGCGCGGACTTCTCCGCCGTGGGCGAATTCGAGCCCGACGCGCTCGCGCGCGCGCTCGAGGAGCTCTTCGGCCCCTGGCGCTCGCCCTACCCGTTCACGCGCGTGCCGTATCGCTACTTCGATCGCCCGGCGGTCGAGGACCAGGTCATCACGCCCGACAAGGCGAACGCGGTGCTGCGCGGCGGCGAGAACGTGCAGATGCGCGACGATCATGCGGATTTCCCGGCGCTGCTCCTCGCGAACTACCTCCTCGGCGGCACCTCGAGCGCGCGGCTTGCCGAGCGCGTGCGCGAGAAGGAGGGCCTGTCCTACAGCACGGGCTCGAGCTTCGGCGCGAGCCCGCTCGACGAGTCGGCGTGGTTCCGCCTCTCGGCGATCTTCGCGCCGCAGAACCGCTCGCGCGTGGAAACCGCGATCCGCGAGGAGATCGCGCGCGCCGTGAAGGGCGGCTTCACCGCTGAGGAAGTCGCCGCCGGCAAGAAGGGCCTGCTCGCGCAGCGGCGGCTTGCGCGCACGCAGGACCGCGCGCTCGCGAGCCGCATCACCTCCTACCTCTTCCTCGGGCGCAGCTTCGCCTGGGACACCGACCTCGAATCCAAGATCGCCGCACTTACGCCGGCGCAGGTCAACGCCGCGCTCGCCAAGTACATCGACCCGTCGAAGCTCTCGCTCGTCGTCGCCGGCGACTTCAAAAAATAGTTCCGATCCAGGGTCGTAATTATTTCGACCTGAATCGTCGTTCCCGGGCCAAGCGGGAACCCATCATTCGAAGAAAGACCTGGACCCCCGCTTCCGCGGGGAGACTAATTGTGACCCTGGATCGGAATTATTTTCGCTTCAGCAGGTCGCGGATTTCTTCCAGAAGCTGCTCCTGCCGCGGTGGCGGCGCGGCCTGCGGCTCCTTTGCCTGCTGGCGCCGGAAATGATTGATCACCTTGACCATCAGGAAGATGACGAACGCGATGACGATGAAGTCGATCACGTTCTGCAGGAATTTGCCGTAGGTCACCTGCGCGTCGCCGACCTCGATGACCAGATCCTCGTAGTGAACGCCGCCGATGAGAATCCCGATCAGCGGCATGATGATGTCGGCGACCAGCGACGAGATGATCTTGCCGAATGCCGTGCCGATGATCACGCCGACGGCGAGATCGACTACATTGCCCTTGGTGGCGAACTCGCGGAACTCCTTGAGCCAGCTCATGGGTAGCTCACCTCCAGGATCTCGAGCTTCTCTTCACCCGCCGGCGTGCGCAGCACCACGCTGTCGCCTTGGCGCGCCTTGAGGAGCGCGCGCGCGATCGGCGAGATCCACGACACGTCGCCGCGCTGCGGATCGACCTCGTCGGTGCCGACGATGCGCACGGTGCGCTCGCCGCCGCCGCCTTTCACGCGCACCTGCGCGCCGAAGTAGACCTGGTCGGTGTCGCGGCCCGAGGAATGCACGATGTGCGCCGACTCGAGCCGCTTGATGAGGAAGCGCACGCGCCGGTCGATCTCGCGCAGCCGCTTCTTGCCGTAGAGGTAGTCGGCGTTTTCCGAGCGATCGCCGAGGGAGGCGGCCCATGCGACCGTCTTCACCACCTCGGGCCGCTCGACTTCCACCAGCTGCTTGAGCTCGCTCTTCAGGCGCGCGAAGCCGGCGGGCGTGATGTAATTTTTTCCCGCAGGCGAGCGCGGCGCGGCGCCTTCGATCTCCTCGTCCGCGTCCGCGTCTTCCCTAACGAAGGCCTTCGACATGCGCGGCGCAATTTTAGCTTGAAGGCGTTGGCGCAAACCCGGACAATGCGCTCCACAAGGGGGACGATAAGATGGCCGGGGGGAAGGAAAAGCTCGATTTTCTGACGAAGCTGCGCATCCGCGAGCTGATCCTGATGGGTCTCATCACCATCACCGCGGTGCTCGTCAATCTGCCGCACGAATACGTCGAGGAGACGCTCGGCGTGTCCCACAACACGCTCGTCGCAGTGCTCGGCATCGCGGTGATCATCGGGCTCTTCCTCTACCTCAAGTTCGGCCTGTTCGTCGCGGTGGTGCTGCTGATTGCCGGCGCCAACATGCCCGAGCAGATCGCCGAAGGCCTCAATATCTCGCGCGTGCCCATCATCCTCGCGCTGCTAGCGCTGATCGGGGTCGGGCTGATCAACTACGTGGTGAAGCTCCTGCCGACGGGCCTCGAGTCGCGACCCCGAGAGAAAAGCGCCGAAGGCATCCGCGCTCTCTTCTACGGCATCGAGAAGAACAACCTGGTCTACGCGCGGAAGGTGCTGGCGATGAACTTCGACTCCAACCTGCATCACGACAACGGCTATACGCCGCTTGCCTACGCCGCCATGAAGGGCAATCTGGCGATGATCGAGCTCCTGCTGCGTAACGACGCCAACCCGGCGATGACCACCAAGGAAGGCGATACACCGGTCGAGCTTGCGCTGCGCATGGGGCACGCCGAGGTCGCCGACCTGCTGAAGCTCGCCCGGCAGGAGGCCGACGCCGAGGCGCTCGAAACGCACGAGCAGGCCGCCGCCCTGGCGGGATAATTTCCCGCTGTACCGAGCCTTGGGCCGGCTCGACCGATACTGTATACTTTTCCAGTAATGGACACCACTCTCGCTACTGCGCCCGCGCAGGAGATCTGCCGGGACACGCTGCTCGAGAAGTACGCCAAAGGCAACGAAGCGAGCGTCGATGAGGTGCGCCGGCGCGTGGCGCGTGCGCTCGCCGAGGTCGAGCCCGAGGAGCGCCGCGCGCACTGGGAGCGGCGCTTCCTGCAGGCGCAGGTCGACGGCTTCATTCCCGCCGGCCGCATCAATTCGGCCGCCGGCGTGCAGCTCCAGGCGACGCTGATCAACTGCTTTGTGCAGCCGGT
Source organism: Betaproteobacteria bacterium (assembly GCA_005883675.1). Taxonomy (GTDB): domain Bacteria; phylum Pseudomonadota; class Gammaproteobacteria; order Burkholderiales; family SG8-39; genus SCGC-AG-212-J23. The sequence continues at coordinate 4,509 of VBCM01000145.1, forward strand.
GGGCGACTCGATTTCCGAAGAGGTCGATGGCCGCCCGGGCATCTACACCGCGCTATTGGAAGCCGCGGAGACCATGCGCCGCGGCGGCGGCGTGGGCTACGACTTCTCCGCCATCCGGCCGAAAGGCGCGGAAGTAAAAGGCACGCGCTCGCGGGCGAGCGGGCCGGTGTCCTACATGCGCGTCTTCGACCGCTCCTGCGAGACGGTGGAGTCGGCGGGCTCGCGGCGCGGCGCGCAGATGGGGGTGCTGCGCTGCGATCACCCGGACGTCGAGGAATTCATCCACGCCAAGGACGCGGGCGATCTCGCCAACTTCAACATCTCGGTGGGCGTCACCGACGAATTCATGCTCGCGATGGAAAAGGATCTGCCGTTCGAGCTCGTGCACAAGGCGAAGCCCTGGCCCGGCGAAGAGACGTACCAGCGCGCCGATGGGCTTTGGGTCTATCGAAAAGTAAGCGCGCGCGACCTGTGGGACCAGATCATGCGCTCGACGTACGACCACGCCGAGCCGGGGATTCTCTTCCTCGACCGCATCAACCGCGACAACAACCTCAACTACTGCGAGACGATCGAAGCCACCAACCCGTGCGCGGAGCAGCCGCTGCCGCCTTACGGCTGCTGCTGCCTCGGCTCGATCGACCTCACGCGCTACGTCACCGATTCCTTCACCGAGCGCGCGCGCTTCGACTTCGAGCACTTCGCCCGCACGGTGCAAGTCGCGGTGCGCATGCTCGACAACGTGCTCGAGGCGACCGCGTGGCCGCTCATGCAGCAGCGCACCGAAGCGATGGCGAAGCGGCGCGTCGGTCTTGGCTTCACCGGCCTGGGCGACGCGCTCATCATGCTGCGGCTGCGCTACGACAGCGACGAAGCGCGCCGCATGGCCGCCACGATTTCCGAGGCCATGCGCGACGCCGCCTATCGCGGTTCCGTCGAGCTCGCGCGCGAGCGCGGCGCGTTCCCGCTCTTCAACGCCGACCTCTATCTCTCGGGCACGAGCTTCGCCACGCGCCTGCCGGCGGCGATCAAGCAGCTCATCAAGCAGCACGGCCTGCGCAACTCGCACCTGTTGTCCATCGCGCCCACCGGAACGATCAGCCTCGCCTTCGCGGATAACGCCTCCAACGGCATCGAGCCGCCGTTCTCCTGGACCTACACGCGCAAGAAGCGCATGGCCGACGGCACGCTCAAGGAATTCCCGGTGGAGGATCACGCCTGGCGCCGCTACCAGGCGATGGGCGGCGACGCGCAAAACCTGCCGCCCTACTTCGTCACCGCGCTCGAGCTCACGGCGCGCGCGCACGAGCAGATGGTCGCGGCGGTGGCGCCCTACATCGACACCAGCATCTCCAAGACGGTCAACGTGCCGGATGCCTATCCCTACGGCGAATTCCAGGACCTTTACTTCCACGCCTGGAAGTCAGGCCTGAAAGGCCTCGCCACCTACCGCCCGAACAAGGTGCTCGGCGCGGTCCTCTCGGTGGGCCGGGCGCCGCAGGACTTCGTGCACGACGACGTGAACCGGCGCATCACCGTCAAATCGGTACCCGCGCCGGTGCTCGCGTCGCTTCGCTGGCCCGGCCGGCCGGACCTCGCGGCGGGCAACCCGGCGTGGACCTACATGGTCGAGCACCCGCAATCCCGCTTCGCCGTGTTCGTCGGCCATGTCGAGAACGGCACGCCGCATCCGTTCGAAGTCTGGGTCAACGGCAGCGAACAACCCCGCGGGCTGGGCGCGCTCGCCAAGACGCTCTCGATGGACATGCGCGCCGCCGACCGCGAATGGCTCAAGCTCAAGCTCGACGCGGTTGCCAAGACGCGCGGCGACGATGCCTTCGACATGCCGTTCCCGCCGCGCGGCGAGAAGAAGCGCATGCCCTCGGTGGTGTCGGCCTTCGCGCAGATCGTGCGCTGGCGCGTCGAGCAGCTGCAGGCGGGCCTCGGCGAGGAGCCGTTCAAGCTCGCGCAGGAGCCAGGCTCCTCCCCGATCATGGATGCGATGTTCGCGCTCAAGGAACCCAAAACCGGGACCGATGGAACGATCTCCTGGACCGTCGACGTACTCAATCCACGCACGGGCGATGATTTCGTGCTCGGGCTGAAAGAGATCACCCTGCCCGATGGTGTGACGCGCCCCTACTCGGTCTGGCTCTCGGGCGAATATCCACGGCCGCTCGATGGCCTGTGCAAGCTGCTCTCGCTCGATATGCGCGTGCTCGATCCCGCGTGGATCGGCATGAAGTTGCGCAAGCTCCTCGATTTTCCCGAGCCGCTCGGCGACTTCATGGCCTTCGTGCCCGGCAGCCGCAGGCAGCAGACCTTCCCCTCGACGGTCGCCTACCTCGCGCGGCTCATCGTGCACCGCTACGCCATGCTCGGCATCCTCGACGAAGAAGGCCTGCCGCGCACGCAAATGGGCATCCTCGAAGCGCCCACCGAGCGCGCCTCACCCGTGCTCGCCGGCGCCCCGTGCCCCGAGTGCGGCAACAGCACGCTGATCCGTCGCGACGGCTGCGATTACTGCACCGCCTGCGGCTACGTCGGCATCTGCGGATAGTTCGGGGACGGAGCCCGAACTCCCGAATCATTCCGGACCGGCGTTACCATGGTGCGCAGAGGGGGCGCCATGAACAGCTTACGGCTCTTGGCAGCGGCGGCGGTCTTTTGCTGCAGCGCTGCATCTTCGCAGAACTTTCCTGCGCGGCCGGTCACGATCGTCGTGCCCTTTTCGGCGGGCGGGCCGACGGACACGATCGCGCGGATCATGGCCGAGCGGATGACGAAGAGTCTCGGGCAGACGGTGGTGGTGGAGAACGTCACCGGGGCGGGCGGCAACATCGCCGTCGGCCGCGTGGTCCGGGCGGCGCCCGACGGCTACTTGGTCAGTATCGGCCACATCGGCCCGCACGTAATCAACGGCGCGATGTACCACCTGGAGTACGACCTGCTGAGGGATCTGGCGCCGGTCGGCATGTTCGTGACGAACCCGCAGATCGTTGTTTCGAAGAACGGCCTGCCCCCGAAAGACCTCAAGTCGCTGATCGAGTACGCGAGGAGCACTCCGATCTCCATTGCCACCGGCGGCGCCGGAACCCCGTCGCACGTCAGTGCGGTGTACTTCCAGAAGCTCACGGGCGGCGCGGCGCAGATCGTTCACTACCGCGGCGGCGCACCGGCGTCGGCGGACGTCATGGCCGGCCACGTCGACATGTTCTTCGACCAAGCGGCGAACGCGCTCCCGCAGATTCGCTCGAGCAAGGTCCGCGCATATGCGGTAACGCAGAGCACACGGCTATCCGTCGCGCCCGATATCCCAACGGTCGACGAAGCAGGCATGCCAGGCTATTACATGGCGGTCTGGCACGGACTCTGGGTGCCGCGCGGCACGCCATCGGGCGTCGTCGCGCGGCTCAACTCGGCGATGGTCGATGCCGCAGCGGACGAAGGCGTGCGCAAGCGCTTGACAGATCTCGGGCAAGAAATCATTCCACGGGACAAGCAGACGCCGGAGGCGCTCGGCGCGCATCAAAAGGCGGAGATCGAGAAGTGGTGGCCGCTCATCAAATCGGGCGGCATCAAGGCCGACTAGGCGAAGGCGGCGGATTCCGTTGAGGAAGCGCTATGAATCGGTTCTCGACCGTCATGACAGCCGCGCTCGCGCTCGCCGCGGCAACGGTGGCTTTGCCCGCGGCTGCGCAGACTTATCCGTCGAAGGCGATACGCCTGGTGTCGCCGTTTCCGCCGGGCGGGAGCGTGGACGTCGTCGGCCGGCTGCTGGCGGCGAAGCTCTCGGAGAGCCTGGGCCAGCAGATGGTCGTGGACAACCGCTCGGGCGCGTCCGGGGTGATCGGCACGGAGGTGGTGATGAACTCGCCGCCGGACGGCTACACGCTCCTCATCAACACCATCCCGTTCGTCACCAACCAGTTCCTGGTGCCACGCGCGCCGTACGACCCGCTGCGAGACTTTGTTTCGATCTCGCTCGTCGCGTCGTCGCCGTCGTTCGTCACCGTGCATCCGCCGCTGCCGGTGCGCTCAATCCAGGAGCTGATCGCTCTCGCCAAGGCGAAGCCCGGGCAGCTTTTCTACTCCGCCGCCGGCGTCGGCACCAATCCGCACATTGCGGGCGAGCTTTTCAACCTGCTGGCGGGCGTGAACATGGTGGCGGTGCAGTACAAGGGCGGCGGTCCTGCGGACCAGGCGCTCATCGCCGGCGACGTGGGGGTGACGTTCGGCAACATCTCGCAGGAGATTGGCTTCGTGAAGGCCGGCCGGATGCGAGCGTTGGCCGTGACGAGCGCGAAGCGCAACTCCGCCATGCCGGACCTGCCTACGGTTGCCGAGTCGGCCCCGGAAGGACCACTGCGCGGCTACGAGTTCGACACCTGGTTCGTCGTTGCGGCGCCCAAGGGCACGCCGCGCGTAATCGTCGACACGCTGAATTCGCACATCCGCAAGGTCCTCACCTCTCCCGACCAGGTGAAGTTCTACGAGGAGCGGGGGCTGACGGTCATCGCCAGCACGCCCGAAGAGGCCGCCGCGCACTTGGAGAAGGAGCAGAAGAAGTGGCAACGCGTCATCAGGGAGCGCGGCATCAAGGCGGAGTGACGAGTTCGGGTCCGCAAAAGCGCGACTAGACTGCGGCCATGGCCAATCCCTTACCCTCGCTATCGCTGCTGGAAACGCGCGTGCTCGGCACGCTGGTCGAGAAGCAGCACACCGTTCCGGACACCTATCCGCTCACGCTGAATGCGCTGGTGTCCGGCTGCAACCAGAAGTCCAGCCGGTTGCCGGTGATGGAAGTGGCGGAGGCGGAGGTGCAGGTGGCGCTCGACAGCCTGAGGAGCGCAAACCTGGTCATCGAGTCGAGCGGCGGACGGGTCGCGCGCTATTCACACAATCTCGAGCGCGTGCTGCAGATTCCCTCTCAAGCGGGGGCGCTCCTGACGGTCCTGATGCTGCGCGGCCCGCAGACCCCGGGCGAGCTGCGGATCAATAGCGAGCGATTGCACAGATTCGCGGACATTTCCGCGGTGGAGGCCTTCCTACAGGAGCTCGCCGCCCGGCCGGCGGGGCCGCTCGTTGCGCAGCTGCCACGCCTGCCCGGCGCGCGCGAGAACCGCTGGGCGCATCTGCTCAGCGGCGCTCCGAAAGCCGAGGCCCCGGCCGGCGAAGCAAGGCCCGACGAAGAGCCGCCGTCCCTCGGGGAGATCGCAGCTCTCAAGGCGCAGGTCGCGAGGCTCGATAGCGAGGTCGCCACCTTGAAGGCGCTGGTGGCGCGGATCACCGGCGAGCTGGGCATCCGCTAGACGGCTAAGGCCGGGAAGGTTCTCGCAGCCGCACCCAGACGGGCGCGTGATCGCTCGCCTTGTCTTTGCCGCGCTCGGCGCTGTCGACGCCGGTGTCGACCAACCGCGTCGCGAGGTTGGGCGTGAGCAGCAGAAAGTCCATGCGGAAACCGGCGTTGCGCCGGAAGGCGGCGTCGTTCACCCAGAATGTGTAGATGCGCTCTTCGGGATGCAGATGCCGCGTCGCATCAATCCATCCCTGCTCAAGCAGTCTGCGAAAGGCCGCGCGTGTCTCGGGCTGCACCACGACATCGAGGCGCCATAGCCATTCGTTGTAGATGTCGGCCTTGGTAGGAACCACGTTGAGATCGCCTGCCAGCACCACCGGCCTTCCCGAATCCACCAATGCACGCGCGTGCGCATTGACGCGCTCGAACCAGGCGAGCTTGTAGTCGAACTTCGGTCCGGGTTGGGGGTTGCCGTTCGGCAGATAGACCGACGCGACGACAAGCCCCTTAACTTCCGCCTCGAGGTAACGCGCCTGCCTGTCCAATTCGTCGCCCAGCATGCCGCGGCGGATCTGCACAGGCCGCTCGCCCTTCGCGAGGATCGCGACACCATGATGCGAGCGCTGCCCGTGCCAGAGTGAGCCATAGCCCGCGTCTTCCAGCACTCGCGCGGGGCATTTCTCGTCCGTCGTCTTGATTTCCTGCAGGCAGACGATGTCGGGACTCTGCTCCTTGAGCCAATCGAGCAGCCGCGCAAGCCGGCCGTTGACGCCGTTGACGTTATAGGTAGCGACCTTCAGCACCGCGCCCGTAGTTTAGAAACAACTTCTGATCGAATCGACGCCGAGATTTCCAAAGTTCGCGCGTTCAGATTTGACTGCCGACGTGAAGCAGGTCACACTCGCGTCGCAGTTTTGTGCCCCACGCCATCAACTCTTCAAGGGAGATGCAAGTGGCGAAACGCAAGAAGGCCAAGAAGGGCAAGAAGAAGTAAGTAAGGAGCCCGCGCAAGCGGGCTTTTTATTTGCGCAACGTCGTCAGCTCTTCGCCGGTAGCGGACGTTAAGCCTATCGGTCGTGTTGAAGGCAGACGAATGAAGAGGTCGTGGCTAGCCGCGCTGGCGCTCGCCGCGGCAACGCTCGCTTTGCCGGCGGCAACAGCACGCTGATACGTCGCGACGACCGCGACTACTGCACCGCCTGCGGCTACGTAGGTCCGGGACAGACCATGCTTTAGGCACGTTGTTGGCTATGCATTTCTCCATTACCGTCTTGGAGGAATGCCGTGAAACACAGCGAGGCTGAGCAAAGGGCTGTCCGCGCCGGTTCGGTTCCGAAAACGATGCGCGCCGCCGCCATTGACCGGTTTGGCGGCCCGGAGGTGCTCGTCGTACGTGACGTGCCTGTGCCCAAGCCCGGCGCACAGGAAGTGCTGATCGCGCTCGATACCGCGGGTGTCGGCGGCTGGGATGCCTCGTTTCGCGACGGCTCGTCGCGAAGCGAATCCAAGCGCATGCCGCTAATCCTCGGAGTCGATGGTGCCGGCACGGTCGTCGCCGCCGGCTCGCGCGTGCGCCGCCTCAAGGTCGGCGATCGCGTCTACGCCTACCGCTACGACAACCCACGAGGCGGGTTCTACGCCGAATATGTTGCCGTGCCGGCAGCGAATGCCGCGCGGCTGCCCGATGGCCTCGACCTGCTGCACGCCGGCGCCATTCCCGCCGTCGCCCTCACTGCGCAGCAGGGAATCGACGACGCCCTCGCGATCAAGCGCGGCGAAACGCTGATCGTCCACGGCGCGAGCGGCAATGTCGGCAGCCTCGCGGTGCAGTTCGCGAAGCTGCGCGGCGCCTATGTCCTCGGCAGCGCGTCCGGCGCCGACGGCGCGGCGTTCGTGCGCCGCCTCGGCGCGGATGCCGTGGTCGATGGCAAGCGCGAGGACCTCGCTGCCGCGGCGCGCTCCTTCGCGCCGCGCGGCGTCGACGCGATCCTCGCCTTCGTCGGGGGCAAGGCGCTCACGCGCTGCCTCGATGCGCTGCGCAAGGGCGCAAGAGTGGCGCATCCCAATGGAATCGAGCCGGCGCCGAAGAAGCGTCGCGGCTTGAAGCTCACGGCATACGACGGCGAGCCCGGGGTGCGGCAGTTCGAGCGCCTCGCCCGCGCCATCGAGGGCGCGGAGCTGAAGATCCCGATCGCGCAAAGCTTCGAGCTGAGCGAAGCGGCGCGGGCGCATGAGCGCCTCGCGCAGGGGCATACTCTGGGCAAGATCGTTCTGCGCATCCGCGCCGGTTAGTTTCCCATTCATATCAAGGAGTCAACGCCATGGCCGATCAAGTCACCATCCTCGCAATCGCCGGCAGCCTGCGCAGGGACTCGTACAACAAGGCCGCGGTGCGCGCGGCGCAGGCGCTCTGCCCGGAGGGGGCACGCTTGGAGATTTACGACATCGCCGGCCTGCCGCTCTTCAATCAGGACGAAGAGAAGAATCCGACGCCGAAGGTGACGGACTTCAAGCAGAAGATCCGCGCGGCCGACGCGATCTTCTTCTCCACCGCCGAGTACAACTACGGCTTGCCGGGCGTGCTGAAGAACGCCATCGACTGCGCCTCGCGTCCCTATGGCGACAGCGCGTGGAACGGCAAGCCGGTCGCGATCATGAGCGCGGCGATGGGCAGCGCCGGCGGGCTGCGCGCCCAGTACCAGCTGCGCCAGTCGTTCGTGTTCCTCAACATGGATGCCGTGGTGCAGCCGGAAGTGGCGATCGCCGCCGCGCACCAGCGCTTCGACGACAAGGGCAACCTGACCGACGAGACCAGCAAGAAGATGATCGCGCAGCTGCTGCAGAACCTCGTCGCCAAGGTCCGCCTCGCCCGGCAGGCGAAGAAATAGGCGCCCGCCGGCCGGCGCGCCGTTTCTACGGCCGCAGCATGCGGCCGTCCGCGGTGATGCTCACGCGCTCGCCCGGCCGCACGCTCGCGCCTTGAAGCGTGACCACCTGCGTGGTGCCATCATCCATCGCTAGGCTCACCTGCTGCGCCGATGTGGCCGTCGGCGTCACCGACTGGATGGTGCCGCTGCCCGGACGCAGCCCGCTCGACTGCGCGGCGCTCGCCTGGCTGGCGGGCACTTTGAGCACGCGACCCTCGGGCGTGACCTGCACGCGGTCGCCGGCATGGAACGCGTCGCTGTTCTGCGTGATGGCCTGCGTCGTGCCGTCATCCATCCGCAGGCTCAGCTGATAGCCGTCCATCCAGCGCGGCGCCGCCATTTCCTGCAATGGAGCCTTCGGCGCCGTGCCGCCCGGGATGGCGACGCGCGCGTCGCGCACGTTTTCCACCGTGCCCGTGCCCGGCCGGAAGGCGTAAGTGTTGTCCGGCGGCGAAACGCTGGTGCAGCCGGCAGCAACCAGAGCGGACGCGACGAGAGATAGCCTTAACAGTTTCATGGGCATGCCTCCTGTGGCGAGGCGTGCCGCAAGATCCGTTCCGTCGGGGAGCCTAGCCGTCGTTCCCGCTAAAGCGGGAACCCATCATTCAAAAAAACCTGGATCCCTGCTTTCGCGGGGGCGACATCTTCACAACTTCCCTAGCGCTCTTCGGCCAACAGCGTCTCGATATCGTTCAGCACGACTTCCGGGTGGAGGAAATTCGAGCTGTAGATCTCGCGCACGTCGCCGCCACGGTCGATGAGGAATACCTTGAGCACGTGCGAGAGCTCTCGCCCATTGCGCGTGACGCGCACGTCCTGCCCGAAGCCGTCAACGAGCGGCATCAGCTCGCGCGCCGAGCGCGTAGTGAGGAAATACCAGCGCAGGCCATTGCCCTTGTCGACCGCACGGCTGCCGGCGTAGCGGCTCATCACCTCGGGCGTGTCGCGCGCCGGATCGAACGACAGCGTGACGAAGCGCAACTTGCCATGCAGGTTCGCCCGCGTACCGATCGCCTCCTTCAGCGCGTCGAACACGCGGTAGGCGAGCGGACAACCG
>VBCM01000146.1:0-18069 GCA_005883675.1 Betaproteobacteria bacterium
GACCTCGATGCGCACCCCCTCCCGCAGCACGGACTCCGTCGCGCGCGGCGGCTCGGTCGCGCCGACGATTTCCCGCCGGCGGAACAGTTCCTCCTTGGGTCCGAGCAAGGGATGATCGAGACAGCCTTCGCACGGCAGGATATCGACAAACCCCAATTCGATCCGATCGACGGCGACGGCGCGCGCGATGCCTTCGAGCTGGGAGAGGCCGCGGAACTTGCGGAAGCGGCGGCTCGACTGCCGCTCTTCCTTTAGTAAGTCGAGCGGCAGCCCGCCCGCCGTGCTCCAAAACCGGCGCCGCTCCTCGGGAATCCGGCTGTAATAGAGCGGCTGATCCTGAACCCGGATCCCCCGCTTGCGGAAGATTCCCTCGAGCTCCGCCAGCGTGATGGCGGCATCGACGTCTTCCCCACCCTCGGTCAGGCACACGCCCGTATAGACGACCGGCGTGTCGTCCCCATACATCGCCTTGAGATAACGCGACTCGGCCTCGATGGGCGTGGCGACCGGGGCGAGATAGGGAATCAGCTCGGGATACTGGTTGCGGATCGTCTCGACGATGACCGGGCAGGTGCTGCGGATGACCGTCCCGCCGCTTCCCCACCCCTCCTCGGCCCAGAGATCCAGGTATTCCTTGGCCACGAGCTCGTCGCCCAGCACGCCGCGATGCACCGTGGCGAAACCCGCTGCATAACAGGCGTTTACGACTTGTTCGGGGGTCGCGGGATAGAACCAGGCGGCCGACTCGACCGCGAGGATCAAAATGGCGTTGCGGGCGAGCGCGAATTCCAGGGCGCGGGTGGCATCGCCGACGGCGATGATGGCTTCGTGGGGGCAGGCCGGCAGGCAGAGGCCAACGCGAGTGCAGGCCTCATCTACAATCCAGACTTTTTGATCTTCCACCGCGACCGCATCCGAGGGGCAGACGCGCACGCAGGCAAGACACGCGACGCACAACTCCGGGTCGATTCTGAAATCCACGCGAGCTCCGGCCGGGCGCTAGAGACTCTTGTTTTTAGTCCCGAAGGGCCGGGCTAAGATACCGCGTATTCCTTGAGTTTGCGATAGAGGGTCCGCTCGCCGATCCCCAGCACCTCAGCCGCTTTGCGCCGATTGCCGCGGGTTTCGCGCAGCGCGGCGTCGATCGCCGCGCGCTCGACGTCGGACATCGTCATGCCGGGCTTGTAGACCACCGGCGCGTCGGGCTCCGACGTCGCGTCGAGCGGATCGACGGTCGCGGGCTCGAGCCGTCTGCTCCCTGCTCCGTGCTCCCTGCTCCCTCCCACTTCGATTACCTCCACGCGCTCCGGAGCCCGGTCTTCAATCCGGCGCCGCAGCTCTTCCAACTGCACCTTCATTTCGACGAGCGTCCTGAAAATGAACTCGAGCTCTTGTCCCGTGATTTCGCGGGGTACTCCGCTCGCTCCAGGCACTCCCGCAATGCGCACCGGCATCGTGCGCGTGCGCTCGCGAATGTCGCGCGGGATGTCGCTGGCGCGGATTTCGCCTTCCGGCGCGAGGACGACCATCGACTCGATGAGGTTCTTGAGCTGGCGCACGTTGCCGGGCCAATCGGCTTCAGCAAGGATCTGCATCGCCTCCGGCGTGATGCCGCGGAAGTTCCGTTCGAGCGCTTTGGCGAATTCGGCGATGAAGGTGCGCACCAGCAGCGGGATGTCGCTGCGCCGCTCGCGCAGCGGCGGCAGATACACCGAGAGCACGTTGAGCCGATAGAACAGATCGTCCCGGAACGTCCCCAGGGCGACCGCTTCCTTGAGCGACTTGTTCGACGCGGCAGTCACGCGCACGTCGACATTGATCGGCTGCGTGCCGCCCACCCGGAAGAAGCTCTTGTCCTCCAGCACACGCAGCAGCTTCACCTGGGTCGCGGGGGGCATCTCGCCCACTTCGTCGAGGAAGATCGTACCGCCGTTCGCCAGCTCGAACCGCCCCAGGCGCCGCTCGGCCGCTCCGGTGAACGATCCCTTCTCGTGGCCGAACAGCTCGCTCTCGAGCAGCGTCTCGGGCAGCGCCGCGCAGTTCACGGCGATGAAGGCCTTGCCGCGCCGCGGTGAGAGGTCGTGAATCGCCCGCGCCACGAGCTCTTTCCCCGTGCCGGACTCGCCTCGATCTTCACCAGCACTTCCTGGATCGCCGACGACTCGCCCAAGATGCCGGTGCGTTGCTGCAAGCGGCGGCGCTCGATGAGCCGCCGGACCGTCGCCGTGACTTCGGCCGGATCGGCGGGCTTCACGAGCCAGGCAGTGAGACCCAGCTTCTCCGCGATCTCGCCCGGATCCTCGTCCGTCGGCTCCACTAGGCCAAGGGTCGCCACGGCATGCTCGTGGGCCGCTGAGAGAAGCCGCTGTGCCGTCGTCTCGTGCAGCCCACCCGTCAGCACGATGGCATTCGGCTCTCTGCTCCCTGCTCCCTGCTCCCTGCTCCGTACCGCCGCCCGCACGTCATCCAGCGACGAGACCATCGCCGTATCGAGCCGCGCCTGCTCCAGGGCCGCATTGATGCGGACGGCTTGCTCGAGATCGTCGGTGGTGATGAGGACTCTATCAGCCATGTGAGGCGGTATCGGGTGTCGGGTGCCTGGTGTCAGACCCGCTCACGAGATCCACAGCGTGGTCGAGAAATTCTTCGAGGACCGCGAGGCCTTCCTTCACACCGTTCGTGGACCCGGGAAGGTTGATGATCAGAGTCTTGCCACGCGTGCCGGCGCGGCCGCGCGAGAGCCAGGCGCGTGGAAATGAAGGTCCCGACGCCGCGCGCAACGCTTCGGCGATCCCTTCGGCTTCCCGCTCGAGAATCGCGGCCGTCGCCTCCGGCGTGACGTCGCGCTCAGTCAGGCCCGTGCCGCCCGTCGTGAGCACGACATCGACTTCGCCGGAGTCCGACCACCTCACCAGCTTGCCGGCGATGCGATCCGTCTCATCCGACACGACGCTGCGCACGATGACCTCATAGCCGCGTTCGTTCGCCCAGTCTGCGATCGTGTCACCAGACGTATCGGCTCGCTGCCCGACGGCGCCTAGATCGGAGACCGTTAGGATTCCAATCCGCGTTGCACGTCGGCCCGTCGGCACGTCGGCACGTGCGGCTGTCATTTTTTCGTCCGATGCGGCACAAATGGCATCTTCACCACTGCAGCTCCCACGCGCTTACCCCGAATATCGATTTCGATCTGAGTCCCCGGCTTCGCACTTTCCTTCGGCAGGTATGCCGTCCCAATCGCCGCGTTGACCGTGGGAGTCACAGTGCCGCTGCGCACCATATCCACTTGCCGGCCGTCCAGAAACACGCGAAACTCGTGGCGCGCGACGGACTTCGGCTCTGACATCTTGAAGCCCACGAGACGGCGCTTTACACCTTCGAGCTTCTGCCGCTTCAGCGCCTCTTGCCCGGTGAACGGCGAGCCCTTGTCGAGCTTCACGATGAACGCCAGGCCCGCTTCATACGGGGTGGTCGTGTCATCGATATCGTTGCCGTAGAGCGGCAGGCCGGCCTCGAGGCGCAGCGTGTCGCGCGCGCCGAGTCCCACCGGCTTCACTTCGCGCGCGGCGAGGAGCGCTCGTGCGAGCCGCTCGGCATCCTCCGCGGGTACCGAAATTTCGTAGCCATCCTCGCCGGTATAGCCGGAGCGCGAGACCACGCATTCGGCGCCCGCGATTGGGACCGTGGCGGCGCTCATGAAGGCGAGCTCCGCGACTTCGGGCGCGAGCCCGGCGAGGGTGCGCTCGGCGAGCGGTCCCTGCAGCGCGATGAGCGCGCGCTCGAGCGGCTCGAAGCTCAAGTGCGGACATAGCCGCCGCAGCAGTCCGACGTCCTTCTCCTTGGTCGACGCGTTCACGACCAGCCGCACTTCGTCCGCGAGGCGGCTCGCCATCAGGTCGTCCTCGATGCCGCCGCGCTCATTAAGGAGCAGCGTGTAGCGCTGCTTGCCCACCGGCCAGTCGGCGAAGTCGACCGGCAGCGCACGCTCGAGCGCCTCATGCAGTCCCGGCCCGGTGACCCGCACCTGGCCCATGTGCGAGACGTCGAAGAGCCCGGCGTCGCTCCGCGTGTGCAGATGCTCGGCGCGCAGGCCCTCCTTGTAATGCACCGGCATTTCGTAGCCTGCGAACGGCGTGAAGCGCGCGCCGAGCTCGGCATGCAGCGCGTGGAGCGGCGTGCGCCGCAACGGCTCAGACATAGGCCTCGATCGGCGGGCAGGTGCAGATGAGCTGCCGGTCGCCCGCGACGTTGTCGATTCGCTTCACCGGCGGCCAATATTTCGCCTGTCGCAGCCACGGCGCCGGGTACGCCGCCTCCTCCCTGGTGTATGGATGCTTCCATTCGCCGGCGAGCTCGAGCGCGGTGTGCGGTGCATTCTTGAGCGGATTGTCGGCGCGGTTCCATGCGCCGGTGCGGATCTTCTCCAGCTCCGCGTGGATCGCGATCATGGCGTGGCAGAAGCGATCGAGCTCCTCCTTCGACTCGGATTCCGTCGGCTCGACCATCAGCGTGTCGGCGACCGGGAAGGAGAGCGTCGGCGCGTGGAAGCCGTAGTCCATCAGCCGCTTCGCCACGTCCTCGGCCGTCACGCCGCAGCTTTCCTTGAGCGAACGCAGATCGAGGATGCATTCGTGCGCCACGCGGCCCGACGCGCCTTTGTACAGCACCGGAAAATACGGCGCGAGCCGCGCGGCGATGTAGTTCGCGTTGAGGATGGCGAGCTCGGTCGCCTGGCGGATGCCGCTCCCGCCCATCATGCGGATGTACATCCACGAGATGATGAGGATGAGCGCGCTGCCGTAAGGCGCGGCCGACACGGCGTGATCCCTTTCGAGCGGGTGCCACGGCAGGTGCGGCACGAGATGCTCCGCCACCGCGATCGGCCCCATGCCGGGCCCGCCGCCGCCGTGCGGGATGCAGAAGGTCTTGTGCAGGTTGATGTGGCAGACGTCCGCCCCGAAGAGCGCCGGCTTGGCGAGGCCGGCGAGCGCATTCATGTTGGCGCCGTCCATGTACACCTGGCCGCCCGCGGCGTGCACCAGCTCGCCGATGCGCTTGATGCCCTCCTCGAACACGCCGTGCGTCGAGGGATAGGTGATCATCAGCACCGCGAGCTTGGCGCGATGCTCGTTCACCTTGCGCTCGAGATCGCCGAGATCGACGTTGCCGTTCTTGTCGCAGCCCACCACCACGATGCGCAGGCCCATCATCTGCGCGCTCGCGGGATTCGTGCCGTGCGACGAGGCGGGAATCAGGCAGACGTCGCGCGCCTCGCCCCGCGCTTCGTAGTAACTCCTAATGGCGAGCAAGCCCGCGTACTCGCCCTGCGCGCCCGAGTTCGGCTGCAGCGAAACGCGCGAGAAGCCGGTGATGTGGGCGAGCATCTGCCCGAGCTCGGCGAGCATCGCCCGCGTGCCGCGCGCCTGCTCGGGTGGCACGAACGGATGCAACGTCGCGAACTTCGGCCACGAGAGCGGGATCAGCTCCGCGGCGGCGTTCAGCTTCATCGTGCAGGAGCCGAGCGGAATCATGCCATGCACGAGCGAGAAGTCGCGGTTCTCGAGGCGCTTGAGATAGCGCATCATCTCCGTCTCGGTGTGGTAGCGATTGAACACAGGATGCGTCAGCACCGGGTCGCGGCGACGTAGCTCCGCCGGAATCGACGCCGGTTCGTGCGTCAGGCCCTGCGCGATGTGCTCGGCGTCCACCCGCTCGCCGGCGATCGCTTCAGCCACCTCCGCGATGTCCGCAATGCTGGTGGTCTCGTCGCAGCTCACGCCGACGCGCATCGCTGCGATGTAGCGCAGGTTGAGGCGCTTTGCCTGCGCGCGCACGCGCACCGCGACGGCGGAGGGCACCTGGAACACCACCGTATCGAAGAACGCCGGACTCTCGACGCGCGCGCCGCGCGCGCAGGCGACGAGGAGGCGCGCCATGAAGTTGGTACGCGTGGCGATGCGCGCGAGGCCCTGCGGCCCGTGATACACGGCGTAGAACGCCGCCATGTTGGCGAGCAGCGCCTGCGCCGTGCAGATGTTGCTCGTCGCCTTCTCGCGCCGGATGTGCTGCTCGCGCGTCTGCAGCGCCATGCGCAGCGCCGGGCGGCCCGCCGCGTCGCGCGACACGCCGATGATGCGCCCGGGCATCGCGCGCTTGTGCTCGTCGCGGCAGGCCATGAACGCCGCGTGCGGCCCGCCGTAGCCGAGCGGCACGCCGAAACGCTGCGCCGAGCCGATGGCGATGTCGGCACCGTACGCGCCTGGCGAGCGAATCAGCAGCAGCGCGAGCAGGTCGGTGCCAAGGGAAACGAGCCCGCCGGCGGCGTGCACGGCGCTGATCGGCGCCGTCCAGTCGCGCATGCGGCCGTAGGTATCGGGGTACTGGAAGTGCGCACCGAAGATGTGTGCCGGATCCATCTCATCAGCGGCCGCGACGACGAGCTCGATGCCCATCCACTTCGCGCGCGTGCGCATTACGGCGACGACCTGTGGGTGCACCGCCTCGTCGACGAAGAAGGCGTTCGCCTTGCTCTTCGCCAGGCGCCGGATCATCGCCATCGCTTCGGCGGCCGCCGTCGCTTCGTCGAGCAAAGAAGCATTGGCGACCGGCAATCCGGTGAGGTCGATCACCATCTGCTGGAAGTTGAGCAGCGCCTCGAGGCGGCCCTGCGAGATCTCCGCCTGATAGGGCGTATAGGCGGTGTACCAGCCGGGGTTCTCGAACACGTTGCGCTGGATCACCGCGGGCGTGTGCGTGCCGTAGTAGCCCATGCCGATAAAGTTGCGCCAGACGTCGTTGAGCACGGCATGCGCGCTGAGCTCGGCGGTCGCCTGCAACTCGGTCGTCGGCTCGCCGAGCGCGAGTGGCTCGCGCAGGCGAATGCCGGCGGGCACGACCTGCGCCATGAGCGCGTCCAGCGACTCGACGCCGAGCGCCGCGAGCATCTCGCGCTGCTCCGCCACATCACTGCCCAGATGCCGGCCGGCGAACTCGTCGCGGCCAAGAAGCGTGGCGAGCTCGCTCATACGCCCGCCGCCTTGGCGTACTCGTCGCTCGCCATCAGCTCGCCGAGCTCCGCGCGGTTTTTCAGCTTGAGCTTGAAGAGCCAGCCCTTCTCGTACGGCGATGCGTTCACCTCGCCGGGATTCGCGCCAAGGTCCTCGTTCGCCGCCACCACTTCACCGGAGAGCGGCGCATAGACATCGGACGCGGCCTTGGTCGATTCGACCACCGCGCAGCTCGCTCCCTTGGCGACGCTCGCGCCGACCTTCGGCAGCTCGACGTAAACCAGATCGCCGAGCTGCTCGGTGGCCACCGCGGTAATGCCGACCGTGACTGTGCCATCGCCGTTGTCGGCGATCCATTCGTGCGTGGTGGTGTATTTCAAGCGCTCTGGCAGCTCCACGGTTCCTCCAAGGCATGTTCGACCGCATGGTCCATGCCCCCTCTGTCCGTTTGCCTGAGAAATTGGCGGAGCCAACGCTCCGCGTGTTCCTTCGGCGAGGCCGCCAGGGCCTTCTCTCCAGAGCGCCCGTGCCGCGTGCGGTCCTTTTGCCTGAGAGTTTGCGGGGCCTTACCCCTTCGGCGCCGGTCGATGACCGGTCTCTCCCGCGCACGGCGTTTGGGCGTGGCGAATCTACTCCAGGCGGCGCCACCGCCGCAACCACGAATTCCGATCCAGGGTCGTAATTCTCAGGGCTTGAGCTTCAGATGGAACGACTTCGGCCGCGTGAAGGCCTCCAGCCCGAGCTTCGACAACGTGCAGCCGCGCCCCGAGTCCTTGACGCCGGTCCAGGCGAGCGCGGGATCGAGATAGTCGCAGCGGTTCATGAACCAGGTGCCCGTCTCCACGCGATCGCCGATGCGCACCGCCGCCTCGGCATCCGTCGTCCAGATGGAAGCGGTCAGCCCATAGCGGCTGTCATTCATCAGCTCTATCGCCCGCTCGTCGCTCTCGACCGGCATGATTCCGACCACCGGTCCAAAGGTTTCCTCGGTCATAACCTGCATGCGGTGATCGACGTCCACCAGTACTTGCGGCGCGAGGTACGGCGTGCCTTCCTTGTCCGCGGGGAAAGACTTCGGATCGATGAGCGCCTTGGCGCCTTTGCCGAGCGCCTCGCGGATCTGGCCGCGCACGCTTGCAGCCGCATCGGCGCGCACCATGGGCCCGAGCGTCGTCGCGGGCTCGAGCGGATTGCCAAGCTGGTACTTCCGCGTGAACTCGACGAAGCCATCCACAAACGGTTTGTACACGGCGCGGTGCACATAGATGCGCTCGATGCCGCAGCAGGATTGGCCGGAATTGAAATAGCTGCCGTCCACCAGGTTCTCGATCGTCGCCGCGAGCGGCGCATCCGGCCGCACGTAGGCAGGGTCTTTGCCGCCGAGCTCGAGCCCCGTGGCGATGAAGCGCTCGGCCGCCGCGCGCTGCACCGCATGGCCGCCGGGCACCGAGCCGGTGAAGGCGACGAACGAAATGCGCGCATCGCCGATCACGCGAGCGGTTTGCGCATGGTCCATGTGCAGGTACTGGAAGACGCCCGCCGGCAGCCCGGCGGCGACAAAGGCCTCCGCATAGCGCTCAGCCACGAGCGGGGTCTGCTGCGCCATCTTGAGGATCACCGCATTGCCCGCGAGGAGGGCCGGTACCACGGCGTTCACCGAGGTGAGCCACGGGTAGTTCCACGGCGCGACCACCAGCACCACGCCGAGGGGCTCGCGGCGGATAAAGCGCTCAAAGCCGTCCTTCGGCTCGACGCGCGCCTCCGCGAGCGCGCCGTCAGCGATCGAGCACATGTAGAGCGCGCGCTCCTGGAAGCCGCGGCGGATCTCGTTCGGCGTGTACGCGATCGGCCGGCCCATCTGCTGCGTAATCTCGCGCCCGAGCACGTCGGCCCGGGCTATGCACCATTCGACCATGCGCCGCACGAGGGCGACGCGCTCGGCAACCGGGACCTGCTTCCACTTGTGCTGGGCCGCGACCGCCGTCGCCAGCGCCGTGTCAATATCGCGCTCGCTCGCCAGCGGCCGCTCGACGAGCACGGAGCCGTCGATCGGCGTGATCGTTTTCTGAATTCTGCTGTCTCTCACAGACTATGGATCCGAACGAGCACCCTGACGAACACCTCGAGCGCCTGCTGGACGAGGCGCTGGCACAGACCTTTCCCGCGAGCGACCCGATCGCGGTGTCGCCCGCCTATTCGGGTGTGACATACGCGGCGGTGATGCCGCCGTCGACCAGGAACTCGGTGCCGGTGACGTAAGACGACTCGTCGCTCGCGAGGAAAAGCGCCGCGCGGGCGATCTCCTCCGCCTCGCCGAAGCGGCCCATCGGCACGTGCACGAGGCGCCGCTGCTTCTTCGCCTCGGTGTTGAGGAAGCTCATTAGCAGCTCGGTCTTGAGCGGGCCCGGCGAGAGTGCGTTCACGCGGATGTGCTGCCGGGCGTGGATCACGGCAAGCTCGCGCGTCATGGCGAGCACCGCGCCTTTGCTCGCCGTGTAGGCGACCTGCGGTGTGGCGGCACCCAGGCGGGCGACGAAGGACGCGGTGTTGATGATGGAGCCGCCGCCCGCGCGCTTGAGCGCCGGGATGCCGTACTTGCAGCCGAGGAACACGCCTTTCGCGTTGATGTCGAGCGTGAGGTCCCACACCTCTTCGCTCGTCGAGATCGCGTCGTCGTCCTTCGCGTGCATGATGCCGGCGTTGTTGAAAAGCACGTTCAGCTTCCCGAACTGTTGCTCCGCGGCGGCGACCATGCGCTGGCACTCGGCGGCCTTCGAGACGTCCGCGCGGCAGTAGGCCGCGCGGCCGCCGGCCTGCTTGACCAGCGTGACGGTTTCGTTGCCGCCCGCATCGTTCACGTCGACGACGAGCACGGCGGCGCCTTCGCGCGCGAAGAGCAGCGCCGACTGCCGCCCGATGCCGCTGCCCGCGCCCGTAATGAGCGCCACCTTTTCCTTGAGCCTCATATGCGTTCGAAGTAGCGCCGGCGCTCCCAGTCAGTCACCGCCTTGTCGAACGCGGCGACCTCGGTGCGGTAGAAGTGCGCGTAGTGCTCGTGCACCTCGGCGCCGAGGACGCGCTTCGCGAATTCGCTCCGCTCGAAAGCATCGGTCGCCTGCGCGAGCGTGTAAGGCACGCGCGGCAGGTTGCGCGCGGCATAAACATCGCCGACGAATAGCGCGGGTGGCTCGATGCGGTTGGCGATGCCGTCGAGGCCGGAGGCAAGGCATGCGGCGAGCGCGAGGTACGGATTTGCATCGGCCCCAGCGATGCGACATTCGATGCGCAGGCTCGAGCCCTCGCCGACGACGCGGAAGCCGGCCGTGCGGTTGTCATAGCTCCACGCGAGGCGAGTAGGCGCCCACGAGGCATCCACATAGCGCTTATAGGAGTTCACCGTCGGCGCGTAGAACACCATCAGGTCCGGCACACGGGTAATCCAGCCGCCGAGGAACCAGCGGAACGCATCCGACACCTTCGCGCGCCCGAGTTGCTGATTGCCGGGGAACGCATTCGCGCCGTCGCGCCACAGGCTGAAGTGGATGTGGCAGCTCGAGCCGGCCTGGCCGGCGTCCGGCTTCGCCATGAACGTCAGGCTCATCCCCGCGGCCTCGGCGATCTCCTTCAGGCACTGCTTGAAAATGACGTGGCGGTCCCCCATGTCGAGCGCTTCGGCGTAGCGCACATTCAGCTCGTGCTGGCCGTTGCCCCATTCGCCCTTGGAGGTCTCGACCGGCACGCCGGAGTGCTTCAGGTGCCGTCGCGCGAGGGCATGGAAGCTCTCGGTCCGGGTGCCCTGCAGGATGTGATAGTCCTCGAGATACCAGCCGGCCGGCTCGAGGTCACGGTAGCCTCTTTGCGCCGCATCGCGATAGCTCGTGCGGAAGAGGTAGTGCTCGAGCTCCGTCGCGGCAAACGCCTGGAAATTCATCTTGCGAGCGCCGTCAACCTGGCGTCGAAGGATCGACCGTGGCGCCACCGCCACGAGGTCGTGCGTTTTTTCGTCCTTGACGTCGCAGATGACGAGCGCGGTTTTGTCGAGCCAGCTCGCGCGCCGCAGCGTCTTCATGTCCGGCACGAGGTGGAAGTCGCCGTAGCCGAGCTCCCAGTTGGCGAACTTGTAGCCCGGCACCGGATCCATTTCCATGTCGACGGTGAGGAGATAGTCGCAGGCGTGCGCGCCATGCTCGGCGATGTCCTGCACGAACATCTCGGCGTCGAAGCGCTTGCCCATCAGGCGCCCGTAGTGATCGGTGAAGCCGACGATCACCGTCTCGACCTCACCCTGGCGCGCGAGCTTGGCGAGCTCGTCGAGCTCCAGCATCCCGAGCTGCTTATTCATCGCGTTTACGGTAGATGACGAAGACTTTGCCGATCTCCTGCACCGACTGCGCGCCGGTGCGCTCGCAGAGCGCCTTGAGCGCGTCTTCGCGCGCCTCGCGCTCGAGGTCGGGCGCGCGCACCTTGATGAGCTCGTGCGCCTTGAGCGCGAGCTCCACCTCCTTCACCACGTCGTCGGTGAGCCCTTTCGTGCCGATCAGCACCACCGGCTCGAGCCGGTGCGCCCGCGCCTTGAGCTGCTTCCGTTCCGCCGCGTTCAGCATGAATGAATCGCTGAATCTAATGTCAAAATGACAACCTTGCTACCCCTCGATTTTCATCCGGTCCTGCGTGAATGGTGGGCCGGCCGCTTCTCTTCCACCGGCGCCGAACCCACGGAAGCGCAGCTCGACGGCTGGCGCGCCATCCGCCGCGGCGAGGACACGCTCATCGCCGCGCCCACGGGCTCCGGCAAGACGCTCGCCGCCTTTCTCACGGCGATCGACCAGCTCTTGCGCGAGGGCATGGAGACAGGTGGTCTGCCGGACGAGGTCCGGGTCATCTATGTATCGCCGCTGAAGGCGCTCTCGGCTGATATCCACAAGAACCTGGCCGAGCCGCGGCGCGAGATCCATGCGCTCGCGCCGCAGATCAAGATCACCGCCGCGGTGCGTAGCGGCGACACGCCGCAGCCCGAGCGCGCGGCGATGCTGCGCACGCCGCCGCACATTCTGGTGACGACGCCCGAATCGCTCTATCTGTTGCTGACGGCCGAGCGCTCGCGGCAGATGCTGAAGACCGCGCGCCTGGTCATCGTCGACGAGATCCATGCCGTGCTGCAATCGCGCCGCGGCGCGCATCTGGCGCTCTCGCTCGAGCGCCTCGACCACGTCTGCGGCCGGCCGCTCCAGCGCATCGGCCTTTCGGCAACGCAGAAGCCGATCGAAGAGGTGGCGCGCTTCCTTACGCGTAAGCCATGCACGATCGTCGACAAAGGCCACCGGCGCAAGATGGATCTCGCGGTGGAGGTACCCAAGTCGCCGCTCGAAGCGGTGATGTCGCATGAAGTGTGGGCCGAGATTTACCAGCGCCTCGTGCAGCTCATCGAAGAGCATCGCACGACGCTCATCACGGTGAACACCCGCCGGCTCGCCGAGCGCATGGCGCACCAGCTTTCCGAGCGCCTCGGCCCGGAATACGTCGCCGCGCATCACGGCAGTCTGGCGAAGGAAGCGCGGCTCGACGCCGAGCAGCGACTGCGTGAGGGAAGGCTGAAGGTGCTCGTCGCCACGGCATCGCTCGAGCTCGGCATCGACATCGGCCACGTCGATCTCGTCTGCCAGATCAGCTCGCCGCATCGCATGGCGACGTTCCTGCAGCGCGTCGGGCGCTCGGGCCACACGATCAAGGGCGTGCCGAAGGGCCGCATCTTCCCGCTCACGCGCGACGACCTCATCGAGTGCGCGGCGATGGTACGCGCCGTGTACGACGGTGAGCTCGATCACGTCGAGGTGCCCGACAGGCCGCTCGATGTGCTCGCCCAGCAGCTCGTCGCCGAGACGGCGGCGGAAGAGGAATGGGACGAGGAGGCGCTGCTCGAGCTGTGCCGTCGGGCCTATCCGTACCGGGCCCTCGAGAAGGCGAAGTACATGGAGGTAGTGGAGATGCTCGCCCGCGGCTATGCCACGCGGCGCGGGCGGCGCGGCGCGTTGCTCCACTACGACTCGCTGAATCGCAAGCTGCGCGCACGCAAAGGCGCGCGCATGAGCGCGATCCTCAATGGAGGGGCGATTCCTGAGGTATTCGACTACCGCGTGCTGCTCGAGCCGGAAGGCCACTTCATCGGCACGCTGAACGAGGACTTCGCGATTGAATCGCTGCCCGGCGATGTCTTCCAGCTCGGCAACACGTCGTGGCGGATCCTGCGCATCGGCAACGGCGTGGTGCGCGTCGCGGATGCGCAAGGCCAGCCGCCCTCGATGCCGTTCTGGCTCGGCGAAGCGCCGGCGCGCTCCGACGAGATGAGTGCGGCGGTCTCGCGCCTGCGCGCGGCAGTGGATTTCGAGCTGCCGGGGCCCGATGAGCCACGCAAGGAAGGTGATCTGGACGGGGCGGTCGAGCTCCTCGAGCGCGACTATCGGCTCTCGCGCATGGCGGCGGAGCAGATCGCGCAGTATCTGGCCGAGGGCAAGCGCAGCCTGGGCGTTGTGCCCACGGTGGATACGATTGCGCTCGAGCGCTTCTTCGACGAATCGGGCGGCATGCAGCTCGTGCTGCACGCGCCGTTCGGCAGCCGCGTCAACCGAGCGTGGGGATTGGCGCTACGCAAGAAGTTCTGCCAGGGGTTCAACCTCGAGCTGCAGGCCGCGGCGACGGAGGAGGGCATCATCCTGTCCCTGGGCAGCCAGCACTCGTTCCCGCTGGAAGAAGTGTTCCGCTACCTGCATCCGAACACGGTGCGCGATACGCTCGAGCAGGCGCTGCTGCAATCGCCGATCTTCGAGACACGCTGGCGCTGGAGCACCACCCTCGCCCTCGCCGTGCCGCGCAACCGCGGCGGCGCGCGCGTGCCTAACCAGCTCCAGCGCATGTACGCCGAAGATCTGCTCCAGGCGGTATTCCCCGACGCCGCGGCGTGCCAGGACAACCTGCCCGGCGCGCGCGAGATTCCCGAACATCCGCTGGTGAGCCAGGCGCTGCGCGATGCGCTCGAGGAGGCGGTGGATCTGCATGGCTTGGAAGCGCAGCTTCGCCGGTTGTACGCCGGCGAGATCGCCACTATCGCGCGCGACACGCCCGAGCCGTCGGTGCTGAGCCACGAGCTTCTCAACTCCGCCGTGTACACGTTCCTCGACGATGCGCCGCTGGAAGAGCGCCGCACGCGCGCCGTCTATACGCGCCGCGCGACCGAGCTGCGCAGCGCCGACGACCTTGGCGCGCTCGATCCCGCGGCGATCCAGCGGGTGCGCGAGGAAGCGTGGCCGGTAGCGAATACGCCGGACGAGATGTACGACGCGCTGATGGTCGCGGGCTACATAAAGCAGGCGGAGCTAGCGCCGCATTGGCCAGGCTTACTGGATTCCCTGGGCGAAAGAGCCATCAGGCGCGGCGAGGCGTGGTTCGCGCTCGAACGTGCGGATGACGAGCCGCTGGAACTCATCGCGAGCCGCCTGGAGGCGCTCGGCCCGGTGACCGAGCGGCAGATCGACGTGCCGGATGCGGCCGTCGCGCTCCAGGCGCTGGAAACCCAAGGCCGCATCCTGCGCGGGCGGTTCACCCCCGGCATAGCGGAGCTCGAGTGGTGCGACCGGCGGCTGCTCGCGCGCATCCATCGCTACACGCTCAACCGGCTGCGCGCCGAGATCGAGCCGGTCAGCGCTGCCGATTTCCTGCGCTTCCTCTTCCACTGGCAGCACGTCGCGGGCGAGGATCAGGTGCAGGGCGCGGAAGGGCTCGCGGCGGTCATCGAGCAGCTCGAAGGGTACGAGCTCGCCGCCGCCGGCTGGGAGAACGATGTGCTGCCGGCGCGCGTCGCGAGTTACGGCAGCGAGCAGCTCGACCAGCTGTGCTTGAGCGGCCGGGTGGCGTGGGGACGCTTGACGCCGGGTAGCCGCGCGCCTTTGCGCAGCTCCCCGATCGCGCTGCTCCGGCGCGAGCACGCCAACGTCTGGCAGGCGGCGGCCGATCCGGGTGCCGGATTCTCGGCTGAGGCGTCCGCGATCAGACAAGCGCTGGAGAAGCGCGGCGCTTCGTTCTTCCACGAGCTGGTGAAGGCCACCGGGCTGTTGCCGACTTTTGTCGAGCGCGGGCTTGCCGAGCTGGCGGGTGCGGGCGTCGCTACGGCGGACAGCTTCGCGGGGCTGCGCGCGTTGCTCGCGGCGCCGGACAAGCGCCGGACGCTGGTCGAGACGGCCGGGCGCTGGGCGCTGCTCAGCGCCGAGCGCGCGGATGATGTCGAAGCCGTGGCGCGGACGCTCCTCAAGCGCTACGGCGTCGTTTTCCGCGGCGTGCTGCAGCGCGAGTCGCAGCTACCGCCCTGGCGTGATCTCGTGCGCGTCTATCGGCGCCTCGAAGCGCGCGGCGAGATCCGCGGCGGCCGCTTCGTCACCGGTTTTGGCGGCGAGCAGTTCGCGGCTGCGGATGCAGTCGGGCGGCTGCGGGCCGTGCGAAAGACGGAGAAGGCGGATGAACTTATACCGCAACCGCGTGCTCTATCGCGACGGCCTGCCGATCGCCGCGGTGGAGGGCGGGCAGCTCCGGCGGCTGGCGGCGTCAGACATGAGCGATGACAAGCTGCGCACGCTGCTCGCGCGGCGCACGCTGCGCCATCCGCTGCGGCCGCACCTGCGCCTGCCGACGGCGCGCGAGACGGCGCTTCTTGCCCGCAAGAAACCGCTTAGCGAAATCGAGCACGCGGCGAGCTTGCGCGCCCGTCACTGAATCTCGCATCGTCTGAGGTTTCGGTCGTAATGCGGCCGAAATTGCATCGCAGCGTTGCGGGCCCAGCATGGCCGCATGAAACAGTTCATGCAGGTCGCGCGCCAAGCGAGCCCCTACGTCATGCTGGAGTTGCTGCTCCCTGGCGGCACGCTGCTCGCTTTGCTCTTATGGCTATACCGGCGCGCGCGTCACTGAAATTCTGTACTTAGTACAGAATTGCGCGATCAGCGCAACGGTACCGAAAGCAGAACCGCGAGCGTCTCGATGCCGGGATTGACGTCATAGATGCCCCCGTTCGACACGTGCCGCAGCGTGGCGCCGATACGCCAGCCGCGGTCCAGCCGATAGAAGAGGTCGACGCCCGACTGGAACTCCAGCGTGCCGCCCAAGTCGTTCTTGGAGCCACGCCCGTACGCGCCTGCGGAAAAGTGTGGCGTCACGATCCAGCGCGGCGCGAGCGCGAAGTCGCGATAGATGCCGGCATGGAGGTAGGCGCCACCGTCCGACATGGCGAACGCACCGACGAGCGGCTTCACCTCTCTGAAGAGCTCGTGGCCGCTGCGGTATTCCACGCTCACGGTCTCGACGGTGTGCTGCACATGGCTGTTGTGATGCCAGATGCCGCTCGCGCCGGCGCCGAGCACGAGCGTCGCGCCCTCCTGCGCCGCGAGCGGTGCGCTCATCGTAAGAGCAAGAACTGCTGTGGCGAGCCGCATGGCTTATTGCATGTACCAGCCATGGCTCACGACGAGCGATTGCCCGGTGAGCGCGTTCGACTCGAAGCCGGCGAAGAGCACCGCCACCTCGGCCACGTCTTGCACAGTAGTGAATTCGCCGTCGACGGTTTCCTTCAGCATGACTTTCTTGACGACATCCTGCTCGCTGATCCCGAGCTCGCGCGCCTGCTCGGGAATCTGCTTCTCGACGAGCGGGGTGCGCACGAAGCCCGGGCAGATGACGTTCGCACGGATGCCGTACTTCGCGCCTTCCTTGGCGACGGTCTTCGCAAGACCGATGAGGCCGTGCTTCGCCGTGACGTAGGCGGATTTGAGCACCGAAGCTTCCTTCGAATGCACCGAGCCCATATAGATGAGGCTGCCGCCGCGGCCTGAGCGCTGCATGTGCGGCAGGACCGCCCGCGTGGTGAGGAAGGCACCGTCGAGATGGATGGCGAGCATCTTCTTCCAGTCGGCGAACGGAAATTCCTCGATCGGATGCACGATCTGAATGCCGGCGTTGCTGACCAGCACGTCGACGCCGTCCCATGCGCGTACCACGGCGACGACGGCCGCGTTGACTTGCTCCTCGTTGGTGACGTCCATCGCGACCGCCAGCGCCTGGCCGCCTTTGGCGGTGATCTCGTCCGCGACCGCCTGAGCCGCCGTCTTGTTCAGATCGGCGATCGCGACGCGCGCGCCCTCGGCGGCGAAGCGCAGCGCGATTTCTCTACCGATGCCGCTCGCGGCGCCGGTGACAATGCAGACCTTGTTACGCAGCGTCATAGTTAAACACTCCAGTGGGAATTTGGCTCTCAGCCGCTGCCACGGCAGCGGTGCGCTCGGGAATGACGAGATCGAACACGCGCACGCCATAGAGCTCGGCCGGGCCGCGCCCGGTCCAGCGCGGGTCGTGCACTGTCTGCACGACATCGGCGTGGCCCGCGGCCCAGTGCTCGCGCATGGTGAGGCGGGAGAACTCGTAGTCCTTGGCGTGGTTCTCGTAGCGCTTTGCGCGGTAGATGAGCTGCACGATGTCGAGGCTCACGCAATTCGCGCGCAGCGCATCCATCACCTGGCGGGCGTCCGGATCGTCGCGCAGCTCGGGCGGCAGCTTCTGCATCAGCCGCGTCGCCGCCGCAGCCACGCGCCGGCGCTGAACGTCCACATCGGTGTTGAGGCGCGTGCGGCTCGAGTAGCGAATGTCTTTTTCCCGGTCGCTGACGCGCTCCATGGTTTTCGGCAGCGGGCCGCGCGCCGGAAAGAGATCGACCTGGAAGATGGTTCGCTCGCCTGAGCCCGGCTGCTCGAGCACGTAGTTGAGCGGCGTGTTCGAGGCGAGGCCGCCGTCCCAATAGTGCTCGCCGTCGATCTCGACCGGCGCAAAGCCGGGCGGCAGCGCGCCGCCCGCCATGACGTGGCGCACGTCGAGCCGTTGCTTGGCGGTGTCGAAGTAGGTGAGGTTGCCGGTACGTACGTTGACGGCGGCGATCGAAAGGCGCAGCTCGCCGGAATTGAGGCGCTCGAAGTCGACGAGACGCTCGAGCGTTTCCTTGAGCGGCGTCGTATCGTAATAGCTGATCGCG
>VBCM01000146.1:18079-18759 GCA_005883675.1 Betaproteobacteria bacterium
GGCGCGGCGCGAAGAAGCCGGGCACGCCGAAGAAGAGCGCCTGCGTTGCCGCAAGGCGATTCAGCCAGCGGTGGGTGTGCGCGTCGGGAGTCCACACCGGCTCCGGGATGGCGGAGCTGACGAGCTCCCAGAACTGCCGCAGGCGCGCGACGCGCTCGTCAGGCGCGTTGCCGGCGATCAGCGCGCCGTTGATGCCGCCGATGGAGATGCCGGCGACCCAGCTCGGGGCGATGCCTTCGTCGGCGAGCGCCTCGAACACGCCCGCCTGGTAGGAACCGAGCGCGCCGCCGCCTTGCAGCACGAGCACGTTCTCGTCGCGATATCCGCGGTCCATGGCGTCACGTCAGTGATAGAGGATGAAGATGCAGGCAAGCGCGATGCATGCCAGCCGGAAATAACCCCAGCAATCCATGGACTGCATCGAACGAGGCGGGTTCACTGCGCCGTCTTTTCCAGGAGCCCCAACTTGGCGGGCAGGCGTCACCGGGCCATGTCGATCCGGGCAACTTCCGTTACGTTCGTAATAAGTGGCATCGTCAGCATGCCGCACTTCCGGGGTCGAATAGGCATCCCCTATAAGTGCGTTCGAATCAAACGATTTCACAGACGTTCCGGTCCATAGCACGCTTCAGCCTGGCGAATCGGACCAACAAGGAGAACGACCGATGAGTAACGAAGCC
>VBCM01000020.1 GCA_005883675.1 Betaproteobacteria bacterium
GCCGGAAGCGGCAAGTGCCGCCAGAACCAGTGCGACGCTAGCTATCGCCTTCGTAATTCCTCGCGACCGCGCAGCGATCGCGAGGGCTCCTGCACGTGGCTCAACGATGCCGCCTGTCATACTCCTTGCCGACTTCGTAGTCGACAGCGCCGCCCTCTCTCTGGCGGCCGCTAAGGCGCCACGACGAGCGTACCGAACAGGCCGTGCCGCTCGCCATCCGGACCCGCGGTGAAGAAGAGGGTATTCGTCGGGCCGTTGTTTGGCGCACCGCTGCCGAAGGCGATCGCCCAGAGGCCGTCGATGGCGATGGGCGACCCGTCGGCAGAGTGGAGCGGGCCGCGGTGCTGGAACTCGCCCTGCCCGTTGAAGTTCGCGGGGTCGAAGGCGTGGATGCGGCCGTTGCCGAAGTTGCCGACGAGCAGGTCGCCGCTGAAGAAACCGAAGTTTCCCGGCGCGAGGGCGAGCCCCCACGGCGAGTTGAGCTGGCCCTTGGAAGCGACTCGGCGGAGCAGGTTGCCGGCGGTGTCGAAGGCGTTCACAAACCCATGACCCTCGCCCGCCACATCGTCGTGTCTGTCCGCGTCCTGCAGCGCGTAGGTCACGTAGATGATGCCGCCGATGTTCCTGATGCCGAAGGGCGCGTAGCCGGCCGGGAGATTGGGGTCGGTGAACTTGCCGGGCATGGGGACGAAGTGGAAAGTGCTGTTGAACACGTCGACGGTGCCCGCGTGGAAGTTCGTGGCGTAGAGGAAGTCGCCGGTCGTCGTGCTCGCGATCGCGAGCCCCTTGTACACCGCGCCGCTCGCCGAGTTGTCCACCACGATGACGATGGGATTCCCCCTGAACGCGGAGATCGTGCCGTCCTCGGCGGAGAAGATGAATCGGGCTGGGCTCACGCCCGCACCGTTGTTCACGACAAAGCCGGTGCCGCCGTTGAACACGACGCCGGTAGGCGTGCCCTGCTGGCCCCTGGCGCCAGGAACCGTGAAAACCGCCTGGACGGCGCCGGTACCGACGTTGTACAGCGTGGTGCGGCCCGACCCGTTGTCGGCGATCCACCACGGCGAGGTCGGGCCGGAGGCCAGCCCCCAAGCGTTCACCATGTTGGCATCGGGGTGGTCCGCCGGCACGAACCCGTCGGACACCAGGTTGTGCTGGGTATAGAACTGAGCAGCGGCAGGCTGGACACTGCCGACGATCAGTATGATCGAGAGCGCTACGATTGCCGAGAGGATACCTTTGCGCATATGCGCCTCCCTCTTTACGTTAACCTGACGAAGTAGAACGCCTTCGAGAGCCCCCTCCCGAATTTGGAAACAACCCTGTTCGCGGTGAGGGTCCCGGCACTGGCGAACATCTAATGACGTACTTTCATTCCGCTGTGGCGCGGCGTTGTATCAGGGCGCGAGGGGAACTTGCCGAACACGCTGTATCGGCGGGCGCCTGCGTAACTGGGAACGACCGCTTTCGACCCGCAGCAGTTCTGGCTCCGTCCCCGAATTAGCGTGAGTGCAGCTCGAGCACGTCGCCATCGGCGACGCGGTGCTCGGGACCGACCTGCTGGCCGTCGAATTCGCCGCTACCCCACACCCGCGCGTACTTGAGCGAGCCGGCCACATCGGCGTGCACGAGTCGCGCGACGTCCAGCACGCGGTCGCCTGCGCGCAGCGTGAAAGGCCGGCTGCGATCGGCTGCCTTGCCTGGAAGCTTGGTGTACACGCGCACGATGCCGAGTGCTCTTGCGAGAAACGGTGCCAGCTCGCCGAGGCCGCTGCCGCCCTTAGCGGAGACGCAGAGCGCGGGGAAGCGCAAGCCGAGGAGCTCCTCGAGCACCTTCGCTTCATCGGGCTCCGGGTCGAGATCGCTCTTGTTCGCCACGAGCAGCGTCGGCAAGCGCACGCGAAAAATATCGTCATCCTGGGCCCCCGCGTCCGCGGGGGCGACAGCGCGCTCGCCGGGCCAGCGCTCGTCGAGCATGATCTTGCGCCGCGCGAGCTCGTCGCGCACCGCGAGTACCTGCTCGGGCGTCGCCGGATCGGCGAGATCCACGACGAGCCACGCCGCGTCGGCGCTTTGCAGCACGCCGAAGAGCTCCGGCGCGAGGTGCTCTGCCGCCACCGGCGGCAGATCGACGAGCTGAAACGCGATGTCCTCGAACGGCAGCATCCCCGGAACGGGCGATTGGGTGGTGAACGGAAACGGCCCGGCTTCGCTGCGCGAGCCGGTGAGCACAGCGTGCAATGTCGACTTGCCGGAGTTTGGCGGGCCGACGAGGCACACCTGCGCCGCGCCTTCGCGCCGCAGCGCGCTCGCATGGCTGCGGCCGCCCTTGCGCGGTGCGGCGAGCTCGTCGGTCAGCTCGCGAATGCGCGACTTGATGTCCGCCTGGAGGTGCTCGGTGCCTTTGTGCTTCGGGATCGTGCGTAGCATCTCGCGCAGGCATTCGAGTCGCTCGCGCGGCTCGCGGGCGCGCTTGTACGCATGCTCGGCTTCCTTGTACTCGGGCGAGAGGTTCGCCGGCATGGCAGCGAGCGTAGCACCGCCAATGGCGCTCCAGCCGCTGCGGCCAGTTTCTGCCTGGCCGCAGCGGCGAGCGCTTCCCGTCCCCTTGGGTCCTGCTGGATCAGTGCAGCGTGCGCGCGAAGGTGCGGCCGCGCAGGAAGTCGTACGCCTGCGGCTGGTCCTTCACGAGGTCCGAGATCGCGAGCGTGATCTCGTCGTAGATGTCGTCGTACTGCGATTCGAGCTTGGGAAAGACGCCGATTTCGGTGACGAACAGATCGGCATCCGGAATGCGCGACTGGTCGAGGTCGCGCGGCAGCATCGCGCGGTCCTGGACCGAGAAACCATGCAACGTGGGGCAGCGCGCAAAAAGCGCGCTGATCTTCGCTTCGACGTCGGCTTCGAGGCGGACGAGGAGGCTGTCGGGAAAGACGGGCTTGAAATCGAGGGTCTTCATCTGTAGCGCCTTCAAGCAGTGCTGTGTCACTGCGAATACTACAGAACCCTGGAGAAATCGCGACATCGGGCATTTCCCGAGCGCACTACAGGCTAGACCCGAGAATGCGAATTGCTACACGAATTAAAAACTTAGTGCAGCGTCCGCGCGAAGGTGCGCCCGCGCAGGAGCTCGGTCGCTCCCGGCTCCTCTTCGAGGAATTCGGCGAGCGTGCGGGCGATGTCCTGGAAGATTTCGCCGTATTGCTCGGCCGACAGGCGCGGCGCGATACCCACGTCGGAAACGAAAAGCTCGTCGTTCTCGGTGCGCACCGCGAAGCCCGAGAGCTCGGGGCAGCGCGCGAAGAGGGACTCCACCTGCTGCTCGAGTTGCGAGCGCAGTTTCATGGCTCTACCGTAGCCCCGCGAGATTGCGCAATGGTTTCGAGCCCCATACCGGTCGCTTACGGATTGCCGATTTCTCGCTTATCTTTACCAACCTTTTCCGCCGAGGGAGCCGCCAGGAAATGTCCAAATTCTTGATAACGCCGCACTTCCGTCTGCACGAGTGGGTGGCCGAGGACAAGGGCTATTTCAAGGCCGAAGGGCTCGACTACGAGTTCCGCGAGGCCTTCAAGGGTCAGGACCTCGCCCGCGCGCACGCCACGGCGAACAAGGTCGGCGCCTACCAGAACATCGAAGCGGGTCGCGACAGCAACGTGAGCTGCGCCTGCCATTGGACGGTGAACGTCGCCGCGTCCAAAGGCCACGCCAAGATGTATGCCGACGCCTATTCGGTCTCGCCGTCAGCGGTGTTCGTGCCGCCCGAGTCGCCGATCAAGACGCCCGAAGACCTGCGCGGCGTGCCGATCTCGGTCGGCCACCAGTCAGGCAGCCATTACTCGACGATCCAGGCGCTTGAGCAATACATGCCGCTCTCGG